>JBDKIU010000137.1:0-27025 GCA_039796915.1 Bacteroidota bacterium | reverse complement strand
GGCCGCAGACTGAACCGGATTTGGATAAATGACAAATCCACGATCGCGGGCCTGGATGTCCACAAAATTAGTACCCATGGGCATTTCATGGGCGCCAATATCTGCCGAAAGCCCCTGAGGAAGGGAATTGCCAAAGAAATCCCGTGTTCCGGGAGAAATGCCTGCGAGAGCAACCAAATCTAAGGCTGCGCTTATTGCCGGACTGTTGTTTTGAAGACGGAATGCATCCAGGAATTGAGGTGCCATAGGCGCGATGGTAAGTGGTTGCTTATTGATATTGGTCAATAATGGATCGGCCTCCAGACCGGTGTTTGCCGTTCCATTTTTCTCACAATAAACACCTGCACTGCGAAAATCAGCCAGAGAATTCCTTACTCCACCATAAAAAAAGCCTGCGGCACTTCCGTTCCCCCAATATAGGTTGCCAATAAACTTTGGATTTTGGCTTGTGAATACTGCAGGAACATGAATCATCCTGATACCTCCGGCGCTCGAAAATATGTTGTTATAGCAGGCTACATTGGCCATTGAACTACCGTAGTCCGTCATTTGAAAAACAGAAAACTCAGGCGTTTTATTCAGGACCGAAGGGGTCACATGCACCGTATTATGATAGAACTTCATTCCATCCCAAGATGTTGCAGGTGCGGTAAAAAGTGTAATCGGACTGTTGTTCGTTCGGGCGTCATTCACGCTGATATTGTACCGCACAACATTATTCCCCCAGGGGCGCGCACCGGGGAAATTGCCCAATAGGAAACCGGCGCCATCGTTATCATGGGCGAAGTTGTACTGTAGGCACGAATTGGTAACGCCTCCATCCAAATCAAAGCCCAACCCGTCACAACCGGACCCGGAACCGGATCGATTATGATGACTTTCGCAATATTGGATGGTAACGCGATTCGCAGACCAGACCCAAATGCCTCCCGGACCACCGCAAGCCGTATTTCCACCGCCGTTTTCATACGCCTCACAACGTTCTATCAAGGCCGAATCTACTTGCGACAATACAATACCACTGCCTTTGTGGGTGGCCGCAGCATAACCCGTAATATTAAACACTTTGGTATTGGTGATGCGGAAATTGAAATGTTGATAGTACCTCACCGTTTGGTCATCATATCCAATACTCACTATTCCATTTTCCCGGCAGTGATGCACCGAACAGCTGTCTATGAATACATTGCTGAATCCCCCTTTAACGGAGGTATTCCATTCCGACATGAATTGAATGCCACAAAAACCAAAACCACTTACTTCCACCTGCCTGATTTGAATATTGCTCAGATATCCCGACGATTTATTGGTATAGCATTGAATACCATCCACATTTTTTTGGATTCCATTCCCCGGCCCTGAGAAGATCAGATTACGAATGATGATCCCTTGTGTATTTGAGGCCTTGAATCCGCAAAGTGCCGTCGAAGTTGTTTTTATCGTAGCTTTTCCCGTGCCATAAGTGGCAAACTCAATGGGTTTTGATGGGTCATTGCCATCATTCTGATCAATTTGGATGTTGCCTGTGAACGTTTTTCCTCCTTCAAACAGAATCTTGTCTCCGGGATTAAAAGTTGCTGCATTCACCTTGTCCAAAGAAGTCCAGGCAGTGGCCAGCGATAAACCATCTGTATTATTACCAGTTGTATTCACATAATACGTTTTACTCCCCACGGCACTGGGTTCGCTCATTAAATGAATCAATCCATGAGCATACCACCTTGCCAAATAATCATTTGGATGCAGCGCATTTGAAGTACAGTGAATGACCCCTTTTCGACGGTAAATGGTATCGCTGAGGGTGGTCATATCAAATAGGGCGACACCTGAAGTTTCCAATGATTTCAATTCATTCAGAAAACCATACATGGCTGTGGCACCATTTAAAGGTGCGCCGGTGCCCGTCACATCCGGCAACATATTTCCAATGACTATAAATTCGGCATCGGGGCAGTCGGCTTTGATTTTTTGGATGGCAGAGGCCATGCTGTTGCGAAAAGCGGTATTACTGGTAAACCAGATATCATTCATTCCCATATCCAATAACACCAAATCCGGTTTATTGGGATTCACCATGGCTTTGCAGTATTGGTCCACCCATGCGGCTGTTTTACCACCACAAGAACCATTAATATTCGTAATAGCCGAACCATATTTCCGGCTCAACTCATCACAAAATAAGTCAATATAGCTATGCATGTATGGCTTGGTTACCGGAAAATTCTTGGTATCTCCGGCGAAACCACTCACATTCAGACCGGCCGTGATGCTCATACCGTAGGCCTGCACAACAAGTGCTTGTTTAGCCTTCAGCTTTGCCATGGTTTTGGGCAACAAATTGCCTTTGGAGGCCAACAATGCACTCCCCGTCCAGTCGCTGCGGTCTGGGATATAGGTAACACAGGTCCATGAGGTGGGCTTGGTATTCATGAGTTTATTTTGGCCCAGCTTCAATTCCACCGTTGCAGAAACCGCCGTGCTTAACTGTGTAATAACTCTTCCGTTCACCGTGTAGTCTTTGCCGGAAATGAAGGTTTGTGAAAAATCGTAATTCGTCACTGAGAGCACCTTGGCCGGCTTAAACATGAGGTTTGCTTTGGCATTCACCCCATTCAGCAGCACCAGTTCATTAAAAATGGTATCGGCATTCCAGAATGCCTGGATGTACTGCCTCATGTTACACGTGGGCTGATTGGCGGAATAATTCGGGAACTCATAATAGCCTCCGCTTACCGGATTCACCAATACCCACGCCGCTTTTGCGGGACTTGCAGACCAGGAAGCTTCGGTTGCATCTACCGTTAACAATACATTGTTTGAGGCGTCATAAAAGGTGCAACTTCCTCCGGCATAGTAAATGGTATTTGGTTTTGCGGGCACGGATCCTGCCGGTGGTTGGGCATAAAGTCCAAAACCAAGCAAAATAGCAGTAATTGTCAGGCTGTTTTTTATGCTACTCATATCACAAATGTTCAGGATTGCCACAGAAATTGCCCAAGGTGCAGCGTTGCAATTTTGTTGCAATTAAAGCATCTGCATGAACGCTACCCAAAAAAATCAGGAGGCAGCTTTTTGCGCAATCTCGACTTTGTAGAACGCACGGCCGATGCTCCCACACCCAGCATATCGGCAATTTCTTTATTGCTCAGATGTAACCTGTTGAGGGCCAAATACCTGAGTTCTGCAGGCGTAATTTCCGGAATAAGCATGGTCACCTTGTGAAGATACCCTTCATAGGTCGTTTCAAATAATGCCATAAAACGCTGCCAATCATCTTCAGTAATGATTCGCGAGCCCCGCAAACGCTCTCTTGGAAGCAAATCAGGGTCCTCAGATTTCGTCTGCAGCTCCCATAAGCTATCCTTTTTCAGTTGCGCCAATTCAAGATTTCTTTGCTGCATGAGCAGCATCAGTTCATTCATACGAAGTCGGATTGCTTCCATCTCCAGTTGAACTTTTTCCCGCTCAAGCTCTGACAAGCGTTTTCCTTGCACGGCGCGCTGTTTTTGTTTGAATATAAATACTAGTGCAGACGACAGAACTAGTGCTAAGATGAGAATAGCAGAACCCCATAAAATATTTTTATTCCTATGCTTTAATTCTTGCTCATGGAGTATAAATCTGTAGCGCTCCTGTTCAAGCTGCATTTGAGCTTTACTGACATCTGCCAGGTCGCGTTTCTTTTCTGCCAAATCACTATAATAATTAAATGAATCTGTGAACATCAGGGCCGCTTTGAGATTACCTGATTCTCTGGAGCAGGAAGCCGCTATTTTGAAGAACAACTCCTTATGCTCCGCTGTTCCGGCCAAATTTATTTGCTGTTTAAACACCTCAGAATTCAAATACCTCAATGCATTTGCCGCGGATTTTTTTCGCAACAATGAGGCCTGCTCCAGTTTAAATAGAATGGCATTATCAATAATCCCATACTTCGTACAACTGTCGGCTGCTTCTTGTAAGTATTTTTGGGCCTGAACATCCATTCCCCTGCAGGCAAGCACCATCCCAATATGTCCGTTCGAAATCGCCTGCCAGCCTGAATAACCTAAACGTCCGGCAAGCGTCCTGTTTTCTTCAAAACACCTTTGTGCCTTTTCCCACTGAGCCTCATCCCGATATAAAACACCCAGCAACTGATTCAAATAAATACGTTCTAATTCTGTACCCTTTACTGCTGAAGCAAGCAATGCATATTTCATCGCTGTGCGTGGAGAAGCCAGCTTTGAATATTCCAATGCCAGCGTGTAGAAAGCATACTTTTTATATGGATATTCATCTACATGAATATTTTTATATAATTCGAAAGCTTTTATGGCATAATACATCTGCTTCCCAAGTTGCTTTTTACTGCCAAAATAGAAGGACAAATCCTGATAGGACTGAATTTCAGCATATTTGAATCCCAGCCCTGCCCCTTCTTTTGCGATCCTTTCGGTATTAGCTACGGCCTCTTCTTCAGAAAGCCTGGAGTATTGAAGCAGATGTGAATGGAACGTAACCTTTGCAAAAAGTGCTGCTTTTTGATCGCCCGCCTGAATTGCTGCTTTGGCAAACTTCTCTATTATCGACTTGCGCTCCTGTAAATCACTTGATTTAAAACTGCCATCCTGGTTTCGAAGCTGGCCGTGAAACCACCGAATCATGGCCGTAATCCTTTGTGGGTAATCGCACTGAAAAACTTCTGAAAGTTCGATCTTGGCCTGTGCTCCTGTAGTCGCTGCTTGTATCAGAAATGCAACAAGGAGCAGTTGTTTTTTCCAAAATTGAAACATCAAGGATAAGAAGCCTGCGGAGTTTAGTGTTTCTAACTGTTCATCACACTGCCGCCGTTGATGTCCAGCGCCTGTCCGGTGATGCTGCGCTGCCTGAGCAGGTAGGCCGTGAGTTCTGCGATTTCTTCCGGCTGACTCATTTTGCCCAAAGGCACAGATTTCATGGCCAAATCGTGGAAGGCTTCAACTGTAATACCCAGATGCGCTGCCAATCCTTCCATGCCCTCGCGCGACATGTCGGTGGCTACCCAACCCGGACAAATAGCGTTCACCAGAATGTTACGAGGTGCCAGTTCCACCGCCCAACTGCGCATCAAACCCAGAAGTCCTGCTTTGCTGGCGCAATACGCCGTATATCCGGCCACGCCCAAACGCGCCAGCACGCTGCTTGTGATAAGCACGTACGCCGGCTGTTCCGGTGTTGATTGCATCTGGGGCAGAAAAGCCTGAACCAGTTCATACGTACCGCCAAGATTGGTACTGATGATGTCGTCCCAGCGATCTTCCGGACCGTAATGGTTCTCGCCGCCCAATCCGGCGTTGGCGATGACAGCGCGGATGGGAAACCCGGACCACTGTTCGGCAAGTTGCTGCATGGATGCACGGTTGCGCACATCCGCACTGGCCAGCGCGTGACCGCTGCCTTCCAACAACGATAAAGTTTCCTGCAGCGCATCCTCACGTCTGCCCAGCAACAAACACTGCCAGCCTTCTTTGGCCAGCTGCTGCGCCATGGCTCTGCCGATGCCGCTGCCGGCGCCGCTGATCACCACTGCGCCGCGGCTCATGACTCAGGATTTTTCGGGCCTTCGTTCCGCGGCGGACGGTTGTCCGTGCGTGGCGGGCGCTGCTCGTTCCTCGGCGGGCGGTTGTCCGTGCGTGGCGGGCGCTGCTCGTTCCTCGGCGGGCGGTTGTCCGGGCGTGGCGGGCGTTGTTCGTTCCGTGGCGGACGGTTATCGGGGCGTGGCGGGCGCTGTTCGTTCCGCGGTGGGCGGTTGTCGGCACCTGGCGGACGCTGTTGCTCGTTCCGCGGCGGACGATTGTCCGGGCGTGGCGGGCGCTGCTCGTTGCGTGCAGGTCGATTTTGTGTTCCGGTACCGCGCGATTTATCACCTTCCCGTTGCTGAGGGCCACGGTTTTGGCCACGGTCGCCACCACGCTGTCGAGGTCCTTTTTTATCTTTTTCCTTGCGGGAAAGCTGCTCGCGCACGGCTTTTTCCAGCGCGGCATCATCGTCTTCTGCGAGACGTTCTTCGGTGGTCACACGCTCCAGAATGGCTGCTGCTGGCGCGAGGTCGCTGAGGGCCGCAACCTTTTCGCCTCTGCCGTTGGCTTCCATCAGTTCGCGAACCTGTTGCACGGGCAATGCCACCCAGTTTTGATCTTCTTCATAACAGAACCAGATCATGCGTTTCAACACATCCGTTTTTTGCGAAAGGGCGAGGCCGTTTACCGTATCCAGACGGATGGTTTTTGCTTTGGGGAACTCGCTGAGCGCCTCCATGTAGTTATCCAGCTCAAAGTTGAGGCAACATTTCAGCCTGCCGCACTGTCCGCTGAGTTTCAGCGTGTTGATGCTCAGGTTTTGGTAGCGCGCTGCCGTAACGTTTACCTGGCGGAAATCGGTGAGCCAGGTGCTGCAACACAATTCCCTGCCACAGGAGCCAACGCCACCCAGCCGGGACGCTTCCTGACGGTAGCCGATGTGGCGCATTTCAATCTTCACCTTAAAGGTTTCCGCATAACGACGGATCAACTCACGGAAATCCACCCTTTGCTCTGCGGTATAGAAGAACGTAGCCTTTTTCCCGTCGGCCTGAAACTCCATGTCGCTGATTTTCATGGCCAGCTTCAGTTCCATACTGATGCCACGGGCAGTTTCCAGGGTTTCGTTTTCCCTGTCCTTCAATTCCTTGTAGCGCTCCAGCTCGCGTTCCCCGGGAACACGAAGGATGTTGCGCATTTCAGGATGATTTTCTTCCACGCCGTACTTTTTCAGCTGAAGCCGCACCAGTTCGCCTTTCAGGGAAACCATGCCGATGTCATACCCATGCGCGCCTTCCACCACCACATAATCACCGGTGTATAAAGGCAGTTGATCTACATTTCGGTAAAACTCCTTGCGGCTTCCTTTAAAGCGCACTTCTACGATGTTGAATGGAACATAGTCTTCGGGAAGTTCCATGTCCTTCAGCCAATCGTACACATTTAATTTATTGCAGCCATCCGTGCCGCAGGTGCCGTTATTCCGACAACCTTTGGGCGAACAGCCGCCTCCTTTGGTACCACATGAGGAACAGCTCATAATGAAAATAGTGTCAAATAGTTTGTGTGCGAAAGTACAAAAGCCGCCGCGTAATCGGGAATGGACAAGATGTCTCATTAATCCCGAACTTTGACCCCCGGCATGGATACTTCACCGAATCAACACATCATTCATCCTTATTTACGTCTCAGTGGGCTTGAACCTTTTGTACTCACGCCTCAAACCAATTTTGTCAATATTGGAGAACGCACCAACGTTACCGGCAGCCGCAAGTTTGCCAAGCTGATTCTTGCCGGCGACTACAATGCGGCGCTGGATGTGGCACGGCAGCAGGTGGAAAACGGCGCGCAGGTGATTGACGTGAACATGGATGAAGGCATGCTTGACGGCGTGCAGGCCATGACCACCTTCCTCAACCTGATGGCCGCAGAACCTGACATCAGCAGGGTTCCGGTAATGATTGACAGTTCTAAGTGGGAAGTACTCGAAGCCGGCCTGAAATGCCTGCAGGGCAAGGGCATTGTAAACTCCATCAGCCTGAAAGACGGTGAAGCTGAGTTCATCCGCAGGGCCAACCTGATTCGCCGTTACGGAGCTGCCGTGGTGGTAATGGCCTTCGACGAACAGGGACAGGCCGACAGCTATGAACGCCGCATCGCCATCTGCGAACGCAGCTATAAAATCCTCACGGAAAAAATTCAGTTCCCCGCCTGGGACATCATTTTCGACCCGAACATCCTGACCGTTGCCACAGGAATTGAAGAGCACAACAACTATGCTGTTGACTTTATCCGTGCAACTTCCTGGATCAAGCAGAACCTGCCTTATGCGCGTGTTTCCGGAGGTGTTTCCAACATTTCCTTCAGCTTCCGCGGCAATGATGTAGTGCGTGAAGCCATGCACAGTGCATTCTTGTATCATGCCATCCGGGCCGGCCTCGACATGGGCATTGTGAATGCGGGCATGATTGAGGTGTATGAAGAAATTCCCAAAAACCTGCTGGAAGCGGTAGAAGATGTGCTGCTGAACCGCAAACCCGATGCTACTGAACGGCTGGTGGGCCTTGCCGATGCTTTCAAAGGAAAGAAAGAAGAAAAAACCGAAGACCTGGCCTGGCGCAATACTCCGGTGGAAGAGCGCCTGAAACATGCCCTGATCAAAGGCATTGACGCTTTTGTGGCCGACGATACCGAAGAAGCGCGTCAGAAGTACGGCGCACCGCTGCAGGTGATTGAAGGTCCGCTGATGGACGGCATGAATGTGGTCGGCGACCTGTTTGGCGCAGGAAAAATGTTCCTTCCGCAGGTGGTGAAAAGCGCCCGGGTGATGAAGAAAGCCGTAGCCTATCTGGAACCGTTCCTGCAGGCTGCCAAAGACGCAGCCATGGCAGAAACCGGAACCGCAGCCAAAGGAAAAGGAAAAATCTTATTGGCTACGGTGAAAGGCGATGTACACGACATCGGCAAAAACATCGTGGGCGTGGTGCTGGCCTGCAACAATTACGAAATCAAAGACATCGGCGTGATGGTTCCTGCAGAGCGCATCCTGCAGGAGGCCCGCGATTGGGGCGCCGACCTGATCGGACTGAGCGGGCTGATTACGCCCAGCCTGGACGAAATGGTTTATGTGGCCTCGGAAATGGAACGTCTGGGCATGAAGCAGCCGCTGCTCATTGGCGGAGCTACTACCAGCAGGGTGCATACCGCAGTAAAAATTGCACCGAAATACAGCGGCCCGGTAGTTCATGTGCTGGATGCCAGCCGCAGTGTTCCCGTTGCCGGCAATCTGCTGAGCGATGAACACGCTTCCGGCTTCTCCCAAAACATCAAAAACGAATACACCAAACTGGCTGAAGAACATGCACGCAGGCAGGACGACAAAAACCTGCTGACCTTTGACGCGGCCAGGGCCCAAGCCCTTCAGGCCAACTTCGGCCCGCAGGAAATTGCCGTTCCCGCCTTCACAGGCAACAAAGTGTTCCTGGATTATCCTTTGGAAGAACTGCGCGAAACCATTGACTGGACTCCATTCTTCCAAACCTGGGAACTGGCCGGGAAATATCCCGAAATACTGACCGATCCGGTGGTTGGCACGGAGGCCAGTCGCTTGTTTGAAGATGCCAACCGCATGCTCGACGACATCATCAGCCATCAAAAGCTGCGGGCGCATGGCTGTTTCTTCATCCTGCCTGCGAAGCGCAATGGCGAAGATGTAACGATTTTCAGCGCCAACAATCCCAAGCAAAAACTTGCCGATTTTCATTTCCTGCGCCAGCAGCGCAAAATGAGCGCCGGCGTTCCCAACCTCAGCCTGGCTGATTTCATTTCACCGGAAGGTGATTACCTCGGCGGCTTTGCCGTGACTGCCGGCATCGGTCTGGAAAAAATGGTTGCGGCTTATGAAGCAGACCACGACGATTACCACAGCATCCTGGCCAAAGCCATTGCCGATCGATTGGCGGAGAGCTTTGCCGAAACCCTGCACCGCCGCGTGCGGAAGGAGTTCTGGGCGTATGCACCTGAGGAACAGCTGAACAACGTGGAGCTCATCAGAGAACACTACCGCGGCATTCGTCCCGCACCCGGATATCCTGCCTGCCCCGAACACACCGAAAAGAGTACCCTGTTTTCCCTCTTACAAGCAACCGAAAACTGCGGTATCCAGCTTACGGAAAGCATGGCCATGATGCCTGCAGCTTCGGTAAGCGGCTGGTATTTCGCACATCCGGAAGCACGCTATTTTGGCCTGGGTAAAATTGGCAAAGACCAGGTTCAGGATTATGCCCGCCGCAAAGGATGGTCGCTGGAAGAAGCAGAGCGCTGGCTCAGTCCGGTTTTGGCCTATTGATTACGCCCCTGCCAGGACTGGTTTCCAGGCCTGCACCGACCCGCGCAAAAGTTGACGGGAGTAATTGTGCAATCATGCACTGTAGATATATTTGTGTTTATGGAAACAACTCAAGATGACCTTTTAAAACAAGTGGCTTATGTTAAATTAGGAGATAAAGTGAAGCGTATCCGGGAGATGAAGGGCATGAAGCAGGAAAGCGTGGCGCGCGAACTTGGCCTGAGCACCGGCGGTTATGGTCGCATTGAACGAGGAGAAACCTCCCTGTCTTTGGACCGACTGGAAAAAATAGCCCGCGCCCTGGATGTGTCTGCAATGGACATTCTGCGGTATGACGACAGCATTGTGTACAACATCAACACCATGAACAGCTCCGCACCCAACGGCATTGTACACAACTACACGCTGAATGAAGAAGAACGACGCTTGCTGGTGGATCAGATCAAAACCCTCAACAACCTGTTGAACAGTCAGGCTGCGCTGATTGATTCCCTGATGAAGAAGCAGGCCCGATAACAAAAAAACCGGCCTTGAGCCGGTTTTTTTGTTAGGGATGCGCCGTCGTTTACAAGCGAACAATCTTGCCCTGAACGCGCAACAACTTTCCAAGCACTTCCACCTGATAAGTTCCGGGCGGAAGCGATTTTAAGTCCATGGCACAAGGCCTGCCGGGAAGCCATTCCTGTTGGTGAACTGCTACTCCAAGCATGTTGTACACCTGAACCGTATAAGATTCTTTCATCCCTTCCCATTGCAAAAACACCGTGCTGTTGCTGGGATTGGGGAATAGCATAATTCCCAGGTCAGATAAAGAACTTAATCCCGAACCGGATTGGGTTACAGGCTGTTGATACCCTTGTTGATACAACACGCCGGCGGCAGTTGCCGTCTGAACCACCGTTTCACCAATGGTCCAGTCAACCTGAAGGGTTCCGGAAAAGCCCGAGCCCCCGCTGGCAATAACATGACGTTCCAGCACCTGCGCCTTTGCAACAGGGATTGCAAGCATCGCAGCGCACAACAATAAAACCGTTTTCATCAGTGTGCGATTTTAGTTGCAGGAGCCGCAATTCCATCCCTGTTCTGGTAGTGGATGCCTTTGTTTACAGGCTGTCCGTACAGTTCAGGATGCAAATATTTGCCGCGTGCATTGGGTTCTTTGGCGCGCTCAGGAATGAACCTGTTCGCCTTCGCCCAGGGGTCATTACGCACGCCGGTCACTTGCCAGCTCACTTCGGTATTCGGCTTATCGGTACGGATTTTAAATTGGTTGCCGTCAATCTTTTCGCTCACAATCGCCTGCGCGAAATCAGGACCAACCACCGTAAGCTGATAGCGGAACTCCATGTTCAGCGATTCGAAGTAGTCGGGCAGCTGAACGGTGGCAAAGCCCTGCGCATCAGTGGTGATGTTTCCGTTGTAGATGTTCATCATATCCGGGCTTTCCACAAAGCTGTGGATAAGGTATTTGTTCTCCGGATCCTGTGGGTGGTCAATCTGGAAGGTACCGCCGGATTTGCTCAGGGTTCCTGTAACAGTTACGTTGCCACTGAAATAGCCGGCGTAGTTGGTTGCGCCATTTGCTGCAGAGGCGTAAACGCCATAATTGCTGGCGGAAGAATTCGTTGGTGAAGCATCAAAATACCCGGCCATGCTTGCTGCAGCTGCGCTGCCGGAAATGGCAGTGTACAATCCGTAGTTGCCATTGGTTGAATTGGTGGTCGCTGTCATTCCTGTAAACATGCCCACGCCAAACACATAACCGCTGGTCACGGAATTGTAAATGCCGTAGTTCCTTTTTCCGGTAAGGCCCGGAGCTGTTGATTCAAATAAGGCGCCCACGTTAAACGTACCGGAGTTTCCGGCAATACCGGCCACACCGGCGTTAAACGAAGCAGAACCTCTGCCGTAACCTAAAAGACCTGGCATGGCCACACCTGTTGCGGTGGTATCACCTACGCCATATACGGGCGTGCTGAAGTAGTAAGCGGATTGCGGAATGTCGATAATGCTGCGGCCATTGCCCATCACATGAAATTTCCCCTGAGGAAATGTTCCGCCGATAGAAACACCGCGCGACGTGATGCGCATGCGCTCTGTGGCGCCGGTGGCAAAGCCAATGGAATCGGCAGTATTGAGGATCAATGAACCGGCATTGCTGTTGTTCAGGATGCCCAAATCCTTGCCGGGCCATCCTGCCACTGTTCCGGTGGCCGATGATCCATAGCGAAACAGATCCATCACCGCGCCGGAGCCACCCAACTTCAGGCCGGCATGACCTGTAGAAGCTGCTGTCTGGGCGCGCATTTCAGCATTGCCCGTGGACTGATAAACATCCAGTGCAGTAGCCGGAGCTGTGGTTCCAATACCCACATTTCCTGTATTGTTGTTGTGGATGTTGCTGCCGCTGCTGGTCCATACGCTGTTGATGGCGCCACTGCTCAGCGTGATACCTGTTCCGCCTGTCAGCACGGTATTGTCATCTGCTGAAGGAACCCAGTTGGTTCCGTTCCATTTCAGCACCTGACCGTTGTTGGCGCCTCCGGCAGTAATTTGTGAAGGATTAAAAGAAGTTGGGCCGTCGGTAGAAGGAACCCAGTTGGTTCCGTTCCATTTCAGTACCTGACCGTTGCTGGCGCCGTCAGAGGTGAGCTGCGATGGTGCCAGGCTGGTCATGCTAACCGTAGAAGGAACCCAGTTGGTTCCGTTCCATTTCAGCACCTGCCCGTTGGCTGCGCCGTCCTGGGTAAGCTGGGATGGCGCCAGGCTGTTGGGACCGTCATTGGAAGGAACCCAGTTGGTGCCATTCCAGCGGATGATCTGTCCATTGGTTGCCGATCCCTGTTCCAGCTGCGTAAGCGCCACAGTGCCTGACGTTCCGCCGGCGCTGCCCGGTACCCAGGCGCTGCCATTCCATTTCAATACTTGTCCGTTGGTAGCGCCTCCGGCCTGAATCTGACCCGGAGAAATGCTGGCCGAGGGCGACAATGCAGCCGCTGAGCCAGCGAAATTGCTGTATGGAACAGACATCAGCTGGGTATTGCTGATTTCAGTATAGGAAGAACCTCCAGCCGCGTCCGCTTCTACCTGAAGAAACTTCACGCCGGTGCCCCATTGAACACCTGTGGGATATGCGCCCTGCAGCAAACTGCCTCCGCCCACAATGCAGGAAATCATGCCCTGCGCATTGGTGGTTTTGTTGTGGGTTTCCTGGAAAAGAATAGAACCCGCTACCCCGCCATCGCGGATGGTAAATCGCAAACTCACATTCTGACTTGCCAATGGCAAACCGGAACTGTTTCGCATGGCTGCCTGATAGTTAAAGCCTGAAGGAGCTTGCCCCCAAAGTCCTGCTGTTGCCGAAAGAGTGGCAAGAAGTGTTAATAGTTTTCGTTTCATCGCGCTAACTTGTGCGTCAAGTTTAGGCAGTGGAAATGAATTTCCAACTGACCTTAATCATTCCTTAATCACGCATGACCAAAATATCAACCCGACGCTGCATATGCCTGCTCATGTTCCTGGCAGGAATTCCGGAAGGACAAAACTTGCGCGGGCAGGCTGTTCCTCAGGTTGCCCACGGAACCATCGTCCGTTTGGATTCCATGGGTGGGCCGGATTTACTGCCCCGGCCTGTTGATGTCTGGCTGCCTCCGGATTATGCGCTGGATTCCCAACGACGCTATCCGGTGCTGTACATGCACGACGGACAAAACCTTTATGACCCGCAGCTGGCTTTTGGGGGTAATGCCTGGAACATCGATGATACCCTGAGCACTGGGCAGCTTCCGGCCTGTATTGTTGTTGGCATTTGGAACAGCCCGCAAAGACGCAGGGAATATGGACCGCAGTCGTGCTACGCAGCGCTTCCCAAAGACATCCGCGACAGCATTCACCGGCAATTTGGCGGTGCTCCAATTTCAGATGCCTACCTGAGCTTTCTGGTACAACAGCTGAAACCACTCATCGACCAGAAGTTTCGCACCTTTCCCGACAGAGAACATACCATGGTCGCAGGTTCGAGCTTTGGCGGCCTGATTTCCATGTATGCCATCTGCGAATACCCGCAAGTTTTTGGTGCCGCTGCCTGCCTTTCCACGCATTGGCCCGGAAGCATCGGCTTCGTTCGTCAGGAAATTCCAGCGATGTTTCTGCATTATCTCCGAAAAAAAGGCGCAAGCCTGCGCAGGGCGAACAGCCATATCTACTTCGACTGTGGCAATCAGACCCTGGACAGCCTGTACCCCGCGTGGCAACAAAGAGCCCATCGGATTCTGAGCCGAAAACTCCACGGCGATCAGTGGCAGAGTCTTTATTTTGAAGGAGACGCGCACAACGAGTATTACTGGAGCCGCCGGCTCAGACAACCATTGACATTTATGCTCAGAACCGCCATTGCCGGCGAATGAATGGCATATTGACCTCATGTGCTATACTTGCTTTATGAAGCAAAGCCTTTTCGCCTTATTGATTTTACTCGGAACGGGTTCTGCCTATGCGCAGGATGATGTTGTTCCTGTAGCGGTTCCGCCAGTGCCCGCCCATCCGCAGGCTGAAGTTCAAAAGCCGGGAACAGAAGCCCGTGCAAAAGCGAATGTTGAATGGATGTACAACCATATTCAGGGGCTGGAAAGTGAACGTATTCAGTGTTTGCTGGAATTGAACAGGCAATTTCTGGACTCTTTTTCCCTGGCAGCTGATGCAGACAGCAGCAAGCGCTTCCAGGACCAAAAGCGGTACGTGTTGCGTCGTGAAGCCGCACTGAAGGAGTGTTTGGGTGAAAGGGCTTTTCAGGTTTTGCAGGAACTTCGCGAGAAGAACCATTTTCAACCCGGGCATGTTTCCGGAAACGCTCCTGTGCTGCAGTCAGCAGCAAGCCCTCAGACTTCTGCCAAAACCAAAAAAACAGGTAAAGCGGCTTCCAAAGGTCAGGCATCGAACGTTGCAGCAACACCCAAAAGCTGGAGCGATGCGCTGGAAGGAGAGCAACAGCCTTAGTCCTGAGCTCCTCAACAGTTATTTACGGCTTCTGAAGGCCGCTTCATAACAGGAAATCCAATCCTGCGGCTTCATCTTGCTGCATAGGTCGCCAATCAGGTCCAGTGGCAAGTTGTCGTATTTCTTCATGCGGATACAGCTTTTGCCCATGTCGGGTTTTCGGTGGTAACGTGCTTCATATTCCGCAGTAAACCAGTCCAGCAAATCTTTACGTGCGTAAACACCCATGTGGTAAAGCGCAAAGTGACTCTTCTGCGCAGCGATGGTGATAAACGGAAGCGGCTGTTTGGGGTCGCAGTGATAGCCCTGAGGATAGGTTTCCAGGGGCACAGAAAAATTGATTCCATAAGGACCTTCATGTTCCAGAAAGCCTTCCGGCATGTGGCTTTTTACGGTATGGTACAGTTCCAGAAAGGCTGCCTGCCGTTCCGGCGCTACACGTGCTAAATATGCATGTTCCATTGAGCTTGGGAAATTAAAGGTGATTTCCTGATTCCGGTAGCGGTGATGGACCTTGTTTTTGGGGGAAGAGCCTCTTCCTGTGCGGAACCCTTCAGCCGGCTGAACCCAGACAGGCAATTGTACCGGCCCGTTCCAGCAGGAAAGTAGTTCCTTCCAACGGTTCGCCATCCGTATGTACCCGAATGGATTTGGAAGTATGCAACTCCAGCCGGGCAGCCTGAAAATACCGCGTAACACGCAGACGCACGTGTGCACCGCTGCGCACCAGCAAAACATACAGCAGCCGCTGAAACAGATGAATCGGTTCTACCAGCAACACATCCATAAGGCCATCATGTACCTGCGCCCGGGGCCACAAACGATAACCGCCGCCGGCAAAAAAACCATTGCCTACCGAAGCCATGAACAAAGAGCCGTTCCAGACTTCCTTGCCGTCGGCCAGCAGCCTTGCCTGAAAAGGTTTGGCGGTAAAAATGTACCGCGCCACCGTGAGGCTGTAGCGCAAAGGCGACGGAAACCAGCGCGCCAGGTTTGCAGCTTTATAGGCCACCCAGCCGTCAAAACCCATCCCGCAGGCTTCCAGAAATCGATGGCCGTTCACGCGCCAAACATCCAGCGGCTGCGGCATTCCGTGTTTCAGTGCACCGCGCAATTGGTCTTCCGGACGCAGGTTTCGGTGCAGCATGCGCGCCAAATCATTTCCGGAACCGGCAGAGATGGGAAGCAGCACCACATCGCTGCGCAAAGGCAGGTGGTTGATCAGGTGGTTAAATGTTCCGTCGCCGCCAATGGCGATGATGGTACAAGCACCAGCTTCAGCAAAACGGGCTGCATCTGCAGCCCGTTCGGTAATGGTAAACGTATGTTGTTCCTGAGTCAGGATGCGGCAAACCAGTTGCTGCACGCGGATGGCCCTGCCACTGCCGGCCTTTGGATTCCAATATACCAGCAGCCTGTTCATGCGACAGGATTACTTGGCGAAGCCTACAGAGCGCTTCTCCCGGATGACGGTGATTTTGATTTGTCCGGGGAACTTCATCTCTTTGGTGATGCGCTGCGACAGGTCGAAGGCAATGGTATCGGCCTGTTCATCGGTCACTTTATCGGCGTTCAGGATGACACGCAGCTCGCGACCGGCCTGGATGGCGAAGGAGCTTTCCACGCCCGGATAACCCAGGGCCATGGTTTCCATATCGCTGATGCGTTTCATGTATGATTCATCTGCGCGACGTGCGCCGGGGCGAGAGCCGCTGATGGCGTCGCAGGCCTGCACAATGGGCGCGATGAGGGTTTTCATTTCAATTTCGTCGTGGTGCGCGCCTACGGCATTGCAGATATCGGCGTGTTCTCCATACTTCTCACACAGTTTCATGCCGAGCAGTGCGTGCGGGGTTTCTTCATCAAAATCAGGCACTTTGCCGATGTCATGAAGCAATCCGGCGCGTTTGGCCATTTTAGGATTCAGGCCCATTTCAGCCGCCATGGTGGCGCAAAGGCGTGCCACTTCCCTGCTGTGTTTCAGCAGATTTTGTCCGTAGGAAGCGCGGAAACGCATCCGTCCTACGTAGCGAATCAGTTCAGGATGCAGGCCGGTGATGCCGAGGTCAATTACTGTGCGTTCGCCCCAGGCGAGTACTTCTTCTTCGATTTCGCGGCGGGTTTTTTCCACCACTTCTTCGATGCGTGCGGGATGCACCCTTCCGTCGGCGATGAGGCGCTGCAGCGCGAGGCGGGCCACTTCACGGCGCACGCTGTCAAAACAGCTCAGCATCACCATTTCAGGTGTATCATCAATCACAATTTCTACACCGGTAGCTGCTTCGAAGGCTTTGATGTTCCGGCCTTCCCTGCCGATGATGCGGCCTTTGATTTCGTCGTTTTCGATGGCCACAGCCGTCACGGTATTGTCGATGGCCTCTTCAGCGGCTGTGCGCTGAATGGTTTGCAGCACAATTCGTTTGGCGTCGCGGGTAGCACTCACTTTAGCTTCATCGAGGATGTTCTTGGCCACCTGCAGCGCTTCTGTTTGGGCGGTAGCGCGGATGGTTTCGAGCATTTGCTCTTTAGCTTCTTCTTGCGTGAGGCCGGCAATTTTTTCCAGTGCTTTGATTTGCTGTTCGCGCTGGGCTTCGAGCTCCTGGCGTTTAACCGCGAGCACATCGGTTTGCTGGTTGAGTTTATTCTTCAGCTTTTCTACTTCTTCCTCTTTGGATTTGGCATTTTGGATGCGCTGATCCAGACTTTGTTCTTTCTGTTTGAGTCTGTTTTCAGAAGTAGCCAGTTCCTGTGTGCGGCGGTTCACTTCTTTTTCATGTTCTGCCTTTAGCTGGAGGAACTTTTCTTTGGCTTCAAGAATCCGGTCTTTCTTGATGTTTTCGGCCTGTTGTGTGGCCTCACGGATGATGAGCTGGGCTTGATTTTCGCTTTTTTTCGTTTGTAGCAGGTTGGATATAAAAAATCCTAACCCACCGCCGGCGATGAGGCCAACGGCGACAAATAAGATGATTTGTACAGTCATTTCGTAACTCCTTTTTTGTTTGTTGAAGGATGTAACGACAGGATCCTGACTAAGCTATGGTTCAGGCGATGTTGAGCAGCTGTTCCATGTGACTGACCGCCCGTTCAAGCGATTGATTGCGTTCTTCCTTTCGGATGTTCAGTCGGGCCATATCTGTGGCCACATCAAGGGTAACCAGGGCAAGTGCGTCCTGATCATCTTTGACGGAATATTGGTTTTTGATCTCTTGCAGGTTGCGCTGCATGAGCATTGCTGCACGGCGAACATACTCTTCCTCAGACCGGCGGATTTTCAGCACATAGTGCCTTTCTGCCAGTACGATGCGGATGGGTATGTATTCATCGGGTTCCATATCTTATGCATTCAGCATGTCGATACATCGGTCTATTTCCCTTATCAGTTCATTGATCTTCAATTTAATGTCTTTCCGATCAACACCTTCAGGTTGTAAAACCTTTGCAAGTTTAAGCAATTTAATTGATTCATCCCGCTGATTTAAGTCTTCCCGATGCTGCGCCGCCTGCTGTTCCAGCTCCCAAATTCGCTGTTTGGCCTGCTCCAGCTCTTTGTGCAGGCGGCCGCGTTCAGACAACAAACCTTCGATTTGCCGCCCGATTCGTTCCAGCCGTTCCTGCAACTGATCCATCAGCGCCTTACCTGGGCTTTTAACTCTTGTTCAAAAAGTTGCATGAGCTGTTGCATTACCTGATCACACTCCTGATCGGTAAGGGTGCGATCATCCAACCCGAAACGGAATCCAATGGCGTACGACTTCTGTCCGGGTTCCAATGGTTTTCCTTCATACACATCAAACAGGCGAAACTCACGCAGGATGGGACTTTCCAGTGAGGCAATCAACGAGGTTACCCGACTGAACGAACTACCCGCGGGCAATACCATGCTCAGGTCGCGTCGCATCAGTGGGAATCTGGAAGGTTCCTTCAGTACAAAGGGCTGCTGATGCGCTTCTGCGAACAGTTGTTCCCAGGGCACAACGGCGTAATAAACCGGTGTATTGATTCCGAAGCGTTCCAGCTCCTGTTTTGTGGCCATCTTTACTTCCGGGCTGATATGCGAAGCCCCAAGTTTACGCAACAATCCCGCCACGGCCGACTTCAGGTCGTATGGGCCGGTGGGCTTTTGTGGCAGTTCCCAGGTTTCCGGCCACCGGTCGCCGGCAGCTACCAGCATCAATTCCCAGTGCTCTTCGCATGTGCTGCCCTGACGGCGATACACCTTCCCCAGTTCAAACAGGCGGATTCTGCTGCTTTGTCTGTTGCGGTTGTATGCTACCGCTTCCAGCGCCTGATACACCAGCGTGCCGCGCATCACATCCAAATCGCTGCTCAACGGGTTGTTCAGGTGTACCAGTTCTGCTTGTTGTGCTTCTGAATAGTATGCAGCAGCGGTGAGGCTGTTGCTCATCATCTCGTGAAAGCCCAGGGCGGTAAGGTATTCGCGCATGCGCTGTTCGGCTTCGCGTCGGCGGTGTTTGCCTCCGGAATGCAACGAAAACTGCATTTTCCCCGGCATGGGCACTTCGTCGTAGCCGTAAATGCGCAGCACTTCCTCCACCAAATCTATTTCCAGACTGATGTCGTGCCTCCAGGATGGAACCTGCACCTGAATACCTTCTGTTTGTTCCTCGGGTTTCATGCCCAGCTGCTCCAGAATTTCCAGCACACGTTTTCTGGGGATGCTGACGCCGGCAATTTTTTGCAGGTAACGGTCGCGCAGCATCAGCATTTGCGGTTTGCGCGGCTGTTCATATACGGCTGGACCGCCATCCGGAGCACCCCCGGTAAGTTCCATGATCAGGCCTGCGGTGCGCAGCAGCGCCTGAAGACAGGCTTCAGGGTCGGTGCCGCGTTCAAAACGGAAAGAAGCATCTGTGGCCAGTCCGTGTGTGCGGGCGGTTTTCCGCACCAGTCCGGGATGAAAGCACGCACTTTCCAGCACAATGGCCGTAGTATCTTCGGCTACGCCGGAATCTATTCCGCCAAAAACACCCGCAAGCGCAAGCAGCTGCTTTTCGTCGGCAATAACGAGTTCTCCGCCCTTCATCTCACGTTCCTGCTTGTCGAGGGTGCGCAAGGTTTCGCCTTCGGCAGCCAGCCGCACCGCAAGGGTTGAGCCGGCAATCTTTGCACGGTCAAAGGCATGAATGGGCTGACCGGTTTCGTGAAGCACAAAGTTGGTGGCATCCACGATGTTGTTGATGGGGTTGATGCCGATGCTGAGCAGTCGGTTTTTAAGCCAGGCCGGCGAAGGTTTCACCTGGATACCATTGATGGGCAGGGCCAGATAAACCGAACACAGTTCAGGATTTTCAACCTGCACCTGCAGTTGGCTGGGGCCTTGAACTTCTGGAAGCGTGAGCTGTATTTCAGCAACCGGAAGATGCGCTTTCAGTTCCCTGATGATGCCACGGTGTGAAGCGGCATCGCCGCGATTGGGCGTAAGGCCAATTTCCAGCACCACATCTTCAGCCACGCCGTAGTAATCGGCAAATGCGGCACCCAGTGGCGCATCTTCGGGCAAAACCATGATGCCGTCATGCGCGGTGCTTAAACCGATTTCGTCTTCTGCGCAAAGCATGCCGCAGCTGCGTTCGCCGCGAATTTTCGCTTCTTTTATTTCAAAGGCATTGCCCTGAAATGGATGCAACATGGTGCCTACCGTTGCAACAACCACTTTCTGCCCCGCGGCCACATTGGAAGCGCCACAGACAATGGGCAGCAGTTCACCGCTGCCAACATCCACCAGCGTACAGCGCAGGCGGTCGGCATTGGGATGAGGCTTTACGTCTTGTACCTTTCCAATCACAAGTCCACGCAATCCACCGCGCACCGATTGCCAGGTTTCTGCATGTTCAACTTCAAGTCCGGCACGGGTAAGCAGGGCATCCAGTTCTGCCGGTGAAGCCTTGAAATCGGCCAGGGAACGCAGCCAGTTGTAGGCAACTTTCATAACCCGCGAAATTAGCCATCCACCGCCAATAACTACACGAATAACGGGTTGCCCTGCTTAATTTGCCGAAATGAAATGGATACAGGCCCTGGCCTGGCTCATCAGCGGTCTTTTTCATCCCTTGTTGCTGGGCTGGGCACTTCCAGCCTGGGTCTGGGCGCAGGAACAAAACACCTGGCTGCGCAATCCCGTGGATCTGCAGCAATGGTGGCTATTTTCGGGACTGCTGGTGGTGCCTGTTTTGCTGTTGTTTTTGTTGAAGCGCCTGGGCCATATCGGCAGTTTCCTGTTGTCGCAGCGCGCAGAAAGGAATTTGGTTTACGCCGTCATGCTGGGCTGGTTTCTGATCTTTTCCCTGTTGATGGAATGGCTGCAGGCCTTTGGCCGGGAGTGTCTGGTGTATGATTTTCTGTGGCTCAATACCGGCTGTATTCTGTTGCTGTTGCCCCTGAATTTAAGCTGGAATAAAGCGAGCGCGCATGCAGCAGCAGTCAGCGCCTCAGGAGTTTTTCATACCGCCGCAGCCTTGCAGGAAATACCTTTCTGGCCCATGGCCGGATTATGGGTTTTGGTACTTGCTTCGCGCTATTGGTTGAAGGCACACAGCGTCGCCGAATTGTGCACCGGCAGTCTGTGTGGCGCTGCAGCGGCGTGGCTGGTGCTTTGGCTGCGCTGAACGCGTTGCCATTTCGTGCCTGTATATTCGCCCCATCAAGCATTCACCCATGGAATTTACCTGTATCCAATACGCAGTTGAAGGTGGCATCGCCCGTATCACCCTGAACAGAGCTGAAGTATTTAATGCGTTTAACGACGCCCAGAGTTATGAATTGCAGGACGCGCTGAAGCAGGCTACCCGTGATGAACAGGTACGTGTGGTGGTGCTTACCGGAGCCGGCAAGGCTTTTTGCAGCGGACAAGACCTGAAAGCCATCGCCAACAGCGGACAACGTTCCCTGAGTGAGTCGCTGTACAAAAGGTATAATCCCATCATCCGCGCCATGCGCGACATGCCCAAACCCATCATTTGCCGCCTGAACGGTGTTGCCGCGGGCGCCGGTTGTTCCCTGGCCCTTGCCTGCGACATGATTGTGGCATCCGAACAGGCTTCGCTGATTGAGGTTTTTGTGCACGTTGGATTGGTACTCGACAGTGGTTCTTCTTACTTCCTGCCCAGAATTGTCGGAACCCAACGCGCCTTTGAACTGGCCACCATGGGCGGAAAAGTGAGCGCAGCCCAGGCGCTGGAATGGGGCATGGTGAATCGGGTAGTTGCGCCCGAAGCGTTGGATGAAACCGTGAATGAACTGGCCGCTTATTATGCTTCTGCTCCAACCAAAGCGATCGGCCTGATGAAGAAGATGCTGAACCGCAGCTCCTATTCAGACCTGAACGACATGCTGGAATACGAAGCACATTGTCAGGAAATTGCCGGTCGCAGCGAAGATTACCGCGAAGGTGTTCAGGCCTTCAACGAAAAAAGAAAGCCGAACTTTAAAGGTCGATAAGCGCAGTAAATCAGGGACGTTCACTGGCTGTGATTCCGGTACAGTGCAGGTAAATCCTTATTCCGTAAGCTTCCGCGCTGTCTTGGTAAAACATGAGGCACTTTCTGTAAGTTTGTAAGAAAGCATCCCTCTTGAAAACAACATTACTTCTTAGTTTCAGCATCCTGCTTTTTGCTCCGGAAGGTTTACGTGGTCAACAGCATACCGAACCTTGCGGACAGGTTGAATATCAAAAGCAATTGGAATTGCAGCATCCGGGCTTCCAAGACCAAATGGACCGTGTGTACCGCAGGGCTCAGGATTACGCCAACGGCATCGCCACCCGAAAAAAAATCGTGGCCGATACGGTGTTCACCATCCCCGTGGTTTTTCATGTGCTTTACAACAACGCGGCAGAAAACCTGAACGATTCCCTGATTTACAGTCAGTTGTTTGCGCTGAACCGCGACTTCAGAAAAAGAAATGCCGATACCAGCAGCATCCGAACGCTGTTCAAATCGCGGGCTTCCGACACCAAAATCCAATTTGTGATGGCCACGAAAGATCCTTCCGGAAACCCGAGCACAGGCATCAACAGGGTGGCCACCAACAAAGCCAGTTTTGGCAACCTGAACCTCACCGACGACATGAAATTCCGCAACCGCGGCGGTGCTGATGCCTGGGACACCAAAAAATACCTGAACATCTGGGTTTGCGACCTGAGCATTCAAAACATCGACGCGCTGCTCGGCTATGCTTATCCACCGCTGGATGCACCCAACTGGAACGCCGGTTCCTTCCCGCCCAGCCCGGATCATGAAGGCGTGGTGCTGCACTATAAAGTGGTAGGCATCAACAATCCGTATGCGGTTGGTTCACTGGCCAGCAGCCGCAATGGACGCACCGCAGTGCACGAGGTAGGGCATTTTCTTGGCCTGCGCCATGTGTGGGGTGATCCGCCTAACGGCGTAAGCGGCTGTGCTGTGGACGACGGTATTGACGATACTCCGCTGTGTGCTTCGCGCAGCAACTTCGACTGCAACAAAACGCGCAACACCTGCAATACCGGCAGCGGAGATGAACCCGACCAGGTAGAAAACTACATGGATTACAGCTCGCATACCTGCCAGACCATGTTCTCCAAAAAGCAAATGGACATCATGCGCTTTTGCCTGGTAACCTTCCGCAGCAACCTGTATGAGGCAAGCATCAGCAGCGATACGCTGATCAGCGGCATCCGCATGTTTCCGAACCCCAGCATCGATGGTTTCATCACTGTGGAAATAGAATCTGCCTTGCTCCAAAAGCATCGTTATACATTGACCCTCACCGACATGAACGGCCGCGTGGTTCTTGATGCCCAGCCCTGCAGCCAGATCAGCCAGCGATTGGATCTGAGCAGGTTCAGCCGGGGAATATATTATGCCGAACTGCGCGATGAACTTGGCCAGTCGGTGGTTCGTGAGAAGCTACTGCGCTTCTGATTCCTGTTTTGCTTTTCCCTTCTGAAGCCAGTCGGTGATGTAGAAATACAGCACAAAGCCAATGCCGGCATAGAAGAAGATGGATGCGATTGACCTGGTGGTATCGTCAAAGAAAAATTCGCCGGCCATCCAAATGGAATTCCCCAGAATCCAGCTGGTAACGGCCAGGTTGTGAAACAATTCACTGCGTAGGTGACGGCTTTTCCAGCTGAGGTAAAACGCCAGAAACACCGTGGGAAAAACCATCAGCATACCCAGAGGTTTGTAAAGCATCAGCCAACAAAAGTCCTTGAATAACCAAAACACGATGTGCAGGTTTTCTTTGGCCCTGAGTTGCCAAGGTGTCATTGTCATGCATTCAAAGGAAAAACAGCCGGCGCACAAACGAAAGCAGAAACTGAGTGTTCTGGAAGAAACAGACCCTGCTTTATCTTTGTATGATGCGCAAAAGCTTATTGTTTGCCCTGCTCTGGCACTTCTGGCCCAACTTGCTTCAGGCCCAATTGCTTACGGGCGAAGAGTTGATTAAATCGGAACAAAGGAGTTTCACACAATCGCGCACACTTCGCAGCAACAGCAGTTCAGATTACGGATTTACCGTACACCACCAAACCCTGAACTTCCTGCTCAACCCCAGTGTTTCCGACCGATTGGACGCTGTGGTACAGGTGTGCTTTCAAACGCTGCGCAGACTGGATACCGTGAAGGTGGATTTGCGCAATGAGCTGAAGGTGCTGAAAGTTACCCGAGGCAACGATACCCTGAAATGGCAACACCTGAACCATCAGCTGCTTGTATTCCCGGAACGGAGCCTGCAGGCCGGTGCTTATGATTCCTTCAGCGTGCACTACGGAGGAAATCCGGCCCGCGGCAGCGGTTTCGGCTACTATGTGCGCGACCGGCACCAAACCGGAAACATCATCCACACACTTTCCCAACCCTACGGAGCACCTTATTGGTGGCCCTGTAAAAGCACCCTCGACGACAAACTCGACTCGGTTGATGTGCTGGTGCGCACCGCAAAAGGTTTACGGGCTGCTTCCAACGGCTTATTGACAGAAGAACGCATGGTAAACGACAGCACCGTGCTGTTTCACTGGAAACACCGCTATCCCATTGCGCCTTACCTGGTGGCAATTGCCGTCAGCAACTATGTTCCGTTTACAGATCATGCGCATTTCCACAACCGGACAGATTCACTTCCGGTGCTGAATTACGTGTTTCCGCAAAGTTTTTCATCGGCGCGGATAGAAGCCCGACAAACCTTGCCCATGCTGCGGATGATGGACAGCCTGTTCGGCGAATACCCTTTCATGAAGGAGAAATACGGTCATGCCCAATTCACCTGGGGCGGAGGCATGGAACACCAGACCATGAGTTTTATGGTGAATTTCTCCTTTGACCTCATCGCGCATGAACTGGCACACATGTGGTTTGGCGATGCCGTAACCTGTGGCAGCTGGGAAGATTTATGGCTGAACGAAGGCTGGGCAACCTATGTCAATGCCTTGTGTTACGAGTTTCTGAAAGGAACCTCTGCCTTCCACGCGCGGCTGGAAGACATGCAGAAATACGTGATGAGCCAGCCGGGAGGATCGGTGTTCCCTACCGACACGCAAAACATTGGAAGGTTGTTCGACGGCCGACTTACCTACAACAAAGGCGCACTGGTTTTGCACATGATGCGCTGGCAAATGGGCGACAGCTT
Organism: Bacteroidota bacterium; assembly: GCA_039796915.1. Lineage (GTDB taxonomy): Bacteria > Bacteroidota > Bacteroidia > NS11-12g > UBA955 > REEB481. Next base: position 1,513 of record JBDKIU010000137.1, on the reverse strand, counting down.
GTTTTTTGCCGGCGTGCGCAACTACCTGTCTTCACCAGCGCATAAATACGGATTTGCGCGCACCAAAGACTTCCAGAAATACATGGAAGATGCCTCCGGAATGGATTTAAATCCATTCCTCAAGGATTGGTACACCGGTGAGGGCTTTCCTACATTTCACATCGACTGGCTGATGACGGGAACCAGGCTGAAGGTGCATCTGCGGCAAAGCACCAGCCATCCGTCGGTACAATATTTCGACCTGAATATCCCGGTGCTGTTCCGCGGTTTGCCATTCGATACCTTATTGGTACTGAGGCCGAAAGACGGCGATGAAACCTTTGAATTCACGCTGAATACCCAGGTTGAAGACGCTTTGTTCGACCCAGACCAATGGTTGCTGGCGCAATCGGTGATTACCGGCCGCAACGCAAATTTGGGCGGACTGGGAAGCATACAGGTGTACCCGAATCCAGGGAAGGCCAGCATCCAGGTGTATTCTAAAAATCAGCGCATCAGCGTCATCGAAGTATGCGACCTTTCCGGGCGGCAAATGCTGCGCAAGGAACTTCCAGAAGGACTTTACGGCAGCGAAGTGGATCTGCGCAGCCTGAGTTCCGGCATGTATGTGATGCGCGTCACTGCGTCGGGCGGCGATTATTTTACTAAATTTGAAAAACAATAAATCAGAAGTCATGAAAAACCTCATAAACACCGGCTACTTTTTCGGTCTTGCGGCAACACTGTTTGCCGTTACCTCCTGTGAACCCGAAAATCCACCCACACCGCCGGCAGGGGCATCCATGCTCAGTCTGCAATTTGAAGGCTCCTTCGGTGCAAAACCGTTGAGCTTTGGCAACCCTGACTTTGTAAAAGCGGATGGAGAAACATTGATTTTTGATCAGTTCAAACTGTTGTTTTCCAACGTGTCGCTGATTCGTGAAGACGGCAGCCGCGTGAAGCTGGGCGACGGTTTTGCCTATGCTGATTTCAAAGCCGGCGCAACCACCACGCCCTTGAAAGAAGTACCCATCGGAAGCTATAAAGGCATTTCACTGACCATTGGTCTTGACTCTGCCACCAACCACGGAGATCCCGCACAATGGGCAGCAGATCATCCGCTGAGCCCGTTGAACAACGGCATGCACTGGGGCTGGGCCGGAGGTTATATTTTCTCCATGCTCGATGGAAATTACATCCCTAAAAACAGCACACAGAAATCTGCCTTCAGCTTCCACATGGCCACCTTGCGTTACGTGCGCACCATTGACCTGATGTTTCCATTCACCAAAACACCGGGCAACAATGTGCTGCATATCCGCACAGACGTAGAGGAATTCTTCAAAAATCCCTATGCCATCAACTTCGTGAAAGATGGAAGCTTCAGCCACTCCACAGGTTCTGAAATCAGCCTGATGGATAAGCTGTTTACCAACATGGAAGACATCTTTGTTCCTTACAGCCTGAAGTGATGAAGAAGCGCTTGACCCTCGTTTTGCCGGCGCTGCTCGCCCTGGGAATCATTTCCTGCAAA
>JBDKIU010000136.1:0-6269 GCA_039796915.1 Bacteroidota bacterium | reverse complement strand
AATGGCAATGAACAACCTCATTCCATGATGGTAGATCCTTCCGGAAACCTGGTAATCCTTGGATCCACACGCAGCGTCGATTTTCCCAATACCGGCAAAGGCTGGGATTTGACCCACAACGGAGATTACGACATCATCCTCGCAAAACTCAATGCAACTGGAACAGGACTCATGGCTGCAACCTATGCCGGAGGCTCGGGCATTGATGGCATGTTGGGCGATCGGGAACCTTTGCCCGATGCGAACGGTATTCCGCTGATGTACAATTACGCAGATGAATTCAGGGGCGAAGTGCTTTGCGATTCTCTGGGGAACATTTTTCTGGCTTCTACTACCTACAGTTCAGATTTTCCTGTGAAAAATGAAGTTCAGCCGTTTTCAGGCAATCAGGATGCTGTGGCAATGTGCTTTGACAATGGTCTGAACAGGCTCAACTGGAGCAGCTGTCTGGGCGGAACCGGTTTTGATGCAGGTTATGGGCTGGCGCTGGGACAAAACCAGGATGTGTATATCAGCGGAGGAACCAACAGCGCGCGTTTTCCGCTCAGCTTCCAGGCTTTTGCAAATACCAACCGTGGAGGCATGGCAGATGGTTTTCTGCTGCGACTGAACAGAAGTACCGGAGCGTTCCAGTCCGGCATCTTTGTGGGTACGCCGGCGTACGACCAATGTTATTTTGTGCAAACCGATACCAAAGGCAAGCCTTATGTATTCGGACAAACCGAAGGTGCCTGGCTGATCAGTCCCGGTGTGTTTGGCAATACCGGCGGCGGACAGTTCATCACCAGATTCAAATCTGATTTGAGTTCGGTGGATTTGAGCACGGCTTTTGGCAGTGGTGGCCAGATTCCGAATATTTCGCCTTCGGCATTTCTGGTGGATCGCTGCGATCGGATTTTTGTTTCTGGATGGGGCGGTGCCACCAACAGCAATGTGCCCAAATCTCAAAAGAACCGCGGCAATACACGCAATATGCCAATTACGCCCAATGCAGTGCAGCGCAATACCGATGGCAGCGATTTCTATGTGGCAGTTTTGGGAAAGAATTTCAGCAGCCTGCTCTATGGAACCTATTTTGGCGGAATCTCCACACGCACTGCTGATGCCGATGAGCACGTAGATGGTGGCACTTCCCGGTTTGATAAGAAGGGAATTATCTATCAGGCCGTATGCGCGGGCTGTGGTCAAAATGGGCTGTTTCCTACCACGCCAGGCGTGTACAGCCGCACGAACAACAGTGACAACTGTAACAACGCCATCTTCAAAATAGATTTTGAAAACCTGAACAGGAAACCAGTTTCAAAAGATACACTGTACCGCATTACCGCTACCGAGGTTCTGAACTTTACCATCACAGGAACAGACCCTGATGATCAGGATACGGTGTATCTGGATATTGAACGTATAGGCACCGCCTGGGATTCCGTACAAGGACCCTTCCCGCAATTGGTCCTGCAAAAAGGAGCCGGGCGCTCTCAGGCTTTGGTTCGCTGGAATACCAATTGCAGTCATTCCGGAAAGGATACGTTCTTTTTGCGGGTTCGGGTTCACGACCGTGGCTGCCCGAAAATGGATACTACCTGGAATACCATCGGAATCATTGTTGAGCCTCCGCCCATTGTTGAACCACCACGGGAAATTTGTTTGTTACTCAATGAAAGTACCGGCGTGGTTACCCTGCAATGGCCGGCTTCTGCTTCGCATGACTATTGGAAATGTCTGGTGCTGAAGCGTCAGGAAGGCAGCCGCATTATCACGCTGGATACCATACGAAATGCCAACGGTGGCACATTTACCGACCGCAATGCGCTCAATCCGAGGGTGCGAAACTATTGCTACTTCATAGAAGGTGTTAATGTTTGTGGCGTTGTTACGGACCGTGGATTCCGGGTTTGCACCCAAAAAGAACTTAATGCGCCGATCGACAGTACCTATATCATCACCGCCACGGTGGTTGATGACCGGGAAGTACAGGTGGTTTGGTTCCGCAGCGGCGAAGCCGATTTCGGCAGTTATGAATTGTATCGGGCTACACGGGATGGCAAGCAGCCGTACAGGCTCATTGCCACGATTACCAACCGCGACGACAGCTTCTATACCGACCGCGATGTGCTGGTAGATTTGGAAAGTTACTGCTACAAGGTACGTGTGCTGGACCGTTGCGGCCACGTAAGCAATAAGTCTAATCGTGCCTGCACCATCGTGCTTAAAGGTGATGCCACCGGGAAACCTCTGTACTATTTTGATTTGTCGTGGATGGAATATGACTATTGGAAAGGCGGGGTTGCAGATTATGTGCTGGAACGGCGGGTGGATACTGGTTTACTGCGGCCAATCGTTGCACTGCCTCATCCGGGATTTGATTTCCGCGACAATAAACTGAATTATGACTGGGGTGGGTATTTCTACCGGGTAAAAGCCAGAGAAGCGCTTGGTGGTTACAATGCCGAAAGCAACAGCAACGAGATTTATCTGTTTCAGCCTCCGGAACTCTATGTGCCCGACGCTTTTACGCCAAATGGCGATGAAATCAATGATGTATGGGGAACAGTTCCTGTTTTTGTGCGAGATTATCACATGATGGTATTCAACCGCTGGGGCGAAAAGGTATTTGATTCCAAAGACAAAAAACTGCAATGGAAGGGTGTGATGGGTTCTGGAAAACCATCCGATAATGTATTCGCCTGGATGGTGGTGTATATGGGCTGGGACAACCGCCGCTATACACAACAGGGTGTGGTGCATGTACTGGAATAAGCCTACCTTTGGCTGATGCGAAATTCCTTCTTTCATCAGTTCAGCGTTGCCTGCTTTGGGGCTGTTGCTTTTTTGTCGTTAAACGGAATTCAGGCACAGTCTGAACGTGAAGTTCTTCTGGTGAACAAGTACCAGCCCAACAAAAAATACGTGCAGCAAACCACACAGCGCAGCGATATGTTGGTGCGCTTTGAAAATGCTCCGGCAAGTATGCCTGCTGAATCCATGCGCACGTCCATGTTGATGAATGGCAATCAGGAATTGAAAACTGAAGCTGTGAACCCTCAGGGTTTTGTTCCCTTTGAAGCAAGCATCAGTCAGAAGCTCAGCCTGAAGGTGAACGGAGAACCGCAGAAAACGCCTTCCTCAGACTTTGGTAATTTTACTTACCGCGGACGTTTTGATTCTGCAGGAGCCATTACCGTTGATACCATTCGTGCCGGAAAAGGGCTTTCAGAGCAATTGCGCACCACCATCAATTCCTTCTCAAGAAACATGCAGCTGCCTAACCAGAAAATCAAGGTTGGCGGCAAACTCACCCAGAAGGTTCCTTTTCAGATGAATGAGTTTTCCGGCGAGTTGCTGATGAAATACCACCTTGACTCCATCGTTGGCAATAAGGCGTTTTTTTCCATAGATATGAATATGGACATGGACATCCCGAACCCGCAGATGAGTTTGAAAGGAAATGCGAAAGGACCAGGCAAAATGACCTACCTCATTTCCGAGCAGATGGTGGATTACATGAACAATGAACTGAACATGAGCCTCAAAGGTTCCATGGGCGAAATGACCGTGCTGATGAACGGAAAAACAGAGTCAACGGTGCAGGTGCGGATGGAGTGATTAACCCGGCAGCCGGGGTTGTACGACCATAACCTGTTCTCGTTCTACCAAAACTTCACCGGGGGCGCCACCTTTTCTTTTGCGTACGTACTTCCGTTCGGTGTATTGCACCGGAAGCCAGCCTTGCGTTTTTCCTTTGGAGAACCAGGCTGCCAAAGAAGCGGCTTGTTCCAGAACTGCTTTAGGAATACCGCTAACGCCGCTGCTGCTCCGCAACAACACATGACTTCCGGCAACATCACGGGCGTGCATCCACACATCATTTTTGCGGCTGTAGCTGTTTAACAGCAGCTCATTGGCTTTTGCATGTTTGCCTACCCAGGCCACGTAACCCAATAAATTGAATTCATGAAAGGGCAAATCACTGTGCTGCGCCTTGCCTTTCTTTTCAGGAACGGGAATATTCCTCAGATCTTTTGATTGTTGCGCAGCTTCCAAAAGGTGCAGCCAGTGTAATGCCTGCCGGTGACCCTCGCGTGTGGTTGCCAGGCGCGCTTCAATCAGTTCAGCTTCTCGCGATTCATTTCTGGCTTTGCGGTAATAGGCTTCCGCATTTTGTATGGCATTAAGTGAAGTGTTCAGTTTGATTTTGATGATTTGCGTTCCTTCAAAGTTGGGGAAGGAAATGTCCTTTACGCCGGGCTGGATTTCCTGTAAATGAGCCATAATCAGATCGCCCATCAAGCGGTAACCCGGTCGTTCTTTGATGCGTTTTTCCTCTTTCAGCAGGTCGTCGAGCATGTGGCCCAGCCGTATGGCATCCTGTTGCCACAAGCTGTGCAGCTGTTGTTTCCTGGAGCGAAAATGGAATTGGTTCAGGTATGCTTTTACATAGCGGTTTAAGGCCTCCGGCAGGGAAGTGACCGCTTCTGCTTCGCCCGAAGGGAAAAAACTGAAATACGGAATTCCATCTGTTTCCCCAATGAACCAGAGGCGCTGACACAGTTGCGCTCGGAATGTGGTGAACGCCTGCCTGCGTTCTGAATCGGCAACTCGGAAAAAGCCGGTTCTAATCAGGTAATCCAATAAAGCAGGCACCACAAAAGGGTAGGCTTGTTGAAAGTGCTCCGGATCGCTGCAGGCAACAAGGTCATATTCGAAATCGCGTTTGTTGCTGAACGGCGCGAGCGACAGGCGTGCATCGCCCTTGTGATGCAAACGAAAATGCTGGTTGCAGGTTTCCGAACCTGCTTCGTAATACAATACGTTGCTGTGCCTGCCCCAGCATTTGAAAATGATTTGTGAACCATCGCCAAATTGCAGTCGGAAGCTGCGGTCAAACCCGCAGTCCTGTATTTCGGCAACCTGTTTTCCAACGGCATCCCTGAACTGATTGATGGTGTTCCTGCCAGCATTTCCTGCTTGTTCCGGCATGCTGATGAACAGCTGTCCATCGGCCCAGTTGAGCTTCAGGTTGAAGTTTTTCTGTCGTGCTTCGAATTCAAGCAGCAGTTCATCCTTGCCGGTACTGAAGCAGTTGGTCAGGAAATATCCAGGCAGTTTTTCCCCAAGAAATCGGGCAATGGCACGCACCGTAAAACTGCTCTGATAGTGATCCATGCCACAAATATCAGTCAGGCAGGATGCTTTGGACCCAACTTCTTTCAACGCAACAGCTGCACCAGTCCGCTTTCCACCTGCCGGTACGTTTTTCGGCCTTTGTAATGCAGCGAATACGCATAGCATCCGGCAGGACATTCTTTTCCCATATAAGTGCCATCCCAGCCCTGATTGGGATTGTTGCTGCTGAAGATTTTGGCGCCCCAGCGGTCGTAAATGTCCAGCTGGTATTCGCGTGCCCCGGTAATGGTGGGCAGAAAAACTTCGTTCAGCCCATTTTTGTTGGGTGTGAATGCGCTGGGCACAAACAGCAAAACGGTATCGGTTACGCAGATGTCCATGATCGCTGAGTCAGCGCAGCCGCCGTTGTTGCGGATGATCAGCTGAACCCGATAGCGATTGGTATCGGTTTTATAGATGTGGAAGGGGTTGTTTCCGGGAACGTATGGTTCGCTGCTGCCGTCGCCAAAATACCAGGTGCCATTGGTTCCGCCACTGCTCATATCCAGGAAGTACATGTTCGGATTGATGTTGCTGAGGCAAACGCCCTTTGGAGGATTGGTGATGAATGCCGCGTTGAGTTTCCTGAACCCTGGAATTTCCATGCTTGTATCTTTCTTGCAGCCGCTGTTGGCATCCACCACGCTGACCAGATACCGCGAACCTGCCAGACCGCGCATGCTGTCACCCTGTTGCCTGGGTTGCGTATTCCAGGTGTAACGGTAATTTCCTGGCTGGCTCATGCTTAGCTTGATGTATCCGGGCAGGCCGAAGCATGCCGGAGCGCTGCTTTTTGCGTTGAACCAGGTATTGGGATGTACAAACAGCAACCTCGTTGCCGTATCGGGTTTGGAACATCCATCGCGCGCAATCACCTGAATGGCCGTGCTGGATTTGGGACTAAAATAAGCCTGGTTGGAACCGCTTAAACCGTTCGACCATGCATAATGGTAACCGAACCTGTTTCCCCCGAATGCCTGCGCAGTAATCAGCACACTGGAGCCCGGACAAATACTGTCGCTGCTTCCCGAGAAAGAAACACGCAAGGTATCTGCCACTGCGATGTTCTTTTGCAGCAATCCGGTACACGCGCCCTGGGTGAATCT
>JBDKIU010000135.1:0-6493 GCA_039796915.1 Bacteroidota bacterium | reverse complement strand
CCCCCGATAAAGCATGGGCGCAGGATTGGCTTTGGACGATGGATCCCAAGCTGGGCAGACCAACACCGGAGGTGTTGCCGGGCATCATCGAACAGATGGAGGCGCAGGAATCTACCCTCATGGGTTTGCCCGGAAGCGCTGCTTCCCAGTGGGTAGCCCGTGGTCCTTCCAATGTGGGCGGTCGCACTCGTGCCCTGGCCTGGGATCCAAATGATCCAAGTGGCAAAAAAGTTTGGGCCGGCGGTGTAACCGGCGGATTGTGGTACAATTCCGACATTACCAATGCCAATACTTCATGGCAACCGGTGAGCGAACTCTGGGACAATCTTTCTATTACCTGTATTGCCTTTGATCCAAACGACAGCAAGATTATGTACGTGGGCACCGGCGAAGGTTGGCAGGCAGGAGCTGCCAGAGGGGCAGGAATCTGGAAATCAACAGATGCAGGAAAAACCTGGACACAATTAAGTTCCACCACAGGTTTTTATTACATCAACGACATGGTTGTGCGGAACGAAAGCGGCACCAGTGTGATCTATGTAGCCGTTGATGCCATCTACTATATGGCTGCATGGCACGGCTTGTCTGCAGCAGGAATTCAACGTTCTGCCAATGGAGGTTCCTCCTGGACTAATGTTTCGCCGAATGTGCCATCCAATGGGTACAAATTCACTATTGCAGATTTAGAAATCAGTAAGGATAACCGACTTTGGGCAGGTACAAAAAAGGCAGCCGTTGGTACAACATCAGAAGCAGGTGGCGGAAGGATTTTAACTTCTTCCAATGGAACTACCTGGACGGTTGTTTACACATCTGCAGCAACGAAAACAGGCAGGGTGGCCATTGCTTGTGCACCATCAGATTCAGCCTATGTTTATGCCATGGTGGAGCACAATCAGGTTTGTCAGGCAATTGTGCGTACTGTAAATGTGGGCAATACTTGGACGGCCTGTGCAGAGCCCGTGGATGTGGACAATGGGATTCCGGATACCGATTTTACCCGTAATCAGGCCTGGTATGATTTTGTGATTGCTGTTGATCCCAACAATCGAAACAGGGTGGTCTGCGGCGGCATAGATTTGTTTATTTCCACCAATGGAGCTGCTTCCTGGTCTCATATTTCCAAATGGAGCAACAACGCCAACCTCAACACCCTGAACTGTTCGTACGTGCATGCCGATCAACATGCCATTGTGTTCAAGCCCAAACGCTCAGATACCTTACTATTTGGCTGCGACGGAGGGGTGTTCTACACCGCCAAATTATCGTCTGCGGCAACCGCCGATGTAATTGAAGAACGCACCAAGGATTATATGACCATTCAGTTCTACAGTGCAGCCCAAACTCCGGCAAAAGCTGGAAATGTGCTGTTGGGCGGTGCGCAGGATAACGGAACGGTGCAAACATCTTCAACCGGAATCAGCGATGCTGTTGGCATTACCGGAGGTGACGGAGCTTATTGCTTCATTGATCAAACAAGTCCAAGTACGCAAATATCCTCCTACGTGTACAACCAATTTTATGTAACATCCAATAACTGGAATACGAATACCCAGTTTCTGAACGACGCAACTACGGGCAGTTTCATCAATCCCTGTGATTACGACGATAACCAGAATGTATTCTATTCGGCCAAGGCAGAAGGCGGCATGTACCGGGTAAAAGGCTTGCCATCCTCGCCGGTAACTGCTTCATTTACCTACGCCACCGGAACACCTGGTAAAATCTCACACATCAAAGTTTCTCCTCATGGCGGAACCAGTGGTACCGTTTTCATTGGTACGGAAACCGGACGCATTTACAAAATGACGAATTCCATGGGAACAACACCGGTGTTCACTCTGATTAGCGGAAGCCTTTCTGTTACCGGAACCATTTCCTGTATCGAAGTAGGCGGCAGCGATGATACACTGCTGGTTACCTACGCCAATTACGGTTTGTCAGGTTCCGTTTATCACACAACCAATGGAGGCACAACCTGGAAAAACAAGGACAACAGCAGCCTTCCGGATTTCCCCATTCGCTGGGCTTTGTTTAATCCGGCGAACAGGCAGGAAGTAATCCTCGCAACGGAATTGGGCGTTTGGGGCACGCAGGACATTACAGCAACAAATCCGGTTTGGAAGACCATGAACAATGGCATGCCGAAAGTGCGCGTGAACATGCTGAAAGTGCGCAGCTCTGACCTTCAGGTGGTAGCCGCCACTTTTGGCAGAGGCTATTTCACCAGCGATGGCTTTAATTCTTTTGCCCCAAGGGCAAAGTTTGGTGTGAATACCACAAATGTGTGTCTGAATGGAACCCTGAACCTGTATGATTCCAGCGACAATAAGCCCACCGGCTGGAAATGGAGTTTTACACCCAACAAAGTGTTTTTTGTTTCAGGAACAGATTCCACCAGCCAAAATCCCGTGGTTCGTTTCCTACAAACCGGAACCTATTCCGTAACTCTGGAAGCTTCCAACCTCAATGGCATTGGAACAAACACCCGCAACAACTTCATCACTGTTCAGGATACCATCATTCCTACAGTTCAGGTTTTTGCTGCAAACAATCCTATTTGCCCGGGTGAACAGGCCGTGTACAACTATAGCGCGGTAAATGAAGGTACAGCTCCAACGCGCATGTGGTACCTCAATGGGTTCATCACCGGAAACAGCGGCCCTTCGTATGTGCGGAACAATCCCTCCAACGGCGAAAAAGTCTATTTGATGCTTACCTCGAATATTCGCTGTGCAAGCCGTGCTGCCGTCACCTCAAATACAGAAACCTTAACCATCAGGCCAACACCGGCGGCAGCCGTTATTGACCGTAAAGGCGATTCTTTATACAGCAAAACCAGCGCCGACAGTTTCTGGTGGTACCTCAACGGGGTCCGCATCGCCGGAAACAAGCAAAGCATCCGGGCTTCTGCAGGTGGAAATTATACCGCCCTGGTATGGAAAGACGGCTGTGTGAGTGGAAGCAGCAACAATGCTCAGTGGTGGCCTGCCGCTGTAAACCCGCTCGAAAACACAGGCTGGAAATTGTATCCAAGCCCTGTGCAGGGTAAGTATTTTGAATTGGAAAGCGAAAACGACCTGAGCCGAGTTTTTGTGAGTGACCTGAATGGAAGAATGATGGCGGTAGAAGTACAGAAAGTGTCGCCGCGTAAGTTCATTCTGCAGTCTTCCGGGTTGTCTGCAGGAACATACATCCTGAACGGTGAAAGTAAAGAAGGAACGATTTCGGCCAGATTCCAGGTAGTGAAGTAAACCCAAGCATTGTAAATTCGTCCCCTCATTTATGGAAACAGAAGTATTGCAACCAGAAACGGCTTTAGACTTTTTGCCGCTGAACGGTACCGATCATATAGAATTTTACGTAGGCAATGCCAAGCAGAGCGCCTACTATTACCAACTCGTTTGGGGTTATGAACTGGTGGCGTATTCCGGCCCCGAAACCGGTGTGCGTGACCGCGCCAGCTATGTGCTGCAACAAGGGAAAGTGCGCCTGGTGCTGAGCACAGCCCTGCATCCCGATCATGAAATCAGTCGCCACGTGCTGCAGCATGGCGATGGTGTGAAATTCCTCAGTATTTGGGTGGATGATGCCCGTAAAAGCTATGAGGAAACCACCAAACGCGGTGCTGTTGGCGTTCAGGAACCGACTGAAATGAGCGATGAGCATGGAACCGTGGTCATCAGCGCCATCCGCACTTATGGAGATACCGTGCATCGCTTTGTGGAACGCAAGAATTACCACGGCGCCTTCCTGCCTGGTTATAAAGCCGTTAAAAACAACATTAAAACCACACCCGTTGGCCTGAAACATGTGGACCACTGCGTGGGAAATGTAGAGCTCGGCCGCATGAACGAGTGGGTGGAGTTTTACGAAAAGGTGATGGGCTTTCAACTGCTGATTACCTTCGATGATGCAGACATCAGCACGGAATACAGCGCCCTGATGAGCAAGGTGGTGAGCAACGGCAACGGGTTCATCAAATTCCCCATCAATGAACCTGCCGAGGGGAAGAAGAAAAGCCAGATTGAAGAATACCTGGATTTTTACCACGGCGCCGGCGTGCAGCACATCGCCATTGAAGTAGAGAACATCATCGAAACCGTTGGTGAATTGCGCAGGCGCGGTGTTGAATTTTTGTATGTTCCGGAAACCTATTACGATGAGGTTCCGGCCCGCGTAGGCAGCATCCAGGAAAACCTGGAAGAGCTGAAGAAGCTGAACATCCTGATTGACCGCGACGAAGACGGATACCTGTTGCAAATCTTCACCAAGCCGGTTGAAGACCGTCCTACCTTGTTCTATGAAATCATCCAGCGCAGAGGAGCCAAAAGCTTCGGAAAAGGCAACTTTAAGGCCCTGTTTGAAAGCATCGAGCGCGAGCAGGAACTCAGGGGAAATTTGTAACCAAAACTGTCTTGGGAGGTAACACTTCTCAAGGCAGTTTTTACCTTCATTTAATATAAACAACATTGGGTTGACGTAACTTGCATCCCGATGAAACGCTTGCGCTTGGCCTTGGCCTCAGTGCTCTTATTGCCTTCGGTTTACGGTCAGAAATGCAACCCGGGAGCCCTTAACCCGATTTCTAAGTGCTTTGAAATCAACAAGATACTGGTTGATGGTTGTGGCTTGGGAAATCTGGAGGGCGAGAACGAAATGGTCTTGTTTCAGGTAGGAAACAAAAGCCTGAATACGGCCAATATTCAAATTTCATGGCCCAACAATTCCTTTCAGGGTATCGTTAAAAATACCACCACCGCCAATGTGGTGAAAGCGCTGAACAGTAAAATCACAGGATGCGGGAAGCTCGTTGAGCCTGTTTCAGGAGTTTTACCGGCCAATTGCAGGGCCATCCTTTTTGGAAGTACTGCTTTTAATACTTCGTTGTACGACTTTGCTTCACTCGACGATACCGTGTTTTGCGTTTTTCAGGATGCCGGGAACCAGGCCGGACATTTTGCCAATTTTCAAGGTGGGCCGGGCGGAAACAGAACCCTCATCTTTACGTTTAAAGGCGCCTGTTCCGATACTGTGGTTTATGACCGAGCCAAACTGGTGAAGCTCGATGGAACGCCCGGCGCGGAAAATGGCGCTTACGTAAGCTATACCAACAGCGGAATACCAACCTATAAAAACGATGGTTGTACTGCACTCATGCCGGCCATGATTTTAAATGCCGGAACCGGCGGCAGCTATTGCGGCGCGACATCTGTGAAGTTGAACGCGCTTACCGCCTTTGGAAGGTGTTTTTCTTGGAGGGGAGGAAAGGGTAACTTTTCCGATTCTACCAATCCCGGAGCTACATATTATCCTGCCCCAGGCGAAACAGGATTGGTGATTCTCACCGCAGTGCTGCGCAACAATTGCCGCAGCATCACCGATACCATCCGCCTGAATTTTGGCAGCGCTCAGGTTCCGGATGTTCAGGCAGGCAGGCGATTCCTGTGTTTGCCAGACACCCTGCGCTTCAGCCTCAGCAATCCTGCGAACCATGCCGTGCAGTGGACGGTCAATGGAAAAGGCTCGCTGAGTCCACAGTCCAATACCGGCGCTGTTTACAATACACATCCTTCAGATTCCGGTTGGTATGTGGTGCAGGCAACCTGGAACGCAGGTTCCTGTACTTCCTCGGATACCTTTCAGTTCTTTGTAGCGCCCAAACCCAGGCTCAGCTACACCGCGCCACCTGCGGATGTTTGCTTGCCACATCCCGATCTTCCGCTGACTGGCAACGGAAATTGGTTCATCAATGATACCGCAGCAACAAGCCTTGCATTTCGCTATGCCGGAACGTACAAACTCCGGATGCAGCGATGCAGCGCTCCGGGTTGCTGCAGTCAGATGGATTTTGTGGTTCGGGCACACCCCAAACCACAGGCAAGCATCCTTCCGGTGAAAGGAAGTTTCAAAACGGGAACCATCATCGCCTTCAATTCCCCAACCAAAGCCAAACTGTTTGATTGGAACTTCCAGGACGGAGATCCTGCAACAGCTTCCAAAGCCAACGAAAACGTGCGCTATGCAAGTAAGGGCATCAGACAGATTCGCCTCATCGTGCAGGATAGCTTTGGATGTTTGGACACCGCATTTGCGGAAATCTCCATCGAAGATGAACCGCTGGATACTTCCGAAGTGAACATCTTCGTGCCCAATGTTTTCACGCCCAACAGCGATTCCATCAACGATTACTTTTACCCGGAACTTAAAGGCATCAGCAGTTTTCAGATGCTCATTTACAACCGCTGGGGACAAAAAGTCTTTGAAACCTTCACCAAAGATGGAAAGTGGAACGGCAAAACGGGGCATGGCGTTCTTTGTCCTGAAGGCGTGTATTACGGATTAATCCGGGCCACTGATTTCAAAAACAAGCAGTACGAAATCAGCGTCACCATCACGCTGCTCCGCTGATACAGGGGTTTTCCCCACAATGTGCTCATCCTGATTTTACGGATTGTGTTTTACGCATGAACATTGCACATGCAACTGTTGC
>JBDKIU010000134.1:0-2921 GCA_039796915.1 Bacteroidota bacterium | reverse complement strand
CGCAGACGTGCCGACCACCATGCCGCTGCCAAAACAAGCAATCCCAGGAAACCAATCAGTAGTAAGTCGCGCGTCAAGAGGCTGCAATATAGCTTTGCACATGATGAAAGAGCTGGAAGATTATTCCTGGTTTCCGAACCGGTTGCGCCGATTACAAACCGAGTTCATTGCCTGGATGGTTCAGGCATTCGGAATTTATCGGCGTATTCCGAACATCATGCACAGCCATTTGCCGGCGCATGCCCTGAAGCATATTACCGACCTGGGTTCGGGCAGCGGCGGACCCTTACCCAAGTTGTGCAAGCATCCTTTACTGCAAGACACACAATTCCTGCTCACCGATCTATATCCGCAGCCGGAATTATCACTTCCTGAATCCTGCACATACCTGGATACGCCTGCGGATGCCCGCAGCTTCGCGGCTAAACCCGGAAGCACCATCAGCTTTTTCAACACCTTTCACCACTTCAGCCTGGAAGAACAAAAAGAAATCCTCACCCGAAACCTTTCCCGTGGACATTGCCTGATTGTGGCTGAAATCCTGACGCCAGACCTTGGCTGCAGCCTGCGCATCCTTCTGGCGACTACGGTTGGACAAGTGCTGTTTGCGCCTTTTGTAAAACCCTTCAGTCTTACCCGAATGGCACTAACCTGGCTGCTGCCTGTAAACCTGATTACCGTGACCTGGGATGGCCTGATCAGCGTTTGGAAAAGCCCGGGCAGGAAACAACGTAAATCCTTGCAGGAACACGCCGCTGCTTTGGGTGCGCAGGCCAGCTGGATTCAGGCGGGGAATCCACTGCTTCCCGTTCAGCTGCTTGTGTGCATTCCGGCGCAGAAATACTGAGCGGCATCCAAAAACTCGCTACCTTGCCGCTGTGATTGAACGCATCTTTCATCCTTTGCTGGTGTTGTGGCGCTTTTCCCGTCCGCATACCATCATCGGTTCTTTATTCAGCGTTAGTGCGCTGTTTCTTCTGGCCATTGCAGGACAGCCGGGCTGGAATGCCGACCGCGCCAACCTTGGCTTGCTGACCCTGCTGGCTTGTCTGGCCTGTAATATTTTCATCACCGGTTTAAACCAATGGGCCGACGTGGAACTGGACCGGCTGAACAAGCCCTGGCTTCCCATTCCGGCCGGGATGCTGAATCGGAATCAAGCGCTGATGATTTGCCTGATCAGCCTCGGCCTATCGCTGCTCCTTTCAGTGCTGCTTTCCTGGTACTTCTTCGGACTCATCACGCTCATCAGCCTCATTGGCGCGGTGTATTCCCTGCCGCCCATCAAATTCAAAAGACATCATCTGGGCGCGGCGGCAGCCATTTCCGTGGTTCGCGGCTTGCTGGTAAATCTGGGTATTTTCATGCATTTCCGCATCGCGCTGGGTGGCTCGCCCGACATTCCCGGCTTTGTATGGCCGCTCACCGGTTTTGTATTCTTCTTCAGCCTGGCCATCGCCTGGTTTAAGGACATTCCTGACGCTGCCGGCGATGCAGCCTTCGACATCAGAACCGTAGCCGTTCAATACTCCAGGGAAGCTGCCCTCAAGTTGGGATTGTGGCTGGTCACGCTTTCATACTTTGCCCTGGCCGCTTGCTTCACGCTTGGACTTTTGACACCTCAGGTTGTTTGGATTGGCCTGATGCACGCCGCCACCGGCATCTATTTTTTCGTTACCGGAAAACGTTTACAGGTAGGCAATCAAAAAGCAGTACATCAGTTCTACATGCGTTTTTGGGGATTGTTCTTCCTGGAATACATCGTTTATACACTCGGCATCTGGTGGCCATTTTTTGGCTGAAGGCCTGAACCATGCCTCCATCGCATTGTTCTTAATGACAATGAATCGTGAATCAACGGCGATAGATTATCGCCAATACTGGGACAAAGGCATGAGCTATGAAGCCTATCGGACGCTGATTGCAGCGTTGCATGCCCAGGACAAAACCACCGGCGACAACCATGCTCCGGAAATGCTGGAGTATTCCAGGCTTAACGAACACCGGATGGATCGGGTGGAAAAGCGATTTTCCCTGAGCGGGGAATTGAAGCAAACGCTGGATGCGCTGGAAGCTCCGGTACATTGGCTGGTATTGTCGGAAGCATGGTGTGGCGACGCAGCCCAAAATGTTCCGGCACTGCACCAAATCAGTGCAGCCAGCGATGGCAAAGTGAAGTTGCGCATTTTGTTGCGCGATGAACATCCTGAGCTCATGGAGCAATGGCTGACCAATGGCGGAAAGAGCATTCCTAAGCTGATCCAACTGAATGCGCATTTTGACGTTTGCGGCAGCTGGGGACCAAGGCCCGCGGAAGCCCAACGTATGGTCAATGACGCGCGGACTGCCGGTGAAGATTACCGCATCTACGCGGAACGCGTGCACAAATGGTACGCACAGAACAACAGCAGCGACCTGCAGGCGGAATTCAGCGAACTGCTTTCACAGCAAACAAGCTGAGTACAGTGCCCCGAAACGAAAAAGGCAAACCGTTCGGTTTGCCTTTTTTTATGGTTTTTGATCCGTTCAATCAGGCATCAATTTTTGCATACTTGGCATGTGTTTCGATGAACTCGCGGCGCGGAGGTACATCGTCACCCATCAACATGCTGAAGATCCGATCGGCTTCGGCGGCACTTTCCATGGTCACCTGTTTGAGCGTGCGGCGCGCGGGATCCATGGTTGTTTCCCAAAGTTGTTCGGCATTCATTTCGCCCAAACCTTTATACCGCTGTACGTTTACGCTGTCTTCCTTACCACCGCCTGCAATAGCTTTCACCGCTGCATCGCGTTCGGTTTCGGTCCAGCAGTACTGCTGTTCTTTTCCTTTCTTCACCATATACAGCGGCGGTGTAGCGATGTACACATAACCGCTGGTAATCAGCTTATTCATATATCTGAAGAACAAGGTGAGAATGAGC
>JBDKIU010000133.1:0-5223 GCA_039796915.1 Bacteroidota bacterium | reverse complement strand
CGTACTTCCTTATGTTTGCAGGGTGAAACACCTGTTCACCATTGGCGATAAAAAAAGTATGCGTTTCACCGTAGGTGAACAAGATCTGGCCGCCTTTGAAACCGGTGTGGTGCATGAATTTTATGGAACGTTTGCCCTGGGCAGAGATGTAGAATGGACCTGCAGGCAGTTTGTGCTTGAAATGAAAGATGCCGATGAAGAAGGAATCGGAACCTTTTTGAACATCAAGCACCACAGTCCGGCACTGTTGGGAGAAGAAGTTGCCATAGAAGCAGAGGTAATTCTTGCCGAAGCGCACACGCTTGATTGTTCATTTACGGTAAAAGTGGGCGACAGGCTGATTGCTTCAGGTACCCAAGGACAGAAGATTTTAAAGAAAGAAAAACTGGAACGCGTGGTGGCCGCCATCAGGCCCTGATATGACAAACCGGAAAAGAGTCGAAATACTGAACCGCAAGGCCGGTTTTAATTTTCATGTGGAGTACCGCTATGAAGCCGGTATTATGTTGCAGGGCACAGAAGTGAAAAGCATCCGTGCCGGGAATGTGAACATCAGCGATGCGTACTGCTTTATGGAAGGGAACGAGCTCTTCATTAAAAATATGCACATCAGCGAGTTTAAAAATGCAGGTTATGCCACGCATGATCCGCTGCGCGACCGCAAGCTGCTGCTGCAAAAACAGGAACTGAAGAAGATCCACAGCCGCATCCGTGAAAAAGGCATGACGGTATTTCCGCTGCGCTTGTTTGAGAACGAACGCGGTTTGCTGAAGGTGGAAATTGGACTTGGAAAAGGGAAGAAGCAGTTCGATAAACGCGAAGACATTAAAGAACGCGACATCAAAAGAGAACTGGACCGGAATCTTTAATTGCCGTTTGTGCTTTTGCCTCAGGATGGTGAATTTTGGGGCATGTTCAAAAAAATACTGCTTGGCTTTGCCTTGAGCATAACGGTTTCTGTGGCGCATGGACAGAAAAGTAAACCTGCTCCTGCCACGACTTCCAACGACACGGTAAATCCCTCTTGGTACGCTTCGCTGAAGTTTCGCATGATTGGACCCGCCGTGAATTCCGGCAGGGTAATAGATCTGGCGGTAAATCCGCAGAATCACTCCGAATACTACGTGGCGGCAGCCTGCGGAGGCGTATGGAAAACCAGCAACCGGGGCATCACCTTTCAGCCCATCTTTGACCAACACAGAATTTATTCCATCGGTTGCCTGAGCCTCGACCCTTCCAACGTAAATACCCTTTGGGTTGGAACCGGAGAAAACAACAACCAGCGCAGCGTGGGCTATGGCAACGGCGTGTATCGCAGCAATGACGGCGGCAAGAGCTTCCAGCACATGGGCCTCTCCAAATCGGAACATATTGGAAGAATTGTAGTGGATCCGCGCAACAGCAATGTGGTTTATGTAGCTGCATACGGCCCCTTGTGGAATGCAGGCGGCGAACGCGGGGTATATAAAAGTACCGATGGTGGTAAAACATGGAAAAATGTGCTGAACGTAAGCGAACACACCGGATGCAACGAAGTGCTCATGGATCCGCGAAATCCGGATGTGTTGTACGCAGCCTTCCATCAGCGCCGCCGGCACGAATGGACCTACATCTCCGGCGGACCTGAAAGCGCCGTTTACAAGAGTACAGATGGTGGCGCTACCTGGAATAAACTGGGCGGCGGCATGCCTTCCGGCGATCTTGGCCGCATCGCGCTGGCCATCGCGCCTTCCAATCCCGATATGGTTTATGCCATCGTTGAGGCAACCGACAACGGCGGCGTGTACCGCAGCACCGACCGTGGGGCCAGCTGGTCAAAAATGAATGGATTTACTACAGCAGGAAATTACTACCAGGAATTATTCGTCGATCCAGCCAACGCAGAGCGGGTTTATTTCATGGATACTTACCTCAAGGTCAGCCACGATGGCGGTAAAACCATTGTCAATGCCGGAGAAAAGAGCAAACATGTGGACAACCACGCCTTGTGGATTGATCCCAATGATTCACGACACCTGCTCGTAGGTTGCGATGGAGGCTTGTATGAGACTTTTGATCAGTGCGCCACCTACGACTTCAAGCAAAATTTACCCATCACCCAGTTCTACCGCGCTACTGTTGATAATGCCCTTCCTTTTTACAACATCTACGGCGGAACACAGGACAACAATACCCTTGGCGGCCCTTCACGCACACTCAATGCCAATGGAATCATGAACAGCGATTGGTTTGTAACCGTTGGCGGCGACGGCTTTAAAACACAGGTAGATCCTAACAATCCAAACATCGTGTACAGCCAGTGGCAATACGGAGGCTTGGTGCGCTTCGACCGTAAAACCGGCGAAACTACCGACATCAAACCTGCTGAAGGCGAAGGCGAGAAGGCCTGGCGCTGGAACTGGGATGCACCACTGTTGATCAGCAACCATAAACCGGAACGTCTGTATTTCGCGGCGAACAAAATCTTCCGCAGCGATGATCGCGGCAACAGCTGGACCATCATCAGTCCGGATTTAAGCCGACAGATCGACCGCAATAAACTGCCCGTGATGGGCAAGGTTTGGGGCATGGATGCCGTAGCCAAAAACCAAAGCACCAGCATCTTCGGGAATATTGTTTCTTTTGATGAATCGCCGCTGGATGCAAACCTGCTGATTGCAGGCACCGACGATGGGCTGATCCACGTGAGCAATGACGGCGGCGCTTCCTGGTCGCGCATCAGCAACTTCCCGGGAGTTCCTGACATGAGTTACGTGAGCAATATCACCTGTTCCAGACATCAGGCTTCAGTAGTTTATGCCACCTTCCAAAACCACCGCAACGGCGATTACAAACCTTACGTATTGCGCAGCGCAGACGGAGGAAAAACCTGGACTTCCATCTCAGCAAACCTTCCTACGGAAGGCGTTGCCTGGCATCTGGCAGAAGATCATGTAAAGCCATCCTTGTTGTTCGTGGGTACGGAATTCGGTCTGCATTTTACAGTGGATGGCGGCAAACGCTGGCAGGCGCTTAAAAACGGACTACCTCCGGCAGCCATCAAAGAAATCAGCATCCAGCGCCGCGAAAACGACCTGGTGTTGGCCACCTTTGGCCGTGGTTTTGCCGTACTCGATGACTACAGCTTGTTACGTTCCCTGGATGGAAGCATTTCACTTTCGGCCCAGCCTGCTACTATTTTCCCCATCAAAGATGCCCTGATGTATGTGCCGGCAACGCCTTTAGGTGGTGAAGGCAAGGCTAATCAGGGAGAAAACCTGTTCACAGCGCCTAATCCGCCACTGGGCAGCGTGATTCGCTACTACGTGCGCGACGATTACAAAACACTCAAACAACAGCGTAAAGAAAAAGAAGCTGCGCTGGTAAAAGCCGGCAAACCGGTTCCTTATCCAACAGCCGACAGCATCCGGATGGAAGACCGGGAGGAAGCGCCCTATTTGTTGTTTACCATCCGCGATGCCAAAGGAAACATCGTACGCAAACTCAGCGCACCAGCCGCCAAAGGAAGTGGAAGTATTGTATGGAATTTCAGACTTCCTTCGATGAATCCGGCCAATACTTCCGGTGCAAGCAATCCCGATGATGTTATTGGTGAAGGCGGCCCGATGGTGGCTCCCGGAACATACAACGTTACGCTTGCTGTGGTGCAGCGTGGTGTGAGCAGTGTGCTAGCCGGGCCGGTTTCCTTCAACACCGTACATCTGAATCAAGGAACCATGCCTGTTCAGGACCGTGAAGCCGTGCTTGCGTTCTCCGAAAAAGTGGCATCGCTGCAACGTGCGGTAGCCGCCGGACAACAGTTTGCTGCGGCCATGAAAGACCGGATGAAGCTCATCCAAAAAGCCATACAGCAGTCGAACCGCACACCAGAAACCCAGCTTGCACGCTTGCATCAGATGCAGGCACAACTGCAGCAACTGGAGGAAGAACTCAACGGCGACGGCAGCCTGGCCCGCCGGGAATTTGAAACATTGCCCGGCATCGCAGGCAGGGTTTCTTCTGTGGTTTACGGACTGTTCTTCTTCACCGGTGCACCAACCCAAACCTGGCAGGACAATTTCACCTACGCCGGCAAGCTGCACAGCCGTTGGCTGGAAAAGCTGGAAACGCTGCATAAGGAATTGCTCGATGTGGAAAACAGCCTGGAACAGGATGGTGCGCCATTTACCCCAGGAAGATTTCCACGCTGGAAGCCTGAATAAAAACCGGTTTACACGCTAACGTGTTTCCTCCGAATCATGGATGCCAGAGGATTTTTGGATACGCCCATCAGCAACCTGCATGGACTGAGCCCTGAAAGGGTGCAGCTTATGCAGAAAGAAATGGAGGTGTTTACCTTCGGCGACCTGCTGCAGTATTATCCGTTTCGCTACGAAGACCGCAGCAGGATTTATACTGTGTCGGAACTCCATGAATCCCAGGCCGGAGTTACCCTGCGTGGATTTATCAGTGATGTCAGAATGGCCGGTGCAGGAAGAAGCCAGCGCCTGGTAGCCCGATTCTCGGATCAAAGCGGCGACATGGAGCTGGTTTGGTTTCAGGGCATCAACTGGATCAGCAAAAGCCTGATTTCCGGAAGCGAATACCTCATCTTCGGAAAGCCGCAGCAGTTTGGAAGAAAGTTCAGCATCAGTCATCCTGAACTGGAAAAAATCCAGGACGGAAAGCTTCCGGCCAGCCGTCAGCATCCGCTAATGGCGGTTTATCCCATGACGGAAGCTATGCGCCGGCGCAGGCTGGACCATAAAGCCATTGCCGGAATTGTGAAACAGGTGTTGCAGATGGCAGAACGGAATATTCCCGAATTCCTGCCACCCGCAGTGATGCAGCAACATCGGCTGATGTCGCGCGGAGAAGCATTCAGGCACCTGCATGTTCCTTCCGATTTAATGAAGCTGGAAGAAGCGCGCCGCCGCATGAAGTTTGAGGAACTGTTCCTTTTGCAACTACGCATTTTCCGCATCCGTGGAGTTCAGCAGCACAGCGTAAAAGGTATTCCGTTTCCGCAGATTGGGAAATGTTTCAATGAATTCTATGCCAACAGGCTTCCATTTCAGCTTACCGAGGCACAGAAAAAAGTTCTTCGTGAAATACGCAGCGACCTGGGCAGTGGCCGTCAAATGAACCGTTTGCTCCAGGGCGATGTGGGCAGCGGGAAGACCGTTGTAGCCTTGATGAGCATGCTGATGGCCCTGGACAATAACTGTCAGGCTGCGCTGATGG
>JBDKIU010000132.1:0-6174 GCA_039796915.1 Bacteroidota bacterium | reverse complement strand
CTGCGTACTTAAGATGTTTATTTTTATGGTACGTGATTCAAATAGTTATCAAAATCTTCTTGTTTGGCAGAAGTCATTGGATTTCACCGTTTCAATTTATTTCCATACGAAATACTTTCCTCTGGATGAACGTTTCGGCATGACCTCACAAATGCGCAGGGCCGCTGTTTCTATTTCATCCAATATCGCAGAGGGACAGGCACGGCATACACACAGGCAATTCATTCAATTCCTGAGCATTGCCCGGGGGTCGCTATCTGAACTTGAAACACAAATAATCATTGCTTCCCGCCTGAATTACATTTCTAATGAATCTGAACATGATTTGTTGGCCCGGTCTGAAGAAATTGGGAAAATGCTAGTTGGGCTGATTAAGAGTATTAGGTGATGGCTGGGAATAGTTGGGAGTTCTTAGTTGGGTGTTCTTAGTTGGGTGTTCTTAGTTGGGAGTTCTTAGTTGGGAGTTCTTAGTTGGGAGTTGACGGTTTTGGGTTGGGGGGTAATCCTAACGAAAACCTACCAACTACTTGCTACCAACTACTGGCTACAAACTACTTGCTACAAACTACTTGCTACAAACTCCCAACTACTTGCTACAAACTCCCAACTACTTGCTACAAACTACAATCTACTTCCACCTCACCCGGAAACGCCACAACATCCACCAATGCACAGGACCTGCGAGCAACAAGATACCCAAAGCCTGGATTTTCACCCTTCCTTTTGACAGACGAAACAACCTGAACCATTGCCTTAAAAGCACTTGTTTCTTCCAGAAATTCCGAGGCGCAAGTGGCCAGGGTGCGTTGTCCAGACGGCGGAGGATTTGAGCAACATTGCGATACACTGCTGGCTCCTGTGGTTTATTGCTGCGCAGAAAGCTAAGAAACTTGTCTAATTCGGCGGCTGGAAGATGGATGCCCGCACCACTCAGGTTCCGATCCAGAAGCATAGGCAGGTAAGGCAATGCCAGCTGTTCTGCAGCGCCGCCACGCGCATCATAGCCGACCAGTATTTCAGGAAGCAAGTCGAATTGTTTCACAGCAGCCAGCCGCAAATACAATTCATAATCCTGAGCGCGCGAAAAGTGTTCATTGTAGAAGATTCCCTCTGCAGCGAAAAAATTACGCGCCATGAGCGTACTGTGTGCGAACGGGTTGCGCAGCATCAGCCATGCTTTGAGCAATGCGCCATGCGCGGGCATCTTTACTGCACCAATTGATGCATTCCGAACTTCAATCCAGGTGAAAAGCAGATCCGTTTGGGGATGTTTTCGGAAATGGTCCCGCTGCCGTTCCAGCCGCTGCGGGAAGGACCAATCATCAGCGTCCAGCCAGGCGATAAATCGGCCTTTTGCTTCGCGAAGCAGGATGTTTCTCGCCGCCGGAATTCCCAGATGCACAGAACCTCGGATCAACCGGATCCGCGCATCCCGAAACGCTTCCACCCTGGCGGCCGTATCATCCTGAGATGCATCGTCATACACCAGCAGTTCAAACTCCGTCGTGGTTTGACGCAATACACTTTCCACGGATGCACGAATGGTTTCTTCCGCATTCCGCGCTATCATCAATACCGATATTTCAGGTTTCAATGCAGCCATTGCAGGATGGGTTGTACATATTGCTCCGCACCAGAACTGTGAAAAGCATGGAGCGCCGCGTAGTTGATGTGCATCTGCTCCGGATGTTGCAACACAGCTGCGACTTCGCTCCAGTGTTTTACTACAGTCCCGCCACCTGTGGCAACCAGCGATTCCAGTCCGCCGCCGGGCAGACAAACCACCGGAGTTCCCAATAAAAATGATTCATGTGCCACCCGCGACCAGCCTTCCTGCACCTTGTTCAGGATGATGCTTGCTGCCGCGCTCGCCACCATCTTCAGATAATCGGTCTTCAAAGCGAAGTGATGCACGGGAAATGTATCATCGTCAACGGCAACCGGACTGGAAAAGAAACAGGTATATCCGCGACGCTGCAACTCCGGCAGCAACTGTCGGTATTGATTTAAGTCGGCTTTGGAAGACCATTGTCCGAGGTGGATCAGCTTCGGGTTCTTTTCCGCGGAAGCGCGAATACCCTGATAAGGTTCATCGGGAAACACATTGGGGAACACAAACGCATCAACACCAAATTGTTCCCGAAACAGGTGCTGCCAATGCGGTGCCACACAAACCACACGAACCCGCTCCGGATGTTTGCGGGCTACATGCGTCAGAAATCCGTCAAGCAGCCTGTAGTACAAGCGGGGCTTGCCGTCGGCAGGATCGTAATTGTGGAGCACCAGCAGCATTTTTTGCGCTGGATTTCGCCTGATGGCCAACCAAAGCGGCCAGGCCAGGCGCGCTACGGTAACTATAAGTTCTTCCTGTCTCGCTTCGCGGAAGGCTTTGATACCCAACCGCAGCCAGGCGAACGGTCCTTTAAAGTTTTGTGTAAACCGAACCTCTCGGAATACGCGGCATCCATGCGTTTGAACCGCCGCACACAATTCCTTTTCGTGGGCGTAACCGCCGGTGTGCAGGGAACCATGCGACAGGTAAAGCATCCGCATGCCTGCAAGATAATCAGAAGCAGAGATACGCGTGGCTCAGGAATAACGGCTCAGGAAGTCCTGGTACGCCAGTGCAATGCCTGCTTCCAGTTCCACTTTCGGCTTCCAACCGGTGGCAAAAAGCCGTTCCACATCCATCAGCTTGCGTGGCGTTCCATTGGGTTTCGACGTATCGAAGCGCAGCGTTCCTTCAAAACCAACCACCTTCATGACGAGGGCGGCCAGATCACCAATGCTGATATCGGAACCGCAGCCCACATTCATAAACTGCTTGTCGTTGTAGTGATTCATCAAAAACAAGCAGGCTGAAGCAAGGTCGTCGGCATACAGAAACTCACGCAGCGGCGTTCCGTCTCCCCAAATTTCCACTTCCTGTTTGCCCTGAACCTTTGCCTCATGAAACTTGCGGATGAGCGCTGGCAGCACGTGTGAATGTTCGGGATGGTAGTTGTCGTTGGGCCCATACAGGTTGGTCGGCATGGCCGAGATGAAATTGCATCCGTACTGGTCGCGGTAAGCCTCGCACATCTTAATGCCAGCAATTTTTGCGATGGCATAAGGTTCATTGGTAGGTTCCAGTGGGCCGCTCAGCAGATAATCTTCCTTCAGTGGCTGAGGTGCCAGTTTGGGATAGATGCAGCTGCTGCCCAGAAAGAGCAGTTTCTTCACGCCGTATTTCCAGGCGAAATGAATCAGGTTGTTCTGGATGCTCAGGTTGTCGTACAGAAACTCAGCGCGGTAGGTGTTGTTCGCTAAAATGCCACCCACCTTTGCCGCAGCCACAAACACATATTCCGGTTGTTCCTGGGCGTAAAAGGCTTCCACGGCAGACTGGTTGCGCAGATCGAGTTCTGCGCTGCTGCGCGTCAGGATGTTCTGATATCCGGAGGCAGTCAATGCCCTGCAGATGGCAGAGCCCACCATTCCGCGGTGACCGGCAACAAAAATTCGGGCTGTTAATTCCATCAGGAAAAACGCTTATTCAAAGTAGTTCATGGTGTAGAATCCGCCATCCTTCAGGTAGCGCTCACGCTGCATCAGCCTGATGTCGCCTTCCATCATGTCCTTCACCAGTGCGGGAAGTGAATATTTGGGTTCCCATTTGAGGCGCGTTTTGGCTTTGGTAGGATCTCCAATCAGCAGTTCCACTTCTGTAGGACGGAAATACTTCGGATCTACATTAAGCAGGGTGCTGCCCAGCTTAAGATGGCAGTCCTGTCCGGTTACGGCCCGGAATTTATCGTGATCAACGGCAGAAAGGATGCCGGTTTCCTCCACGTCTTTGCCTTTGAATTCCAGTTCCATGCCTACTTCCGCAAATGCCATCCGCACAAACTCGCGGATTTCGGTGGTGTGTCCGGTAGCAATAACGTAGTCTTCGGCGCGGTCTTGCTGCAGAATCAGCCACATGGCTTCAACATAATCCTTGGCATGGCCCCAGTCGCGCTTACTGTTCAGGTTTCCCAGATACAGTTTATCCTGCATGCCCAGGGCAATCCTTGAAGCGGCGCGGGTGATTTTGCGTGTTACAAATGTTTCGCCGCGGATGGGACTTTCATGGTTGAAGAGGATCCCGTTGCAGGCGTACATGTCATAAGCCTCACGGTAGTTTACCGTGATCCAGTAGGCATAGAGCTTGGCGGCTGCGTAGGGCGAACGTGGATAAAACGGCGTGGTTTCACTTTGCGGAACGGCCTGAACCAACCCATACAGTTCACTGGTGCTGGCCTGATAGATGCGGGTTTTCGCCGTCATGCCCAGCATGCGCACTGCTTCAAGAATACGCAGGGTTCCGATACCATCGGCATTGGCCGTGTATTCAGGCGTTTCAAAGCTCACATGCACATGGCTCATAGCAGCCAGATTGTAGATTTCGTCGGGCTGAACTTCCTGAATGATGCGGATGAGGTTGGTACTGTCGGTCATGTCGCCGTAGTGCAACTTCATCTGCACGTTTGGCTGGTGCGGATCCTGATAGAGGTGATCGATTCTGTCGGTGTTGAACAGAGAACTGCGACGCTTGATGCCGTGAACCTGGTATCCTTTTTTCAGAAGGAATTCTGCCAGATAGGCACCATCCTGACCGGTAATCCCGGTGATGAGGGCAACTTTCATCAGAGAGGTAGAGAAATGAATAACTTGCGGCAAAAATAGGCATTCACGTCTTATGGTTTTGGTGTTTAGCCCATTCGATCATCCAAAGCTGCACTTTGTGCTGTCGGAAATTTTTGTGCGCCGCTGCAAAATGCCTTTTCAAATCACCTGCGACGACGCGTTTTTCATCCAAACAGCTAATCCTCTTAAAATCAATTATTCCCGGGAGCCACTACCCGGAATTCCTGTCTATCAATCCGGATGGCTTGCTCATGAAGGACTGGATCCGCATTTCAAACCCGCCTATGCGCTGCAGTCGGGACTTCCCTGTTTGTTTCCCGAAACCGGCAACAAACGCTTCGACTTGTTCGCTGCCTGCTTCTGGCTGCTGTCGCGCTACGAAGAATACCAGGAATTTCGCGGCGATGCGTACGGCCGTTTTTCGCTGAAAGATTCCTGCCTGCCCGACGACTGGTGCGCAGAACCGTTTCTTGACATCCACATCCGGAATTTCCTGCATGAACTGGGACTGCAGCCAAAGAATGAATTCCGCATCATCCCAACTGCCGACATTGACATTGCGTTTAAGTTCCTCGGCAGACCGCCGCAGCTGCGCTTTGCAGGTTTCATCCGCGACCTGCTCCTTTCCAGAAACAACCTTGCCGAACGCTGGCACATGCGCATCCGGAAACACGATCCTTACGATGTGTACAATTGGCTGTGCGCCCGCTTCCGCAACTTTCCCGATGCGCGTATTTTCTGGCAGATGAACCGCAGCCGCAACGGCAAGGACCGTCAGGTGAACATCCGACATCGTTTGTTTGTGCAGCGACTGAAAACCTGCGTGGCGCAGGTAAAACCGGGCATACACCCTTCCTGGGAAAGCAAAACCAACGCCGCACAACTACACAAAGAGCAAACGGAACTGGAACGCATCATCGGGCAACAGGTACGCGACAGCCGACAGCATTTCCTGGCGTTCAGCTTTCCGGAAACGTTCAGAAACCTCGTGCAGTCCGGAATAACGCAGGACTATTCTCTGGGCTGGCCGGAACGGGCAGGATTCCGGGCCGCTACCAGTTGGCCATTCGCTTTTTATGATGTGCTACGCGACAAACAGGAGGCGCTGGGTTTCATCCCAAGCTGCGCGATGGACGTAACGCTGAAGGATTACATGAATTTGAACGCAGCAGATGCCATTCTTCTGGGCAATGAACTGAAGGAGAAAGCCCGGCGTGAAGGCGGTGTTTTTTGCTTCATCGTTCACAACGAAAGCATGAGTGAAACCGGTTCCTGGAAAGGCTGGCAAAAGGTTGCGGAGGCATGGATGGCATGAATATCAGATTCCTTAGCAATCGCGACATCGACCGTTTGGCCTGGGATGCCTGCGTGGAAACCGCCGCTGTTTCGCTCGCCTACGCGAAGAGCTGGTATCTGGACGCCATCTGTGACGGCGCCTGGAATGCATTGGTTCTGGACGATTACCGCGCCGTGATGCCTCTTCCCTACCGCCGGAAATGGGGTATT
>JBDKIU010000131.1:0-5680 GCA_039796915.1 Bacteroidota bacterium | reverse complement strand
TATACATGGGGATGTCTAAAACCTGGCTGCGGGCTTCTGCCAGCGCGGCCTTAAGCTTCTTGCGTTCGGAACTGCCCGGTGCGTAATCCAGCACGGGCTCGTTAACGGCTTGGGGAACCTGAAATACTCCGTTCATAAGTGGGGCAAAGATACTTGAGCCTCTGTGGATGCACACCGGTCAATCCACCGACGGCATAAAAAAAGCCGGAATCGTTGAAGACCCCGGCTTTCCTAAAGTGTTGGTGCGTTTAAACCAGCACGATTACTTTATTGTTCAGCACTTCCACCAAACCGCCATGAACCTCAAAGCTTTGTGCCTGCTGTTTTTGTTTCACAACAACAGCGCCTTTGCCGAGGTTGGCAATCATGGGCGCGTGGCGGTCCAGAATCTGGAAACTGCCTTCGATGCCCGGAAGCGTCAATACATCCGCTTCGCCCTGAAACAGGGTTTTGTCTGGAGTGAGAATTTCAACATTCATGGCGATTAGCGCTTGGCGTCTTCCAGAAGTTTCTTACCCTTGGCGATGGCATCTTCGATGGTACCCACCAGGTTGAATGCAGCCTCCGGATATTCATCCACTTCACCGTCCATGATCATGTTGAAACCTTTGATGGTTTCTTTGATGTCAACCAGAACGCCGGGGATGCCGGTGAACTGTTCGGCAACGTGGAAAGGCTGACTGAGGAAGCGCTGCACGCGACGTGCGCGGTGCACCACCAGCTTGTCATCTTCGCTCAGTTCGTCCATACCAAGAATGGCGATGATGTCCTGAAGTTCCTTGTAACGCTGCAGCAATTCTTTCACGCGCTGGGCGCAGCCGTAATGCTCTTTACCGAGGATGTCCTGAGTAAGAATCCTTGAAGTAGAATCCAGAGGATCCACCGCAGGATAGATGCCCAATTCCGCGATTTTACGGCTCAATACCGTGGTAGCATCAAGGTGCGCAAAGGTGGTTGCAGGTGCGGGGTCGGTCAAGTCATCCGCAGGTACGTAAACGGCCTGAACGGAAGTGATGGATCCGCGGGTGGTAGAGGTAATGCGTTCCTGCATCACACCCATTTCCGTAGCCAGCGTAGGCTGATAACCTACTGCAGAAGGCATACGGCCAAGCAGTGCAGATACTTCTGAACCCGCCTGAGTGAAACGGAAGATGTTGTCGACGAAGAACAGAATGTCGCGACCCTGACCCTGGCCGTCGCCATCGCGGAAGTATTCCGCTACAGACAGACCGCTCAATGCCACACGGGCACGGGCTCCGGGAGGTTCGTTCATCTGACCGAACACCAGGGTAGCCTGGCTCTGGCTCAGTTCATCCATATCAACTTTGGAAAGGTCCCAGCCACCTTCTTCCATGCTGTGGCGAAATTCTTTACCGTATTTGATTACTCCGGATTCAATCATTTCGCGGAGCAGGTCATTTCCTTCACGGCTGCGTTCACCTACACCGGCGAACACAGACATACCGCTGTATGCTTTGGCAATGTTGTTGATCAATTCCATGATCAATACGGTTTTGCCTACACCTGCACCACCAAACAATCCGATTTTACCACCTTTGGCGTAAGGCTCGAGCAAGTCGATTACCTTAATGCCGGTGTACAGAGGCTCGGTGCTGGTAGCGAGGTTGTCGTAAGTTGGTGCTTTGGCGTGGATGGCGCGTCCATTGGCGGAGTCCAGGGTTCGGAGGCCGTCAATAGATTCTCCCACAACGTTCAACAAGCGACCACGGATGCCTTCACCTGTAGGCATGCGGATGGCGTCGCCGGTATCAACTACGTCCATGCCGCGTTGGAGGCCATCGGTGCTGTCCATCGCAATGGTACGCACGATGTTCTCTCCGAGGTGCTGTTGCACTTCCAGTACCAGCTTGGTACCGTTGTCGCGCATCACATGGAGCGAGTTATAAATGTTTGGGAGCGTAGAGCCGGTTTCGTTGAAGGCAACGTCAACCACCGGGCCGATGATCTGGGTGATCTTTCCTTTATTCGACATTACGTTGATGCTTGAAAAACGCGGGTGCAAAGGTAGGCAGCAGAGGGTGTATTCAACAGCATGAGGAAAAAAAACTTCAGTTTGTGTGTAAGACCGCTAAAGCATTGATATTCAGCCATTTGTGTTTCACTGACCAGCCTTCTGTCTGAAATGCGCTTACTTAGCGGCATGATTCGTCACATACTTCGCTATGGGTTCTTTGGGGTTGCCATCATGTTGCTTGTTGGACTGGTGATGCGCTATACCATGAGCACCAACCCGCAGGATCTGGGCGGAACTTCTGTGTTGTTGGGCTTTTTGCTGATGATTCCTGCATTTGTGATGGTATGGCTTGGGGTGGCTGCCTGGCATCGGGAATCACAGCAAGGTTGGAGTTTTGGAAGCTACCTGCTGTGCGGGCTGGCCATCGCACTCATGGTGTCGTTGGGTTATGCGCTGGCCTGGGAAATCAATTTCCGAACCATGTTTCCTGACTTTTACCAGCGTTACGCGGATATGGAAATTGACGCCGCCATCAAACACGGTGTTGCAGGCAAAAGGCTGGAGTCTTTAAAAGCAGACATGGCTGTCATGGTTTCTGCGATGCAGGTTACGTGGAAGCGCTTCCTGTTCACCGCGCTGGCCGAACCGATGCCAGTGGCTTTGTTGTTCGTGTTGGGAAGTTCTTTATGGTTTCGCTGGTTGCGGAAGTTGTTGTGGAATGGATGAGGATTGTACAGGTGTCCAGTTGGGCTGGTATTTCATGTCTTTCACCAAATCCAAATGTCCAAAGTGACAATCAGGCTTAAAATCCCCTGAGAATTTCCCGAACTTTGCGGCAGAATCATGTCTATATCCCCGATACGCCAGGAAGTGATGTTGTCTATGGAGCAGGATATCGCTGGCTTCATGCAGAAATACCTTATGCCTATTGAGAAAATCTGGCAGCCGGCCGATTTTCTTCCCGATCCCAAAGCCCCCGATTTTACCGATAAGATAAAAGAATTGCAGGGCGAAGCCCGTGAGCTGGAATACGATTTCTGGATTGTGCTGATTGGTGATATGATTACTGAAGAAGCACTTCCCACCTACGAAAGCTGGCTGATGGGTGTGCGCGGCATTGACCAGAATGGTCGCAATGCCTGGAGCGAATGGATTCGAAACTGGACGGCTGAAGAAAACCGCCATGGCGATGTGCTGAACAAATACCTTTACCTGAGTGGCAGGGTGAACATGCGTCAGGTGGAAATCAGTACGCAATACCTGCTGGCCGATGGTTTCGACCTTGGACTGGATGAAGATCCGTATCGCAACTTTGTCTATACCAGTTTCCAGGAACTGGCCACGCATATCTCGCACAAACGTGTGGCTGAACTGGCCGCGAAAAAAGGCAACAACCTGCTGGCGCGCATCTGCCGCACCGTGGCCGGCGACGAAATGCGTCACCATCTGGCTTACCGCGAGTTCGTGAGGCGCATCATTGAAGTAGATCCGTCGGAGCTGGTGCGTGTGTTTGCCGATATGATGAAGCGGAAAATCGCGATGCCGGCAAACCTGCTCCGACAAGCCGGTGAAACCGTGGGCCAGTCTTTTCAGGGTTTTGCAGATGCTGCACAAAAATTGGGTGTGTACACGGCAGATGATTATGTACAAATCCTGAAAACGCTGCTTTCCCACTGGGAGATTGGCAACCTGACCGGATTGAACGAGGGCGCAGAAAAAGCCCGTGACTACCTCATGAAACTCCCCGAACGTTTAGAAAAGCTTTCCATCAGGGTGCAAGGAGTTTCTGCAGCAGCAACTTCCCATCGCTTCGGCTGGGTTGATCCCTGGGGCGCGTGATGGAGGCTTAAATACTCCTGTGTTTTTTTTCATTCAGGGCTGACACAGGCCAGTTTCCTCATCGTGTCTGTACGTGTGGACTCAAGGGTCAACGGCCCGAGAGAAAGATACATTGGACTTGATCCAGCTCAGGCGCTTTCTTAATCAGGCTTTTTTTCCTGTTCCTCTGCGTGCAAACCAATAACCATCAGGCCAAGAAAGATGCTTGCAGCGATCTTAACCCAGGTGGTTTCCAAAACAAAAACGACGAGTTTCTTGGCGCCGGTGTTGGCTAAAGCGCGCTCTCGGTCCAAATCGATGGGCGCAAACCAAAGCAGCAGAATCAGCCCAATGATGAGGATGGTGTAGAAGGTTTTTTTCATGGCAGTTTTGAAGTCTGTTGAAAGAAGTTAGGAAGCAAGAATAAGATTAACACTTTGCTCGTGCAAATGTGCCAAGTGCCACTGGCTTCTTAAACCATGATTGAAAGTTTACCTTGCTTGCTTCTTTCTAAAGAAGAAGAATCAGGGATGCTGGGTTAAGTCCAAGCAGCTTAGTAGTTAAACGTTGCTTTGAACTCTTTCGCCCATCTATGGAATTCCTTATTTGCGGGGCAAGCTGCGCACCGAACGTGTGCTTACATCCCTTTCACCTCATTCACCAGCTTGGTGAGGGTGGCTTTGGCATCGCCGAACAGCATGCCGCATTTGGGGTTGTAAAACAGTTCGTTGTCAATGCCGGCATATCCTGCCTTCATGCTACGCTTCATCACAATCACCTGACGTGCGTTTTCTACTTCCAGAATAGGCATGCCATAAATCGGACTTGAAGGATCTGTTTTCGCAGCAGGATTCACCACGTCGTTGGCACCCACCACCAAAACCACATCGCAGGTATTGAATTCGGGGTTGATGTGTTCCATCTCCACGAGTTTATCGTAGCTCACATTGCTTTCAGCCAACAATACGTTCATGTGGCCTGGCATGCGACCCGCAACAGGATGAATGGCGTATTTCACTTCCACACCTTCCTTCTCCAGCAGTTCTTCCAGTTCATGACATACATGTTGCGCCTGAGCCACCGCCAATCCGTAACCGGGAACGATGATGACCTTCTGCGCATATTTCATCATGATGGCGGTGTCGGTGGCGCTTACTTCGCGAATAGAGCCGCCGCTGCCTGATTTCGCAGGGCCGCTGCTTTTACTTCCACCGAAATTGCCAATCAATACATTGGTCAGGCTGCGGTTCATGGCTTTGCACATCACCACGGTGAGGATGGTTCCGGCAGAACCTACCAACACACCACCCATCAGCATCACGTTGTTGTCGTACAGGAAACCGCCACAGGCTGCTGCCACGCCGGTGAAGCTGTTCAGCAGGCTGATCACCACAGGCATGTCCGCGCCGCCGATGGGCAGTACGAACAATACGCCGTAAATGAGTGCCAGGCCCAGAATGCCATACATCCAGATGCTGCCCTGAAGGTTGCCGCTGATCATCAATCCGGAAAGCACCAGCGCGCTGCCGAATACCAGCAGATTCACCAATTGCTGCATGGGCAGCACGAAGTCTTTGATTTTGTCCTCCAGCTTTCCGTAGGCAATGATGCTGCCCGAAAAAGACACGGAGCCAATAATCAGACCAGAGAAGATGATGAGCAGTTTGGTGATCTGCGCACTGCTGTACGCACCGCTGATGGACTCCAGAACGTGGCTGCCGGCGTGTGCCTGCATCTCGTTGAACTCCAGGATGGAAATCAGCGCCGCGCAGGCTCCGCCCATTCCGTTGAAGAAAGAAACCATCTGAGGCATCGACGTCATTTTCACGCGTTTGGCCATCAGGGTTCCGATGATGGTTCCAATGACCAGCGCCGCAATGATGAGCC
>JBDKIU010000130.1:0-3110 GCA_039796915.1 Bacteroidota bacterium | reverse complement strand
TATTGACTACCTTAGCCAGCCCGCTTTTACGCAACAACTCGGGGTTTTCGGATTGGTTTCTGAAGAAGAATACCGGCAATTCCTGAATGCCATTCCCCGAAATTATCGCCTGGCCGACCTTCAGCTACACACCGGAACACCCGCAAACCTGCACGGCATAAAACCGCGAACCACCTATTGGCTGGACCTGAACCGGCCGTACGAAACAATTTATACCGGCTACCGCAAGGATGCGCAAAAAAACCTGCGCAAACTGGAAACACATTCCGGACCAACAGCCGTGACAGATTGTTTTGACTTCGATCTGCACATTGCCAATTACCGCGCAGCCTACGGCGCCATGAATCCTAACCTGGACAACGAGGCGTACCGCAGGTTTCGCCATGCAATGGAGGCCGCAGCAATGCGACAACAGCTGGAGGCATTGCACATAACAGACCGGAACGGAACCATGCTGGCCCTGGGTTTATTTCTGAAAAGTAAACAGTTGCTGCACTACGTGATGGGCGCTCCGGTGGAAGGCGCGGATGCAGGCGGCGTGCATGGAATCATAGACGCATTGATTCGCAGATACGCCGGCACTCCGTTCACGCTGGACTTTGAAGGTTCTGAGATTCCGTCGGTGGCGTATTTCTACGCCAAGTTCGGCGCCCTTCCGCAGCATTACTACGCCCTGCACCTCAACCGGCTGCCCTTTTTACTGCGGTTGCTGAAAAAATAAAGCAGCGCCAAACCTCGGTCTGACGCTGCTTCTATTCAAAAGATGAGCCTTCTTACTCAGCGTAAATCTGCGCGCAGGGTAAGGGAAAAGTTGCGTCCTGCCGCGCTGATGCCACTGGCAAACTGACGGTAGTGCAGGTCAGCAATATTTTCCACGGCGGCCTGAACCATCACGTATTTCCCCAATCGTCTGGATCCACGCAGGTTGAACGTAGTCCAGGCGGGCATGCCGCTGGGCAAAGCATATTGTAGGTTGTCTTCGCCGCTGGGGCTGTAATCTTCCAGACGCTTGGCCGCAGACCAGCGCACATAAAACTCTGCGCGCCACTTGGCTTTTTGCCAGGCCACGGACGATTGTCCGAAGGCTGGAGCAATGTGATCCATCGGCACTTCTTGCGCCTGTTCGGAAGCCTGGTAACGACCGTAGGTATAATTCCAGGTATGTCGTGTTTCAAAACCCCGGCCAAGGTTCCAATAGATGCTGGCCCAGGCACCGGAAACCCTTGCTGTGGCTGCATTTTGCATACTGCGTACTTTGCTCATACTGCCCTGAAAGATGGCGCTGTCCTGTCCGTTCAGCCGATCATCCATCAATACCAGCGCATTGCTCAACCAGGTTTGAAAGGCCCCGACTTCCATGCGCATTCCATCGCGCGGTTTCCACACAGCGGAAAGTTCCATGTTCAGCGCCTGTTCGGCTCTGGCATTTGGATTGGGAATGATGAGCAAACCGGTTTGAGATTCAAACACCTTTCCAAGATCATCCACGTTGGGCGCACGAAAACCCGTGCTGAGCAAGCCTTTGAGTTGCAGGCGTTTACTGGCGCTGAAGGCCACGCCCTCCGAAAAAGTAAGCACCGGATAGCGCTGCTGCACTTCATAAGCGCCAATCAGACTGGCCGCTGTAAAGGAAGCATCCAGACCGATGTAGGAGGCACGAATTCCCGAGTTGAACACCCAGCGCTGGTTGCCGCTTTTCAGCAGGTGATGCACGTAAACTGCAGCCTGCATCATGCTGCTGCCGCCATCCGGATAGCGTGTTCCCGCCGGAGTGCGCAAGCCGGTGTTGATGTTCAGGGTTGCAGCCGTTGACTGAACCTTATTGTACGTCAGTTCGGCACCATAGCGCCATTCCTGTCTGCCCGCAAGTCGGTTGAAGTCGGCATTCACGCTGAGCACATCCACCACTTCCTGTTGCGACAGTTGCAGCGGATTTTGATATCGTCTGGAAACGCGGCCCTGCTCCTGCTTCTGATATGCAGCCACGATGCGGCCATCATCATACATACCGCCAGACTTCCCTTTAAGGTTCAGGTGATAACCCAGCAGCATTCTGTTTTGAGGCGCATACGTCCACACGGCAAAGCGGGGTGCGCCGTTGCGCCATTCTGAAAGCCGGTCGTAACGCGGAACATCTTCGCTTCCGGAATACTGGAAGTTCAGCGTATGTTCGGCCCGATCGCCGCGGCGGTAGCTCAGCTTTCCGAACAAATCCTGCTGACGATAGGCCGACCCGCGTTGCAGCAACGGATGATCATTGCGCAGAAAGCTGTCTTTGCCCTGCACCGTAGCCTGGTACCAGAAACGTTTTCCAAAGGATGTATCGTCGAAGTTGCGTCGGCTGCCTGCGCGGAGGTCTCCAAAATCGCTGTAGGAAGCTGAAAGCCTGAAGGCGAGTTTTCGGCCTCCGATGCCCAGATACGCATTGACGCTTTGCTCCTGCATGGCAGAACTGTAGCGGGTCATGGCTCCGGCCTTCACCTTTGGGCTTAGGGCTTTTTCAGAAAATTCCGGATTTACCGTGAAGAAGTGCATCACGCCGCCCAAGGCATCGCTGCCATACATTACAGACGATGGACCAAAAAGCACTTCCATGCGGGAAAGCATGTTCTGATCCAGCGTGATGACATCCTGCACGTGTCCGGCCCGGTAAATAGCGTTGTTCATCCGAATGCCATCCACCACCAGCAATACGCGGTTGGCTTCAAATCCCCGCAACACCGGACTGCCGCCGCCAAGCTGACTTTTCTGGATAAACACCTGCCCGGTGTTTTGCAGCAATTCTGCTGCCGTTGGCTGACTCACAAAACGGATGTCGCGTTGGGTCATCACAAAACTTTGTTGTGCTATGCGCGATTGCTTCTCGCCCGACCTCCAGGCGCTGAGCACCACGGGATCCATTACCGCGGCGGAAGTATCGGTATTCTGGGCATGCGCCAGCGCAGTGAAACGCAGCGCAATCAGGCCCGCCCAAAGGCCTTTGCGTACTAGATTCATTGTTATTATTGGGTTTAAATGGAAGAAAAGAATGCCGCACGGCGACACCCCAATACATCAAACCCTGCGATGATCACATTGCAGGATTCCTGGAACACAAGGGAACTTCTTTG
>JBDKIU010000129.1:0-3682 GCA_039796915.1 Bacteroidota bacterium | reverse complement strand
TGAATTCGTTTTCGCCTTTTTTGTTGATGGAATATTCGATGCGTGCGCCGTGTAAATTCAAAATGTGCCGCACAATACGCAGGCCCAATCCTGAACCAAGCACAAAACGTGCATTCGAACCGCGCGAAAAGGCCTGAAAGAGCTTGTGGGTTTCTGTAATGTTCAGAGTAGGGCCATCGTTGCTGATAACCACCACTATTTGACCCTCGTGTTCCTGAATGATGCGCAGAAATGCACGCTGCCCAGAGGAATAGATGCAGGCATTTTTGAGCAGGTTCAGGAATGCAATTTCCAGCATGTCCGGAACAGAAGCCACCTGCAACTCATGGTTTACCTGGTCGCTGACTTCCGCAGAAAAACCCAGTGAAAACTCTGGATGTAGCGTTTTTACACGCTCGTAAGCACGGAAAATGATTTCATCCAGGCGTTCCACTTTGTGGAATTCGGTTTCGCCTTTCGCCTCAATATTGGCGAGTAGGAGCAGGCTGCTGACCAGTTCACTCAGCTGATAGACGCTCTCTTTCAATTTTCTGAGCTGCTGACTTTGCTCGGCGTCTATATCGCCACGCTCCACCATGTTTTCCAGCTGAAAAGCCATCCTTGTGAGCGGCGTACGCAGTTCATGGCTGGCACTGGCCGCGAAATCCCGCTGAAGTTCAAATGCGTCTTTCAGGCGTTCCAGCAGTTTGTTGAACGCCACCGTAAGCAGCGTGATTTCGTTTTGTTCCGTGCCAACGGGAATGGGTTCGTTCAGGTTTCCTACCGTAATGGCTGTGATTTGTTGTTCAAATGAATCCAGCGGTTTCAGCAATCGTTTGATCAGGTAAAAGGAAAGCACCCAAATCAGGATGATGCTGAGGATGAAACTGCTCAGCAACAAGATGAGCAGGAATTGCAGCTTGCTCTTCCCGTATTTGTCTTCAGCCGTCATCAGCACATAGTAATTGCGGTCGTTCAGGGAATATTTCTTTCCCAAAAACTCGTGCTGTTCGGTAGAAAAGGAAATGGTTTGTTGCCGACGCAACTGGTTTAAGTTGCCGGTATAGTTTTTTAGAGAGCTGGTGACAATAGAAGAGTAGATGATGTTGAACCCGCTGTCGAATACCAGGGTTTGTTCATTGAACAGGCGATTGATCATTTCCTGGTCAAAAAGCTGCACCACCTGGGTGTTTTTTGCTTTCAACTTCACCAGCAGCAGCACGGTGTTTTCCGCTTTTTGTTCCATCCTTGAAAGGAACTCTTCTTTGCGGAAGGAAGAGAAGAAGAGGTAAATGGAAGCAGCAGCGAAGAAATAGATAATGGAAAAGGCGATGGCTACGCCTACCGTTACCTTACGCTTCAGCGTCATCCTTTTCGGCTTTCAGATAGTAACCATAGCCGTGCCGCGTATGAATGAGTTTTACCGCGGCATCTTTATCTATTTTCTTTCTGAGGAAGTTGATATAAACTTCTACGGTGTTGAAGGATGAATCCAGCTGTGTGTCCCAAACGCTGGCGGCTATGGATTGCTTGGGAATGGTTTTGCCATTGGCCTTTGCCAGCAAATGCAGCAACTTATATTCTTTCGGCGTGAGTTCAATGGTTTTGCCTGCACGTTTTACCTGTCTGTCGCTTTCAAAGATTTCAAGATCATCGATTACGATGGCCGCAGCCTCTTCGTGCTCATGCGCGCCCATGCGCCGCTGAATGGACTGTATGCGCAGAAAAAGCTCGTCAAAATGAAATGGCTTCACCATATAATCATCTGCGCCGTACTCAAAGGCATGCCTTTTTTGGGTGATATCGCTATAGGCCGTCAACATGATAATCGGAGTTTTCTTGTCGTCAGAACGCACCTGACGGCAAATTTCCAAACCATTGATGCCGGGAACATTGATGTCCAACAGCATCAAATCGGGCTGGCTGGCTGTTTTTTTTGTGTCAAACAGACTGCCGTCATCCACGGTATTTACCTTCATTCCTTTTTGGGTGAGGTAACTGGCAATTTCTGCGGACAGAATGGGGTCGTCTTCGAGCAACAAGATGTTCATAGGAGTAAGTCGGGTACGATGGACATTTGCCGCCGCAGCCACTTCAGCAATGATAAGCATAGAAGATGATTTTCCGGCAGCCACGAAACAAGCCTGAGCCGAACACAAAACAAAACGCCCCGCGGCACGGCTGTGCTGCAGGGCGTTCATATGTTGCCAGAGTTAATTATTCTTCAGCAAGAAAAGGATAACGGTAATCCTTAGGTGGAACAAAATTCTCCTTGATGGTGCGCAAATTTACCCAGCGCAGCAGGTTGAGTTTGCTTCCGGCTTTGTCGTTGGTGCCGCTGCCGCGGGCACCGCCAAAAGGTTGCTGTCCAACAACGGCTCCTGTGGGCTTGTCGTTGATGTAGAAGTTGCCTGCTGCATTGCGCAGGGCTTCTGTAGCGCGCACAATGGCGTAACGGTCTTGGGCAATCACCGCGCCTGTAAGTGCGTATTCGCTGGTTTTATCCACCAGGTGCAGGGTGCTTTCAAATTCATCATCTCCATACACATAAATGCTCAGCACCGGTCCGAAAATCTCTTCGCACATGGTGGTGTACATGGGATCTTTCGCCATAATGATGGTGGGCTGGATGAAATAGCCTTTGCTTTTGTCGTAGCCGCCACCACAGAGGATTTCCTGTCCGTCTTTGCGTGCCTGTTCGATGTAAGCAGTGATTTTGTTGAAGGCTTTCTCGTCAATCACTGCATTGATGAAATTGCTGAAATCTTCTGTTGGGCCCATGGTCAGGGTAGCCATTTCTGCGAGCAGGCGGGGCTTCACGGCATTCCACAGGGTTTGCGGGATATACACACGGCTGGCGGCAGAACATTTTTGTCCCTGGAATTCAAAGGCTCCGCGGATGATGGCTGTTACCAGCACGTCCACATCAGCGCTGGGGTGCGCCAGGATAAAATCTTTGCCTCCGGTTTCTCCGACTATTCGAGGATAGCTCTTGTACCTGCTGATGTTTTGGCCAATTTCCTGCCATACCTGCCGGAAAACGCCGGTACTTCCGGTAAAGTGAATTCCGGCAAAGTCGGGATGTTTAAAAATAACATCTCCGGCGGTGCTGCCTTCCACATAAACCAGGTTAATCACACCGTCGGGAAGTCCGGCTTCACGGAATACTTCCATCAACATCTGTGCGCTGTAAATCTGGGTATTTGCCGGTTTCCATACCACAACGTTGCCCATCATGGCTGCGCTGGTGGGCAAGTTTCCGCTGATGGCCGTGAAGTTGAAGGGCGTCAAAGCAAACACGAAACCTTCCAGAGGTCTGTATTCCAGTCGGTTCCAGATGGTTTTGCTGTTGGCCGAGGGTTGTTCATTGTAAATTTCGGTCATGTACTGCACGTTGAAGCGCAGGAAGTCAATCATTTCGCAGGCGCTGTCAATTTCAGCCTGGTAGGCATTTTTGCTTTGCGCCAGCATGGTGGCGGCATTGATTTTATACCTGTAAGGACCGGCAAGCAGGTCGGCAGCCTTCAGAAAAATAGCTGCGCGTTGTTCCCAGGGTGTGCGTTCCCACTGGTCGCGTGCTGCTAAAGCAGCATGGATGGCTTGTTCCAGATGTTCCCGTTCACCTTTGTGGTAAAATCCAATCTGGTGCGCCAGATCATGCGGAGGGAAGATGTTAGCGGTATTACCTGTGCGCACTTCCTGT
>JBDKIU010000128.1:0-3717 GCA_039796915.1 Bacteroidota bacterium | reverse complement strand
CGAGCGCGTGTTCCTGCTTGGCGAAGAAGTGGCAGAATACAATGGAGCCTATAAGGTAAGCCAGGGTATGCTGGCGGAATTTGGACCCAAACGCGTGATCGATACGCCCATTGCCGAACTTGGCTTTGCTGGTATTGCCGTGGGCGCTGCCATGAATGGCCTCAGGCCCATTTGTGAATTCATGACGTTTAACTTTTCACTGGTAGCCATTGATCAGGTAAT
Organism: Bacteroidota bacterium; assembly: GCA_039796915.1. GTDB lineage: Bacteria > Bacteroidota > Bacteroidia > NS11-12g > UBA955 > REEB481. The sequence continues at coordinate 3,495 of JBDKIU010000128.1, read as the reverse complement.
CAATGCAGCGGCCAAGATGAACAGCATGAGCGCCGGCCAGTTTACCTGTCCGATGGTGTTTCGCGGTCCGACCGGAAGTGCCGGACAACTGGGTGCCCAGCACAGCCAGAATTTCGAGAACTGGTACGCCAACACGCCCGGCCTGAAGGTTGTTGTGCCTTCCAATCCCGCAGATGCTAAAGGCTTGCTGAAAAGCGCCATCCGCGACGAAAATCCGGTGATTTTCATGGAAAGTGAACAGATGTACGGCAACAAAGGTCCCGTACCTGAAGAAGAATACCTTATCCCCATTGGCCTGGCCGATGTGGTAAAAACCGGCAACGACGTAACTTTAGTTTCTTTCGGGAAAATGATGCTGCGCGCACATGCTGCCGTGGAAGAACTGGAAAAAGAAGGTATCAGCGTGGAGCTGATTGACCTCCGCACCGTTCGCCCCATCGACTACGACACGGTCATCAACAGCGTACGCAAAACCAATCGCCTGATCATCCTGGAAGAAGCCTGGCCATTGGCTTCCATCAGCAGCGAACTGAGCTTCATGGTACAAAAAAGAGCTTTTGATTACCTCGACGCGCCCATCCACCGCATCACCAGTCAGGATGTGCCGCTGCCTTACGCCTCCACTTTGGTTGAAGCATACCTGCCATCGGTGGCTCAGGTAATTGCTGCCGCCAAGGCAGTATGCTACCGCTCCTAAGCATCTGCACAGATGGTGGACAGCACCCTCTGGCTGTTTCTGCTTTTGCTTTTTTTGGCTGAAATGCTTGGCACGCTGGGCGGCTTCGGCTCCAGTCTGTTCATGATTCCTCTGGCAGGCATCTTCTACCCTTTTCATCAGGTTTTGCTCATCACAGCATTCCTGCATGTCATCAGCAACCTTTCCAAAATTGCCCTGTTCAGGCATGGCTTGAATCGCTTTCTCTTGCTGTATATGGGTTTGCCGTCGGTTATCGGCGTATTGGCAGGTGCGCTGCTTTCCGGCGCGGTAAACGACCAGGCTGCATCCCTGCTGCTGGGTATTTTCCTCACCTTGTTTTCACTAATCATGCTGGGCGTGCCAACATGGAAAATGAAAGCCAATAAGCAAAGCGCAGTGCTGACTGGAGGAAGCGCAGGATTTACGGCAGGTTTGCTGGGCACCGGCGGCGCCATCCGAGGATTAGGTCTTACTGCTTTCGGATTGGATAAAGCCAGCTTTGTGGCAACATCAGCAGCCATCGACCTGGGTGTTGACGGCAGCCGGCTCGCCGTGTACTGGATGGAAAGTTCGCTTCCACCCCATTTCTGGCAGGAACTTCCCTGGATGATTCTTGTAAGCGTTCTGGGCACCCTTGCCGGAAGAAGCTTACTGCATAAGGTTTCTCAGGATCAATTCAGGCAAATCATCCTGTTCCTGATTTTGGGTGCGGGCCTGTGGAGTTTCTATGGTTTTTTCTTCGGAAAATAAACGCCTTCAGCGCAGCAGGTGCACCGTGCCTTTCATATTGCCCCGGTAATATCCGCCGAAATAATAGAGCGACCAGGCATAAACGCCTTCGGGCAAGGCCTTGCCACGGTAGGTACCGTCCCATCCTTCATCGGGATTCTTTGTTTCAAAAACCATGTTCCCCCAGCGGTCAAAGATGCGGAACTCGTAGCGTTCCAACTCGTCCACATAAGGCTTGAACACATCATTGGTGCCGGCCGAGACCGAGGGCGTGAACGCCGTTGGCACAAAAACACGGGTGTTGCAGCTGTTGAAGATGTTGATGTCGTCGCTGCCGGTACATCCCTCGGCGCTACGCACGGTCAAACGCACATTGCCGGCTTCCTTGGCATAAAACACGGAACTGCTGCTTCCGTCAGACCAGGAATAGGTCCAGCCGGGTTGAACAATCACACCAAGCGGCAAGTTGAACGGACCACAAAAAGAAGTATCGGCAGGCAGTTGCGGTTGTGGTGACGAAAACACCCGATAGCGCACAGAATCTGCCGCTTCACCGCAAACATTACGCACCTTTACCGCATAAGTTCCGGGATTGTTCGCATTGATAACCGGCGTACTTTCACCGGTATTCCAGACGTAACTATTGCCTTTCCCTTTCCCAGAGGTGGCGTCCAGAGTCCTGGGCTGCATGGCATCGCAGAAATCCTCGTCGGCGGGTAAACTCGACTGAGGTGATTCATTAAAAGCTACAAGAATGCTGTCGCGGGCCGTTCCGCAAACATTGGCTACCTGCACCCAATACAAGCCGTCGGACGTGGTATTCAGAGGGTTTGTCCTACTGCCGGTATTCCAGTAAAAAGTATCGTTGTTGGTTCCTGTGTTTGCCAGCACCACATAAGAAGACACATTGCACAGCAGCGTATCCTTGGGCAGGCTGACACGCGGCGCAGTTTCAAAACGCACGTTGACAGAATCAAGTGCGGTACCGCACTTGTTCTGCACCTTCACCCAAACCAGCCCGGATTTATTGACGGTAACGGAAGGCGTATTCACCGGATCCACGTTCCAACTGTAGCTGGCAGAATCCTGCAATGCTGTATTGATCTTCCAGGAATTCACGGTGCACAGCAACGTATCGCGGCCCAAATCCGCCTTTGGCGAACGAATCAAACCATAATACATGGTATCGGAACTTTGGCCGCAGGCGTTCCATTGCCGCACCCAATACATTCCCGGATTTTTTACGCGGATGATGATGCTGCTGTCGCCGGTATTCCAGCGAATCTTCCCGAACAGATTCTGTCCACCGGTTCCCACAAACTCGTCAATCTTGTTACAGAACACAGAATCTCGGAGCAGATGCGATTCCGGAAAGGAATCATAGCGCACCACCACGCTGTCGTTTACCGTTCCGCAGATGTTCTTCACCTGAACTTTATAGGTGTATTGCCAACCCTGATTAGCCACAATACTTTGACCCGTATCGCCCGTATTCCATAAATAGCTGCAGGCATTGCTGTCGTTTCCGGCATCCAGCTTCACCTGTGCAGGCAGACAGGCCGTGCTGTCGCGACCGAGGTCGAATTTCGGTGTAACGAGTTTTGAGAGGGTCAGGCTGTCGGTAACCGAGCCGCAGTATTTGGTGCGCACAGTTACAGAAAATTTCCCCGGAGCTGATTTTCGGATGGTTCGGGTAGAATCATTGGTATTCCAGCGATAAGAAACCGTGGGAATGGTATCGTTCCGTGCATCCAGCAAGATCTGATCGTTGTTGCACAAGGTTGTATCGCCGCGCAACAGCGGGCGTGGTGAATAGTGCAGGAAAATCTGAACTGTATCACCTTTCACCCCGCAGCCGTAGGATGCACTAACCGAATATGTTCCGGGCTTGCGCACCACCAGCCTGCGTACCGTATCATTCGTATTCCAGCGATAGGACGCGCCTTTGTTGCCTGCGTCCAGGATTTCGAAAACGGAATTGCACTCGTATTTATCCTGCCCCAGATTGATCTGCGACACCTTCAGCGTATCGCGCCATTTGGCCACAACGCCGCTCCAATAAGCGGTAG
>JBDKIU010000127.1:0-3624 GCA_039796915.1 Bacteroidota bacterium | reverse complement strand
AGCCTGTCCCTGGTCTGCCGGCTCTTTCCCGGTAAGGATGTTCAGCAAGGTGGTTTTGCCTGTTCCGTTGCGCGCCACCAGAGCTGCCTTATCACCCCGAGACAGTCCAAAGCTGATGTTGCGGAACAGTTCACGGTCACCAAAGGATTTACTCAGTTGTTCAACGGATAGGTAATTCACGCCGCAAATTTCTTCAATAAATACCGAATCAACGCTTTTTCATTTACATCCTACCTACCTTTGAATCCTCTTAACGGCAATCCCGAAATCTATATCCTGAAATCATGAGTAACACGCTGAGCATCCTCGATTTTGAAAGCAACCAGGAGTTGTTTCATAAGTCCATCCGAATGATCATTCACTACCTGAAGGAAATGAATGCTCAGGATGAAACTTTTGATCCTGCTTATGAAATCCAATGGCTGGAAGCCGTGCTTGCCGGCACTCAGTCTGTTCAGGTGGATGCTGATTTTCCTGATGCGTTGCTTGTTCCTGCGGCCGATGGAGAAGGCGTGATGTTGTTTTACCTGTTGTACCGGGATGAAGCCCTGATCGAACGCATTTATGCAGCCAACCGCGAGCAATTGATGCTCGACGAGCGTGAAATCAGTATGCAGGATTTTAAAGATGCGGTTCTTCACCTCTTCAATACCGATGTGGATGAGTTTGAGGCTGAAGAGCTTTACTACAGCCTGCGCTTTGAAGGATTGGACATGGCTCATTTCTGCCTGTACAAGGATGAAAACCTGTATGTAGGTTTCGCTGCCTTTGATGCTGAGGAAGATGAAGAGGATGATGATGAATCAGTACAGCCTGAGCTGAACTGATTGGACATCCGCTCAGCGAAAGTCAAGCACTGTATTGGTTTTGTACCTGGAATGCGGAGCGCTGGCTGCGCCCACGGTGGTGTAGGCTTCACTCAAACAGATTTCCCGATGTCCAAGGCTGGGAACACCTTCGTCCACCAGCAGTTGAATCACCACATCTAAGGCTCCGTTGGCGCCATAGGCGCAGCATTCTCCGGAGAAGATTTTTTTACATGTCTGGTTCAAGCGGTCGTGGCCTACGTATCCGACGGAGCCGCTGCTGCGCGCATGGCACATGGCTGCATCGTACAGCATCCGGTTGGGCTGCAGCGCAGCCACGGGTTTCATGGAGTTCATGGTGGTTTTCAGAGAACTCAGGTAGGTGTTCGACGGATTTGCGGCCCAATCTGCGGCAACGAATCTTTGGAAAAATCCGGAAGGGTCAAGGCGGGCAACATTCAGCCAGTAAATCACCTGTCGGTCGTGCAGGCTCATCCAAAGGGCAGCAACCGCGCTGTTGGTATCGGTTTGAACCGTTTGCAGATTCCCTGCTTTAGTCTTGGCGGCTTCGTGTTGTGCCATCAAGATCTTCAGGCTGTCTGTTACTGCTGTGATGCGCAGTTCGGTAGCTTTCAGCGCTTTGCGCGCCGCCTGGTATTCGCGCTGCAAAGCAGCATCATGTTCCAGCGCCTGGCGATAAACCTTCGGACTCACGCAGGAACTGAGGAAGAAGCACAGTGGCACAATCGCAGGATATTTCATGGGCGCAAGGCTTTTGTTTTTGTGAGGCTGTCGCGAAGCAGGATTAAGTGAGCCGTATATGCGGCCTGCCGCTGCTGCAGCTTGTTCAGGTTTGTTTCCTTTCGTTCGATGCTTCGTTGGATTTCCAGGTATTTTTTCTTCGGAATACAAGAATGGAAAAGGCATATAGCCAACAGGTGAAACATGATGATGCGTATAAATTTCATACGTTCAGGAACGCCTGGAGGATGCAGTATCGTATCTTTGGAACGGTAGTTTTATATGCTTTTATCATGAAACAATGCTTGATACATCTTTTATTCGGGAAAGCCCCACGTGCAGGCCTGGTTACGGCGGCTGCAATCAGCTTATTTAGCTTCGGTTCTTGCAGTTTCGCTGAGTCAGACGACGATAAACCGGCGCGCAAGGGAACCTATGTCAGCCCTTCTGTAGATTCCCGCGGGCGGGTGAGAAAAGGACATTACCGCAAAGCTTACAGCACCGATAAAAACGCGGTGCGAAACCGGGCGCGTTCCCGCTATTATTATGAAACACGCGGTAAATACAAGAAGAAAGATTAACCTGAAGCACGGGTTCAGCAGACTTGTTTTTTTTGGCGCAGCATTTGCACTACGCATGCAGCATCAGGTGTGCAAAAAGAAATTTTCAAACGTGCCGCCCACATGCTTTTTTGCATCATCAGGGTTCTCAACATGAAAACAAACAACAGCTCCCCGGCAGGAAGGTGCGCCTTCAAAATCCGGATTCACCATTGTCGTTTATTGTTCGCAGCCATTTTGTGCTATGGCTTTCAGCCGCAAACATTGACAGGGCAGGCCATGGGTTTGGAGCGATTGAAAGGAGATACGTCGTTTCGTATTCCGGATACCCTGACGTATGCCAAATCTCAGGAAATGGATTACGCCTTCAACTTCTACAATGGCGATACCATTAAAACCTACCTGACCAAAGGAGGGATTTATATTTCGAAGGGAACCATTTTCACCGTAGGGCGGCCATTCACCGGCATCACTTTATACAACCCAAATACCTACAGTTACGAAGTGAAATACCACATGGTGCATGAAGGTCGGGCGAATCTGGTGCGCACCAATCCGATTGGAGTGTCCGAGCGATTGGAAGGAATGGAATATCAAATTCTGGACATGATTGTATTTCATACCCGTCCGGGGCGCAAATCTTCTGTAAAAGTGGTGATTTATGCCAAATCGGTAAACTCGCGGAGAATCATCACCATTTCCGACATCGAGCGCGCCATTTTGGTGGGCGAAGTCTGGAATAAATTCCGCCAGCCTTAAAACGCTGTACGTATTTTTTTTTTTAACGCAGCACGGCATTTGCCAGCTCTTCCCTGAATGCTGCATACACGGAACGCAGTCGGCTGTCGCCATTGGTCCCATAGTTCACGCAATAGATCAGCATGCGGTTGTTTTTGTCAGGAAAGATATGCGCCACGGCGGCATAACCTAAATCACCGCCGGTATGTCCGATGCCTGCGTAGCCTGTATTTTTATATTCCCTCAGCAAGCCGATGCCAATATCGTAGCTGGTATCCGGCGCGCTCCATTGCTGCATGGCTTGCAGGGAAGTCTTGGAAACCAGGGTTTGGTCCACAAACAAGGCACGCATGAAGCGATGGATGTCAAACACATTCGAGTAAACACCTGTAAAACCGTGTCCGCTGCCGGTAATCATATTGCTCACATCGGTGAGCGTTCCTTCCTGATATAAATCGAAATAACCTCTGGCCGTTTCCCGGGGCAATGGGTCGTGGGTATGGTAATACGTGTTTGTCAGGCCAAGTTTTTGAAATACCAGCGCATGCATCCAGGCGGCGTGGTCTTTTCCTCCGGGTTTGATGGCGTCAATCACCATGCTGGCCAATAAGGTGTTGGTGTTTGAATATTTTACCGCGCTTTTGAACCCGAAGTCGGCGGGTTTATCATAGGTGAAGCGGATCAGTTCTTCAGAAGTCCATTTTTTATTCGGCTGATTGACCACCGCCAGGTAAAAACCGGCATCAGCAATCAGGTCATAAATTCCCGTTTTGTGGCCG
>JBDKIU010000126.1:0-12493 GCA_039796915.1 Bacteroidota bacterium | reverse complement strand
TAAAAACATCACAACTTGTCACCCGCCTGTGGAACAAGGCCCGCTGCACCAGCTATGAACCTCTTCGATACGATCCCGACATGCTGACCTTGCAGTTTGCAGCCACGGAAAACTTCAAAACAGTAAACATCAAGGTCCGCAACAACACCGGGAAAGTGTTCAGTGGACGTGTTTTGGTACATAAGCAATCGAAGACAACCTGCAATGCGCCGCCCAGAGCGGTGAACGACCACATTGCATGCAGTAAAGACACCACGGTGAAAAGCCATGTAGGCAAAAACGACACGGATGAGGATGGGGATTTCCTCCGTTTCACCATTCAGTCACCGCCCACCCATGCAGCAACCTTTTTACTTCATGCGGATGGAAGTTTCAGCTACCGTCCACAAAAAGGCTTTACGGGAAAAGACAGTTTCCGTTATCGTGTAACCGACGGTCTGGATAGTTCCGATGCTGCTGCAGTTGTGACCGTAGCAACATACCATGTGGAACTGCATCTTGCACCAGTGATTGCCGTGGGCTGTCCTCGTGCACCTTTGGAGCTTATCGCCCTGGCACCCGCACATGAAGCCGCGACTGTTCGTCTGCGCATTGCGCCCAACAGCCCTGCAGTAAGCGTTTGGGATGCGGCCACCGATGGCAATCGGCTGCAAAAAACCACCTGGAAGTACGGTACACAACCGTCTTTCGTTTGGCTTGATGCCAGTGGCGCAACACAAGTGAACGCCACCGCCGAACTGCTCGTTGGAAGTGAAGTAAAAGCCAAAGACTCAAAGAACGCGAGCATCCAAAACGCATGGCCGCGCAGCTGGTCTGTTCCCGGAGGAAATCCAGGCGGCACACATGGCATCAGCAGAATTTCACAGGTAACACGCTATTCCTTCGACCTGGAGCCGAAAATCGGACTGCACATGTCGGATGTGATGGAAGCACTGAATCAGGCGGCGCAGAAAAGACTGGGACAAGCTCCAAACGAACAAGGCGCTTTTATCGAAGCTCCGGAGATGAAAGGACTCTTCTGGCGGCACAGCGCCGAAGGAAAGTCGGCAGAAGAACTGGCTACCAACCAATGCTCACAAAAAAAATCCCACTCCGTTTGGCGCGTAGAAATCACCCCAAGTGCTGAACCTGTATTCTGGACAGACACCATCATTCTTCCACTGTGGAATCAGCGCATGCAATTCGATAAAAAGCTGACCCGAACCTCACGCACCGCCTGGGACAATTTCTCCAAAGCCCTGCGCATTCATGAGGAAGGACATAAACGTTTGTTCGATGCATTTGTCAAGGACTATCTGAGTTTGGCGGAAGCATTCGCCAAACGAAAATTCATTGGCGAAGCCCTCAGCCTGGGCAGTGAAACAACCCAAACAGCAGCTGCCAAATTCCTTGCGGGAAAAATGGCTATAGCCTCTTTTGACTCTGCCCTGCATGCGTTGAACACACATCTGACAACCCTGCGCGAAGCATACGACAAGGCACAGGTTCAGTATGATTCCATCACCCGGCACGGGGAAACACAATCGCAGGATCCCTTCACCCAAAGACAAGAAGGCAACGATATCAGCACCGCGGTTGATGGTGACATCCTGTTACTTCCCTTGCCACGTTCAGGCACCGGAACGAAAGCCCGCTCTTCCGAAAGCGCCAGAGATGCCCGAACACCCGCGCCGCGCAAACCCAATTCCCGGAAGTAGCACTGAACAAAATGCTCCACTGCGCAGGCAGAGGGAAACTGATGCTGCAAAAAACCGCACAAGGCTGCATATTTGAAGACCGAAACAGGCAAATATGAATATTGGAGAAAAACTCGTCCCTTTCAAGCTGCCCGCCACGAATGGCACCATGTATTCCAGTTTTGATTTCGCAGATAAACATGCATTTCTGATTATTGTCACCTGCAATCACTGCAAGTATGCCCGTGCCTACTGGCAACGCCTGATCAACCTGTGTAAGAAATACGAGGAAGACAATCTGGCGGTGGTGGCCATCAATGGAAATGACGCCGCGCAATATCCCGAGGATAGTCTGGAAGGAATGCAGCGCATGGTAAGTCAGCTGGGACTTCCGTTTCCATATTTGCACGACGAGCGTCAGGAATATCTGAAAATCCTTGGTGCGACCCGCACTCCGGAGGTATTTCTGTTTAACAGTCGCAGAGAACTGGTTTACCACGGAGCCATTGATGACTCCTGGGACAACGAACATGCGGTGATGCAGGTTTATCTGGAAGATGCCGTGGAGTATTGCCTGGATGGACTTGAGGTGGACTTCCCGGAAGTTCAACCCGTTGGTTGCGGCATCAAGTGGCGCAACAATGCCTGAGGGCAAAGCTGTTTGCATCATTACCGGGGCATCTTCCGGAATTGGTGCAGCACTCGCAGTAGAGGCTGCTAAACGCGGATACCGTTTAACCCTCAGCGGACGCAATGCAGCCAAGCTTGCGGAAGTAGCTCAGGAATGCAGGAATTTGGGCACGGAGGTGCTGGAAACGATCGCTGATGTTGCTATAGAGGCCGATTGCCGGCGAATTATTCATGAAACCGTAACCACCTTTGGCCAGATAGATGTGCTCATCAACAACGCCGGAATCAGCATGCGCGCCTTGCTGCGCGACCTGAACGTAGATGTCATCCGGCAAGTGATGGATACCAATTTCTGGGGAACCGTTTATTGCACGCATGCCGCGCTTCCCTATTTACTGAAACGCAAAGGCAGCGTGGTTGGCATCAGCAGTATTGCCGGCTTCAAAGGACTTCCAGGCCGCACAGGTTATTCTGCATCCAAATTTGCGATGCATGGATTTCTGGAAGCCTTGCGTTGTGAAAATCTGAAGACAGGCTTGCATGTACTCATCGCCTGTCCGGGATATACTGCATCCAACATCCGCAAGACCGCGCTCAATTCCACCGGAGCTGCGCAAGGCGAAACACCTCGTGATGAAGCGCGCATGATGCAACCCGACGAAGTTGCGCGCATCGTTTTGGATGCGATGGAGAAAAAACGGCTTTACGTGGTGATGACCCTTCAGGGTAAACTTGCAGTATGGCTGAATAAAAGGTTCCCTCGCCTTGCCGATATACTTACATATCGGGCAATAGCGAAAGAACCTGATTCACCCTTTCAGTAATTCGCAAGGATTAAGCCTGCGCAGACAGCCAGGATTTGGCTTCTTCCAGTGCTGCGTCCAGACCAGATGTGAGCTTACCGCCGGCAGTTGCAAAAAACTTTTGTCCTCCGCCGCCGCCCTGAATATGTTTGGCCCATCCGCGAACCATTGCCGCGGCATCCCAGCCATGAGCAGCCACTAAATCTTCACTGATAAACAAGGCCAGTCCGGGTTTTTCCTGCGCCACAAACGCCAGCATACCGATGGAAGGCCCCTGATGATGCATCAGGTTGAAGCAAATGTTTCTTGCCGCCTCGGCATGAGGCAATTCCACCTTTTCGGCAAACCAGGTAAACTTCACGCCTTTCTGCAATTTAGACTTGATGGAATACTGCACCTGCTGAACTTGCTGCAGTTCAAAGGCTTCAAGTTTCTTGCGCAGCACCGCGTGCTCATCGAGCTGCTTTTGCAGGGCCGCGATGGGATCGGCGGGACGACCCAACAATTCAAGCAACTGGTCCAGTTGTTCCTGCTGCTGACCGAGGTAGGCAAAGGCGCCGGCCCCGCTCACTGCTTCAATACGACGAACGCCTGCCGCCACTGAAGATTCGCCGGTAATGCGGAACATGCTGATGGCCGCGGTATTGGGTACATGCGTTCCACCGCAAAGTTCTCTGGAGAAATCAGCGCCAAAAGTGATGACGCGAACCGTTTCGCCATATTTTTCACCAAACAGCGCTGTTGCTCCACTTTCCAGCGCTTCGGCAACCGGCACATTCCTGCGTTCTTCCAGAGGAATAGCCTGGCTGATGGCCCGATTCACGATATGTTCCACTTGCTTCAGTTCTTCGTCAGTCAGCTTGGCAAAATGCGAAAAGTCAAAGCGCAGGTAATCCGAATTCACCAAACTGCCTTTTTGCATGACATGATCGCCGAGCACCTTTTTCAGTGCAGCGTGCATCAGGTGGGTGGCCGAATGATTGGCCGCGCTGGCCATACGCTTGTCTTTATCCACGCGAGCGGTAAACACCCGTTCGGGCTGCTGTGGCAAACGGTCCAGCAGACAAATATGTAATTGATTTTCTTTAACGGTATCCAGCACATGCACCACAGAACCGTCTTCCGCAGTAAGCGTTCCGGTATCACCAACCTGACCACCACTTTCTGCATAAAACGGACTGCCGGTGAGCACTACCTGAACCTGCTTTTTACCCTTGGCACTGATTTCACGCCAGCGGGTAATGCGCACTTGGGCTTCCAGAAAATCGTACCCGATAAAATCTTCTTCTCCGTCTTCAAAAACGTAGTTCCAGTCGCCGGTTTCACGGGATGCATCTGCGCGGGATCTGCGCTTTTGCTCTTGTAGGCGCTGCGAAAATCCGTCCAAATCCACGTGCATATTGCGTTCCCTGGCAATCAGCTGGGTAAGGTCTAAGGGGAAGCCATAGGTGTCGTACAGTTCAAAAGCGGTATCGCCATCGATGGTTTCATTGCCTTCCGCCATATAACGCTCCAGAATTTCCATACCCCTGGAAAGTGTGCGGTAAAAAGAAACTTCTTCCTCGCGAATGACCCTTGCCACAAACTGTTCCTGGGCGCGCAGTTCGGGAAAAAACGAGCCTGTTTCGGCAGCCAGCACCTGCACCAGTTCATGAAAGAACGGCTGTTCAAGGCCAAGATAGCTGTAACCGTAGCGCACGGCCCTGCGCAGAATCCGACGCAAAACATATCCGGCGCCGTTGTTGGACGGCAATTGTCCGTCGGCAATACAAAATGCTACCGCACGGATGTGGTCGGCAATCACCCTGAAGGCAATATCTGCAGGAAGATCGCTGCCGCCGTATTGCTTTCCGGAACGTTGCGCCGTAGCCTCCATAATTCCGCGAAACACATCGGTATCGTAATTGCTGCTTTTTCCTTGCAGGGCGCGGGTAAGCCGTTCAAAACCCATACCTGTATCCACATGCTGGGCCGGAAGCTTTTCAAGGCTGCCATCGGCTTTGCGGTTGAACTCCATGAACACCAGGTTCCAGATTTCAATCACTTCGGGATGACCGGTATTCACCAGATTTCGGCCATCGAGGGCGCTTCGTTCTTCGGCGCTTCGCAGGTCAACATGGATTTCTGAACAGGGACCGCAGGGGCCTGTATCGCCCATCTCCCAGAAATTGTCTTTTTTGTTTCCGTTTACGATACGTGCCGGCGCAATGAATTGCGACCAACGGTCGTAGGCTTCCTGATCAAAAGGAATCTGATCTTCCTCAGAGCCCTCAAAAACAGTTACGTATAAACGTTCCGGATCCATACCATACACGTTGGTCAGCAGCTCCCAGGCCCAGGCTATGGCATCTTGCTTGAAGTAATCGCCAAAGCTCCAGTTGCCCAGCATTTCAAACATGGTGTGGTGGTAATGATCCACACCTACTTCCTCGAGGTCGTTATGCTTGCCACTTACCCTCAGGCATTTCTGTGTATCGGCCACGCGTGGGTGCACCACGGCGGCATTTCCCAGAAAAAGGTCTTTGAATTGATTCATGCCCGCATTGGTGAACATGAGGGTTGGGTCATTTTTGACTACAATCGGCGCCGAAGGAACCACATGATGGCCTTTGGATGCGAAAAAGTCGAGGAAGGTTTGTCGGATTTGTGCTGCGCTTAAACTCATTTCTTGTTGAAAGGAAACTACTCGTTTTGCCTTAAGTTTGCAATGGGGGCAAAATTACCCACACGTCCGCGAGTGGCAAAGAAAACCAAATATTTCTTCAACCCGAAAAGCCTGAGCTTTGAAAAGGTGCACACCAACATTCCGATGCTGGTTTGGCGCGCCTTTGGGTTTCTTTCCCTCGCTTCTGTAATTGGCATTGGACTTTCTTTCATTTTCGCCAGAACCCTGGCAACACCGCGCGAGGCAGCGCTGATGGATGCCAACAAGAAGATGAAGAATCAGATGAAGGCCATCAGCCAGCACGTTGCCGAACTTGACCGCAAGATGAATGAGCTGGCCGAGCGCGACAACGGCATTTACCGCATGATTTACGAGGCCGAACCACTAAAACCGGACGAAGAAAAAATCAATGCCTACGCGGAATTGCTGAAAATGCCAGAAGGCGCTTTGCTTGCATCCCTGCGCTCCAAACTCGACCAGTTAAGCCGCCTCGCCGAACGCCAGCAAAGGTCTTATGAGCAGCTGGAAAAGATGGTGAAGGCAAAAAATGCGCTCCTGAACAGCGTTCCGGCCATCCAACCTGTAGCCAACAAAGACCTGGAACGAATGGCCAGTGGTTACGGCTATCGCATTGACCCTTTTTACCATACCACGAAATTCCACGCAGGCATGGACTTCACCGCGCCCCCCGGAACACATGTGGTAGCGACCGGAGATGGAACGGTGCAGCAGATCCGACAGGATGAATGGGGTTATGGAAACCACATTGTCATCAGCCACGGCTACGGCTACACCACCTTGTACGCCCACCTGAGCGGATTCAAAGTGCGCAGCGGACAAAAGGTTGTTCGCGGACAATTGATCGGCTTTGTCGGGAATACCGGAAAAAGCACGGGTCCACACCTCCACTACGAGGTTCGAAAAAACAACCATCCCCTCAATCCGGCGTTTTTCTACTTCAATGACTTAAGCGACAGCGACTACGCGCGCATGCTTCAAAAAGCATCAAAAACTACCAAATCATTTGACTAATCATTTATGTATCGTTTTATTTTCTTCTTCGGAATTTCATTCTTTGCCTCCTGCCATCGGGTTGGAGACGTAATCGAAAGTGGCGCTGAAACCGCCGGAAAAGCAGCAGGTTCAATTGCACAACATGTGGGTTCCGGCGTTGAACAGGCGCTGGACATCAAACCGGAACTGTCGCCGCAGCTTACAGAAACGGGACTGAAGCTGGGCAAAACACTGATTGGCAGCGATGGTGAAGGCACAGACAACAAACTGAGCATTTACTTCATTGCTTCGGGCAAAACAGATCTGCAGATTTCCGTCAGGGTGCAGGATGTCAAAGGACAGGAAATCGGCAGAACCAGCAGCCGGCTGCAGTTGGATTCAGGGCAGACCAGATACCTGGACTTCCTGTTTGAAAAGTACACCAACATAGACAGCGATTCGAAGGTTTTTCTTGACGTTCAATAAGCTATGGGAGACGAGCATCAGGAGAAGTCATTTTACCGGATCAGCGAGGTTGCCGGAATGTTGAACGTTACCCAAAGCATGTTGCGTTTCTGGGAACAGGAAATCCCCAAATTAAAACCCGTAAAAAACCGGCGTGGGGAACGTCTGTACACCAAAGACCACATCAGCCTGATCAGGCAAATCATCTACCTTACCCGCACCAAGGGTTATACCCTTGAAGGCGTCAGGAAACACTTATCTAAGCCAGCCGTTCAGGAAGAAATCCAGGCTTCATTGCTGGAACGGTTGCGCGTACTTCGTGAAAAGCTTCTTGCCCTTAAGGATGAAATTGATCAACCCTAAGTTCATCCTACTTTTCCCCTTTCCTGTTTTTGGCTTAACCACCGGCAATGCACAAGCTCCGGTTGGCGCAACATCGCGTGCCTTGAGCGGATTGGGTTCGCTGCAGGCTCCGGGCGCCATTGGAATTTTCAATAGTCCAGCCTCCGGGCGCTGGGACAGCACCCGTGCCCTGTTCAGTGAATACAGGAATTTCTTTGGAATACGCGGATTGAGCAGCGCTTCGCTGGGATTCAGCACGGGCATAAAATCGCTGCGCGTGGGCATTTTATGGAACCGCACAGGAAGCATGTACCTGAACCGACAGGAGCTGCGCCTTCAACTGGCCGGAAGAATCAGTGAACTGCTCACCCTTGGCATGGGCCTGCACTACCAAAAAGCATTCATGACGGGCAGCTATCAACAGCAAGGAAAACCCGCCCTGCAACTTGGCATGGCTTTAAAAGCCGGAAAAAAGACGGATGTGCTGCTTGATTGGCTGCGTAACCTGAGCAGGGTGGAAAACGATTTTACTGCTCAGCATCAGGGTACTGCGCATTTTCGGGCGGGCGTGCGGCATCGCGTGAGCAAGCAGGCCGGATTGATGGGCGAAGTACATGCGCGCTACGGCGACTATCCGAACCGAAGCATCCTGCGTGGAGGCCTCTGGTACCGTTATGGAACCTTCACCTTTCTTGCCGGCACCAGCAACGGCCCTGAACCCTTGAGCTTTGGCGCGGTTTGGCGCAAGCGATACATTACCATAGAATGTGCGGCCGGCTACCATGCTTCGCTGGGATTCAGCCCTCATTTCAGTGCTTCCTGTAATTGGTAAATCATGGCGGGAACCTATGAACAGCCGTTGATCAGGAATCTCCTGAGATGGCTTTGTGCGGTGGTGATTCCTTTCATGTTCAGCATAAAACCTGCAAAAGCACAGATACCGGATGACCTGCGGAACTACCTCGAACGGTTTCTGGAACAACAAGGCAGTGGCGCCGATTTTACAGAAATCAGCGATGAATTGAGTGCCTTGTATCAACAGCCCATCAACATCAACCGCGCAGGCATCGATGAATTGCTGGCCTGCCCGTTGTTAGATGCACAACTTGTACTTGGCTTGATAGAACATCGCAGGAAGTTTGGCGCACTGGTGCATGTACATGAACTACAGCTGATTCAAGGATTCAGCAGGGAACTTATTACTGCCCTGCAGCCCTTTATACGTCTGGAAACCATGGGCGAACGCGGGTGGAAAAACCTGAAAACGTACTGGAACCAGGGTTCCGTGGAAGCCCTGAGCTACACATGGTTCCAACAAGGAAATCTGGATCCACGGTTTGAGCTGAAAGACACCGGCGTAAACAGAGATCGTGCATTCCTTGGCGATCCAATTAGGTCGAGCTTACGTTTGAGGTACTACAAGACCGGAGTTTATAGCCTGGCCCTCACAGCTGAAAAAGATCCGGGCGAGCCCTGGTGGCAAAGCAATGGACCCGATTTCCTGTCCGGGCATCTGGCCATTGAACAAATTGGACCATTTAACAGGGTAATTATTGGCGATTACCATGCCGCTTTCGGTCAGGGTTTGCTGCTGGGCAGCGGACTTGCATTCAGCCAGTCGGCAAATGTGATGAGCATCAAACGCACGCGGACCGGTATCCGACCTTACCGTTCTGTGAACGAAGTGCGGTTTTTTCGCGGGGTGGCAGCTCAATGGGTGAAGAACAATTGGAGCCTCCATTTGATGTATTCCAACAACAAGCAAGATGGGTTGCGGATCAACGACAGTACCCAATTGGAGGAAGGCTTGATAGCCGACTTTTTCAACTCCGGATTGCATCGGAACAGAAAGGAAATTGCATCCCGAAATCAATTCAGCATGCCCATGTTTGCCATGGCCATGGAAAAGAAATTCAAAGCAGGCACTTTGGGGGTAAGTTATAAACACGACTTCAACCCAGGCATGAACAATTCAGGCAACCATTTATATCATTGGTTCAGCCGTCAGAATAGTCCTGCCCGATTGCTTTCCGTTTATGGTGATTACACGCTGAGAAACATACATCTGTTTTTCGAACAGGTGCGCAATCCGGAACGAGCAAACAAATCATTGGGCAGTGTTGTAGGCTTGCTGATGAGCCTGGCGCAAAACCTGGACGTTTCTCTATTGTACCGCAATTACGACCAGACCTTCAACAATCCGATGTCCATCGGATTTGGCAACAATCAAAGCAATGAACAGGGCTGCTACCTTGGCGCACAGTGGCGCATCAGGAAAAACATTGGCTTCCTTTGTTATAAAGACATTTGGAAATCGAACTGGTTGCGCTATCAGGTTTCAAGTCCATCCACGGGTGGTTCCTGGCTCGCAGAGCTGAACTATGCGCGGGGAAAACAAATATTCCTGTACCTCCGATACCGTGAAACAACACAAGCCCGTAACATTTCTGCTTCACTGCTGCCGATAGATGCCCCATCGGTGCTGAGTGTGAAGCGCCTGCGATTCCATGCTGATTATCCGGCGGGAAAAAACCTTTCATTTTCCACAAGGTTTGAATGTGCAACGCCAGTTGTGGAAGGACGGGCAAGGCAATGGGGGAGTTTGCTGTTTCATGAAGTTCAGATGAACAAGCCGGTCCGTGGGTACCGAATTTCGGCACGTCTGAGTTTCTATGATGTAGGAGATTATCTGGGCCGGATTTACGCCTTCGAAGGCGACCTTCCCTATGTATTCAATGTGCAGGGATTTTATGGAAATGGAAGCAGCTTATATGTGATGCTGCGGAAAAAGATTTCGCGCAGTTGCGATTTATACATGCGATTTTCCTCAGATTTGAATGAAGGTCGCGGGCAGGAATCAAAAACGCTGAGCGGGATGATCAAATGGAGTTTCTGACATGGTAAAACTGAGTGTAAACATCAACAAATTCGCCACCCTGCGGAATGCAAGAGGCGGCAAGCGTCCGGACGTAGTTCAGGCTGCACTGGATGCCGAAATGTATGGCGCAGACGGAATCACCGTACATCCGCGGCCAGATCAGCGACACATCCGCTACAGCGATGTGTACGCACTGAAAGAAGTGCTAAGCACAGAATTCAATATCGAAGGATATCCCTCACCCGATTTCATTGAATTGGTGCTGCGGGTTAAGCCTGCTCAGGTTACGCTGGTTCCTGATCCGCCGGATGTGCTGACTTCCAATGCGGGATGGGATACCATTAAACACAAAGACTTTCTTACATCCACACTGAACATCTTCCGTTCTGCAGGCATTCGCAGCAGTCTGTTTCTGGATCCTGACCCTGTGCAGGTAGAAGCCGCAGCAAAAACAGGCACCGACCGGATTGAGTTGTACACAGAGGCTTATGCAAGCAATTTTCCTGTGGATGGTCCACAAGCACTGCTGCCTTACATCCTTGCGGCTGAAAAAGCGACCGAACTTGGCCTGGGCCTCAATGCCGGCCACGACCTGGATCTAGAGAATCTGTCCTATCTGGCCGCAAATCTTCCAGGGCTGCAAGAGGTTTCCATTGGGCACGCGCTGGTTTGTGATGCTTTATATTTTGGCTTTCAGAATGCCATTCAGATGTATAAACATGCGCTGAAATAACATGTTGTTGAAGCGATTCTTGGTGCTGGCACTGGTCTTGATAAACCTTCCCGAAGGTTGGACCTGGGGATTTTATGGCCATACCCAAATCAACAGGCTGGCGGTATTTTGTTTACCTCCGCCGCTTTTTGGATTCTATAAGAACCATTTAGACTATGTTGGTCAGCATGCTGTGGATGCCGATAAACGGAGGTATGCCATCGCGGATGAAGCGTGCAGGCATTATCTCGATTGCGACCGCTACGAACATGTTGCACCCTTGGACACCCTTCCGATGTGGTGGAATGAGGCGGTTTCAGCCTATGGAGAAGATACCTTAAAGGCGCACGGCATTGTACCCTGGCACTGTCATTTGATGTTGTACAGGTTGACGGATGCGTTTAAAGAAAAAGATATAGCTAAGATCCTGAAACTGTCTGCCGACCTTGGTCATTACATTGCGGATGCACATGTACCCTTGCATGCTTGCGGAAATTACAACGGCCAAAGAACCAATCAACACGGGATTCATGGCCTTTGGGAATCGAGAATTCCGGAATTATTTCTGCACGACTATGATTTACTCACGGGAACGGCCTTGTATCTGGATAAACCCATGCATTCTATATGGATGGCGATGGAACAAAGCTATGCGGCATCCGACACGGTATTGGAACAAGAGCAGGCTTTGACAGCCTTATTTCCCGGAGATGCGAAGTACACATTTGAACCAAGAGGCAGTCAGCTGGTGAAGGTGTATGCACCCGCGTTTTGCCAAGCCTATGATGCATCCATGAATGGAATGGTGGAGCGAAGGTTTCGGCAGAGCATCCAATTGGTGGCGGCTTTTTGGCTCACTGCCTGGATAAATGCAGGACAGCCCGATTTGCCACAAATAGCATCAGACATCACCATTTCAGAGGAAGAACTGTTGGAAGAAGAAAAATTCAGAAAAGGGCTAATCCTGGGCAGGCCGGAGGAGCACTGATTTACTTTTTCTTTTTTCTTTTGAAATCACCTCGTTTCCAGGCTTCAAAAAACTGAGACCAGGCCAGCGGACTCATGATGTTCATGGGAGGTGCCTGTCCCTGATAGTAAAGCAAATTTGCCCTTTGTTGCATCAAAGCCTGATAGCTCTGCCTTGCGTCTGCCTGCTTCAAACGCATCTGTTCTTTCAGTTCTTCAGCTTCAAGATTTTTCCGTGCACGTTCCAGTTCATCATCTGGAATATCACGATGAACAAAAACGTGGTCAAATGCTGCCCTTGTTGGAAACGGACGAATTACCATCACCGGCAGATTGATGGTATCCTGAGTGAGCAATTTAACC
>JBDKIU010000125.1:0-4104 GCA_039796915.1 Bacteroidota bacterium | reverse complement strand
CTGGATGTACGCGTGAAGGTTCGGGAAGATTGGCGCGACAAGGAAAACTACCTGCGCGAATTCGGATACCAGAACGATTAACCGCGCTGCTGCGCAGGCTGAAACAGGCCAAGAATTTCTTCCACAAAACGACGGTCGTTGGACAACCTCGGCACTTTATGCTGGCCGCCCAATTTTCCTCTTTGTTTCATCCACGCATGAAACACGCCTTCAGGAACCACGCGTACCTTAGGCATGCGCAGGGCAAGATCTTTTTGCCGCTTTGCCTCGTAATCGCTGTTGCAGGATTTTAAGGTTTGATCTAATACCTCGGTGAATCGTTGCAGGTCATCGGGCGCACGTTCAAATTCTACCAGCCACTCGTGGCCCGGCTCTGAAGAACTCATGTACACCGGAGCTGCGGTATATTCCCGTACCAGAGCCCCCGTGGCGGCGCAGGCCTGTGTGATGGCCCGGTCGGCATTGTCAATCATCAGCTCCTCGCCAAAGGCGTTCATGAACAAACGCGTTCTGCCGCTGATGGTAAACCGATAGGGCGACACGCTGCTGAAGGTGATGGTATCGCCCAGCTGATAGCGCCATAAGCCACTGTTGGTGGTGATGACCACAGCGTAGTTCACGCCGGCTTCAACCTCGGCCAAAGGATAAACGGGTGGCTCGTCCTGATCCAGTTTGTCGACAGGAATAAATTCAAAAAACACTCCATAATCCGTCATCAGCAGCATTTCCCGGGCACCCGGAACATCCTGAATGCCGAAGAATCCTTCGCTGGCGTTGTAGGTTTCCAGGTAGCGCATTCCAGAACCCTGAATCAGCGCGTCAAACTGATCGTAATAGGGCACAAAACTCACCCCGCCATGGATATACAATTCCAGGTTTGGCCAAATTTCACGGATGTTCTTTTTGCCCGTTTTTTCCAACAGGCGCTGAAACAGTACCAAGGTCCAGGTAGGCACACCGGAAATGCTGGTCACGTGCTCGTTGATGGTGGCTTCCACCATTTTTTCCAGCTTTTCTTCCCAATGTTCCATCAAGGCAATGGACAAATCTGGAGTTTTCAGGTAGCTGGCCCACACAGGCATGTGGTTCATCAACACCGCGCTCAAATCGCCATACCACGAATTTTCATTGTGCTGGTTCACGCTGTGGCTGCCGCCAATCAGCAGGTTCTTGCCTTCGAAAATCTTGGTTTCGGGGAAGGAAGCGCAGTAGAACGTGAGCACATCTCTTCCGCCTTTAAAATGACATTCCTCCAGTGATTCAAAACTCACGGGAATGAACTTGCTCTTATCGTTGGTGGTGCCGCTGGATTTGGCAAACCAGTAAATATCACTGGGCCAAAGCAGTCCCTGTTCACCGGCCATGGTGCGTTCGATGTAGGGTTTCAGCGATTCATAATCCTGCAGCGGAACACGTTTTTTAAACTGCTCGTAGTTCTGGATGCCGGCAAACTCATATTGTCGGCCAAACTCTGTGTAGCGTCCTGCCTCCAGCAGGTTTTGCAGCATACGTTCCTGCGTATCCAGTGGGTGATACAAAACATCTTCAAGGCTGTTGATGCGCTGCCTGAAGTACCAGCTGATGAGTGGGCCCAGAATCATTCCGTTCCTGCGATTTGTGCTAAAAACATGCGGTACAAAGTATAAGTGTTCGCGTATCCATGCAAAGTTAAGGTTTGCGGAACATCATCGGTACTGTGATACGCGGGCCTGGGGCCGGCGAGGTAACCAAAGAAAGAC
The DNA here is from genome assembly GCA_039796915.1 of Bacteroidota bacterium. Taxonomy (GTDB): domain Bacteria; phylum Bacteroidota; class Bacteroidia; order NS11-12g; family UBA955; genus REEB481. The sequence continues at coordinate 2,365 of JBDKIU010000125.1, read as the reverse complement.
GGCACTCCGGCTTCCGTGAAAAAATAATGGTCGGAATTGGCAGCTTTCCCCCGCTTCTGAATGGATGGAAGCAGGCGATGCTGCTTGTTCAAACTGTCCAACAGCTGAAATTCACGGGGAAAGACGCTGGCGTTTACCACCGTCATGCCTTGTTCACCGGTGCCCATCAGGTCCAGGTTCAACAGAAAACGAATGCGGTTCAAGGGTAAAATCTGGTCGCGGATCAGGGCAGCAGAACCCAGCAATCCGGCTTCTTCAGCAGCAAAAAAAACCACCACCACGCTGTAAGGCAAAGGATTTTTCGCCAAATCACGCGCCAGATCAAGCACCATGGCCACGCCGGACGCATTGTCGTTGGCACCGGGAAAAACAGCCTTCCCCATACGGCCCAGATGGTCGTAATGTGCGGTAAGCATCAACAGAGAATCCGGCTGACGCGTGCCGGGGATATACGCCAGCACATTCCGGCAAAGCTGACTGGCCCGGTAGTGATGTTCGATGTTCACTTCCAACCTGCCGTCGTGCTGCATTTTGTCTTCGCGCAGCCACAACACCACCCGGGATGCCGTTTCAGCAGCGACGCCCCAGGCCGGCAGGCGGGGAACCAGATTCACCCAAACCGGAACCGGATGTTGTGCGCGCAACGCTGAAATACGCTTGCCCCATATAGGGTGGCTGAGCATGGCTTCGGGAACGGCGGGAACAGTACCCAGTGAACGCCAAGGACCCCTGGGATAGTAAAGTGTATCTGCCCAGCTCCATTTCCTCAGCGACAGGCTACCCTTCCATGAAGGCGATGCTGCATCCGCCAGAACATCGATTCCGGGCTTCATCGTGCGACCATCCCAGCGCACCGCAACTTCGGGTATGGTATTTACAGAAATGGAAAAATCGTGATGATACCTGCCCTTCCAGGGAAGTGCGCCGGCCTTTTGCAGTTGCGCTTCCAGCAAAGCTGAAGCTTTCAGGGCTCCATCGTTCACATAACCTCTTCCGGCCAGCTTCCTGCTGCACAACTCCTCGATGAAGTTTCGCGCCCACACAGTATCCTGCGCAGCCAGAGATCCATGCAGGCATCCGAGCACACACAAAAAAGAAGTTCCCATCCGACGCAAGCTTCCAAAGCACATAATTTCCTGTTCCCTCCCCGTTCTTTGCAAACATAACCATGAATGTGATTCCCAAACCCTCCGGACCAGAAGAAGAAATTTACCTTGAAGGTGCGCGCAGCCGCGGCTACGAGTTCTTGTTCGCCTTTAAGGTCATGTGGGAGTTCATCAAAGGATTCCGCACCCTGCACTTCGTTGGCCCCTGCGTTACCGTTTTTGGCTCTGCGCGCTATAAAAACGGCCATATTTATTACGAGATGGCCCGAAAAACCGGTGCTGCCATTGCCAACGCTGGTTTTACCACCATGACCGGCGGCGGGCCGGGAATCATGGAAGCAGCCAACCGCGGCGCTGCCGAAAACGATGGCCGCAGCGTGGGCGTAAACATCGTTCTGCCGATGGAACAGGAACCCAATCCGTTTATGGACACACAGGTGAACATCCGCTACTTCTTTGTGCGGAAGGTTTTGCTGCTGAAGTATTCCTACGGATTTGTGGTGCTTCCGGGCGGCTTCGGCACCATGGATGAACTGTTTGAAACCCTTACACTTGTGCAAACGCGCAGCATCCGCGACTTCCCGATTGTGTTGATGGGAAAGGATTATTACAAAGAAATGTGGACCGCGCTCAACGACATGGTTGTGGAAGGAACCATTTCTGCCGACGACCTCAAACTTGTACTCCTCACCGACGACCCGGATGAGGCCATCAACCACATCGGTTATTACGTGGGACGGAATTTCAGGGTGCTCCGCAGGCGAAGGCCGTTCTGGTGGTTGTTCGAAAACCACCGCCGCAGTTGGAAAAAACCTGTCAGCGTATCAGGCTGATGGTTTCACGCTCGAAATGGGTTTTGTCTTCCCAATCCTTCACAAAAACCTTCACCGCATAAACTCCATCGGGGGCAGGCCGGCCTTCAAACAGGCCAGCCCAGCCGTTTTTATCGTCGCCACGGAACATCAGCGCACCCCAGCGGTTGTATACTTCAAAGTGCATCCACTTGTGGCCAATGATGGTGGGTTTATACACATCGTTTAGTCCGTCGCCATTTGGTGTGAAGGAGTTCGGAACAGACATCATGTACACGTTGCGTATGGTTAATGGTTTTACCATGGTGTCGGCGCAGCCAATATCGTTTCGCACGATAAGCCGTACCAGATAGGTGCCGGTATCGCGGAAACTGTATTGGGGATTGGGGTCGGTACTTCCGCCTCCATCGCCAAAATCCCAGCTGTGCGTTTTTGCGTATCTGGATA
>JBDKIU010000124.1:0-6618 GCA_039796915.1 Bacteroidota bacterium | reverse complement strand
CACTTCATCGCTGATGAACGAAGGACTGGAAGGCGTTGGCCTCTGCCCTTTGTAATAAACGCGACGGTCGGCTTCCACATCGCCGATGATGCGTTCCATGACTTCTACCACGCGAATCGGGAATTTGCCCACGGAAGTTTCAGCGCTGAGCATTACGGCATCGGCACCATCGAGTACGGCGTTTGCCACATCGGTGATTTCCGCCCGTGTAGGCATGGAATTGGTGATCATACTTTCCATCATCTGGGTGGCAATGATGACCGGCTTTCCTGCGGCGATGCATTTTTCCACGATGGACTTCTGGATGAGTGGAACTTTTTGCAGGGGCACTTCCACACCCAGATCTCCGCGGGCCACCATAATACCGTCGGTCACCTTGATGATGTCGTCAATATTGGCAACACCTTCCGGCTTTTCTATTTTAGCGATGACACGTGTTTTCTTGCCGGCGGCGGCAATTCGTTCTTTCAGTTCGATGATGTCTTCCGGTTTGCGTACAAACGACAGCGCCACCCATTCCACATCCATAGCCAAACCGAATTCGAGGTCGGCGATGTCTTTTTCCGTAAGACAAGGAACCGTGAGGTGGCTTTCGGGAAGGTTGAATCCTTTGTTGGATGTGAGTACGCCACCCTGAACGACTTCCACGCGCACATGTTGTTCATCCAGCACTTCCAGGATGCGCAGTTCTATTTTCCCATCATCCATGAGGATGCGCTCTCCGGGGCGCGTATCGCGGCCCAGGTTTTCGTAGCTCACAAACAACTTTTCAGGTGTACTCAGGCATTCCAGGGAAGTAACCAGCAAAGAAGCACCCTGAACCAGTTCGAGGGCATCACCCTGAACTTTTCCGATGCGCAACTTTGGACCCTGAAGATCCTGGAGCAGACAAACGTTGGCATTGAGTTCTTTATTGATTCGGCGCACGGTTTCCAGCACGGTGCGGTGTACTTCATGACTGCCATGGGAGAAATTCAGACGGCACACATCCACTCCTGCTTCTATGATGGACTTTAAATTTTCGTAACTGCTGGTTGCAGGGCCAATGGTGGCGATGATTTTGGTTTTATTGAATGTATGGCGATACATGGGTTGTTCAACGGTTAAACAAAGAAAGGAACACTTGCGTTTTCAGCATTTCCTGCGGAAACAGGTAAGAAGCCCTGAAGAATGGATCATTCCTGAGCAGATCCAGAGATGCGCGTATGGGATCATGCATCTCTGCGCATTTCCAGGTAAGAAAGTAATCTGCCAGGGGTTTGGTTTGGTACAACAAACCATGAGAGCCTTTATTGGCAATTAAAAAGCCACCGAGGGCATCATTGGGGTCTGCAAAAGCATGTCTTTCATGCGTTCCTGAAGGTGGAAGGAAGCGATTTTTCTCGTTTTCCACCACCAATTCAAGGTGAATGCCAAAAGTTTCGTTCAATTTCCAGGCCACCCGATAAAGCCGTTCAGAAGTGAACAAAGCCAATACCTCTGGGGGCTGCGCATGGAAATTCAGCAGGTTTTTCTTGGCCATTTACTGTTTCTGAGCACAAAGATGAGAAAAAGCGTTTGTTGCTACTTGATTGGTAAGGACAAAAAATTGTTTATTTGCAGCCGCTAAATCCGAAAACAACTCAAAATGTCAGACGTAGCAAACAAAGTAAAGGCCATCATCGTAGACAAGCTCTCGGTGGAAGAAAGTGAAGTAACCATGGAGGCCAGCTTCACCAATGATCTGGGTGCTGATTCACTCGATACCGTGGAACTGATTATGGAATTCGAAAAGGAATTCAATATCGCCATTCCCGATGATCAGGCTGAAAAAATCCAAACTGTCGGCGAAGCAGTTAAATACATCGAAGAAAACGCAAAGTAAAATCTTCGCATGCAACTCCGCCGGGTAGTTGTTACTGGTATTGGGGCTCTTACGCCATTAGGAAACAACCTTCCAGATTTCTGGAATGCGTTGAAGACCGGCGTGTGCGGTGCGGGCCCCATTACCCGTTTTGATGCCTCAAAATTCAAAACACAATTTGCCTGTGAGGTCAAAAATTTTGACCCCGCTGAGTTTATTGACAAACGGGAAGTCCGCAGGATGGACCCGTTCACGCATTATGCCCTGGTTACTGCCTCAGAAGCCATCCATGATGCAGGAATCTTAAATGATTCCATCAATAAAGACCGCGTAGGCGTTATCTGGGGTTCCGGAATTGGTGGACTTACCACCTTCAGCCAGGAAATTCTGGAGTATGGAAAAGGTGACGGCACACCGCGATTCAGTCCTTTCTTCATTCCTAAAATGATTATTGATATAGCCTCCGGCTACATCAGCATTCAACATGGATTCAGAGGGCCTAATTACGGTGTTGTTTCTGCATGTGCCACTTCTACACACGCGATTATTGACGCATTTAACCTGATTCGTCTGGGCAAATCTGATGTTATCGTTACCGGTGGTTCTGAAGCCTGCGTGAACGAAGCTGCCGTTGGTGGTTTCAACAACATGAAGGCGCTCAGCGAACGCAACGATGATCCCATGACCGCCAGCAGGCCCTTCGACAAAGACCGCGATGGCTTTGTGCTTGGTGAAGGTGCAGCCTGCCTGATTCTGGAAGAATACGAACATGCCAAAGCCCGGGGCGCCAAAATCTACGCTGAAATGGTAGGTGGCGGCATGACCGGTGACGCTTACCACATTACGGCTCCGCATCCCGAAGGACTGGGTGCGCAGAATGTGATGCGCATGGCACTGGAAGATGCGGAAATGGATCTTACCGACATCGACTACATCAATGTTCATGGCACCTCAACTCCTTTAGGTGACATTGCAGAACTGAAAGCCATCCGTGCTGTTTTTGGTGATCATGCCTACAAGATGAACATCAGTTCCACCAAGAGCATGACCGGACATTTGCTGGGCGGTGCAGGCGCGATTGAAGCAGTGGCAAGCATCATGGCTGTAAGGGAAGACATCATCCCTCCTACCATCAACCACTTTACCGATGATCCTGAAATTGATCAAGGATTGAATTTAACGTTCCATACTGCCCAAAAAAGGACAGTTCGTGCAGCGTTAAGCAATACTTTTGGCTTCGGAGGTCACAACGCATCGGTCATCTTCAAAAAGTACCAACCCTGATTTCTATTGCCGGTGGGTTTAATCAACCGGTTATTTTCTTCTGCCAGAGATCGGCAACTTATCCAACTTGTCAAACAGCTCACGGGTTTAAGTCCGCGCAAGCTCTCCATTTACCGTGAAGCACTTCGGCACAGCTCCATGCTGGTATTGAAGGATGCTCGGAAAGGGAAACGTGAAAACGACAATGAACGTCTGGAGTTTCTGGGTGATGCCATTTTAGATGCTGTTGTAGCAGATATCTTATTCAAGCGCTATCCCTTCCGGGAAGAAGGATTTATGACTGAAATGCGTACACGAATTGTAAGCAGAAGTCAGCTAAGCCACCTTGCACAGAAAATCGGGCTGGTTCAGTATATGGAAATCCATCCGGAAGTGCTGCGGAATCCACACGCCATGAAGGTGGTTGGCTGCAATGCCCTGGAAGCACTGATTGGCGCAGTTTACCTTGATTTGGGATTCCGGAAAACCCATCAGTTTATCAGCCGGAAACTGATTGACCAGCACCTCGATCTTGAAAAAATCATGGATTTGGAAATCAGCTATAAAGCGAAGCTGATCAAATGGTCGCAGAAAAATCAGAAGAAAATCAGTTTTGAGTCGGAAGATGTTAGTCAGGGTAAAAACCAGCGATTACACAAAGTGCGCCTGTTCGTAGATGCCAAGGAAATCATCAGCGAAATCAACCATTCCAAAAAAGCCGCAGAAGAGCTTGCCTGCGAAAAAGCTTGTGGCATTTTAGGCGTTTAGAAATCACCAAACACATCGGTCAGCGCCTCGCAGCCTGAATCGGTGATGAGGATGGTATGCTCGTATTGTGCCGATAATTTACCGTCGATGGTTCTGGCCGTCCAACCGTCTTTCTTATCCACTTTGGCCCTTGCTTTTCCAGCGTTGATCATGGGTTCGATGGTGAAGATCATTCCGGGTTTCAGCCTTGGACCTGAATTTTTATTGGCAATGTGCGACACTTCAGGCTCTTCGTGAAATTCCAGGCCCACACCATGACCACAAAACTCAAACACCACGCTGTAACCCTGGGCGGTGGCGTGCTGATTGATGTGGTAACCAATATTTCCCAAATGATTGTCAGGAACACATTGTTCCATCCCGATGCGCAGGCATTCACGGGTTGTTTTCATCAGGCGCTCGGCATATTCGCTCACTGTTCCCACTGAAAACATCCGGCAGGTATCGCCATAGTAGCCGTTGAGAATGGTTGTAACGTCGATGTTTACAATATCTCCTTCCTTCAGAACGTAAGGCCCGGGAATTCCATGACAAATCACTTCATTGGGTGAAATGCAACAGGAAGCCGGAAAACCATGATAACCTTTGGTAGCCGGAATTGCGCCATGATCACGGATAAACTGTTCACATAACGCATCGAGATCGGAAGTACGAACGCCGGGTTGCACATGAGGTTCGAGGAATTTCAGGGTTCGGGCAGCCAAAATTGAGCTTTGCCTGATCCCTTCAATTTGTTCGGGCGTTTTGATCCGTATGGCCACGTCGCGAAAATAATTACGCCGGCCGGATTATGTCGGCATGATGTTGGTTTAACTTTGAGGTATGAAAAGAAGCTACAAACATTTAGCCTTTATTGGATTATTGATGCATGGTTCCATGGCATCGGCGCAACTGCTGCCCAACGGCGATTTTGAAACCTGGACTGGCTCAGGAACAAGCATTTCCATTGGTGGCGGCTGGGTAGGAAATGGTTTGCTGCGTTTGGCATCCCTGAACGTAAACACCACCAACGGCACCGAAACCAGAGTTCCGGCAGATGGACAGTATTTTATTGGCATTCGAAACGTCATCAGCGGAACACAAGGATCTCTTGGGTTCATCCGCAACAGGTTTGCATTCAGCCAACGCCCCGTTTCCATGCGCGCCGCAAGTATGTTTTTTGCAGGAACCGCGGCCGGCGAAAGTTGGGGTTTCAACATTTTGTTCCTGAAAGACAAAACCGGTGGCGGCAAGGACACCATACTGCGCAGCAGCGGCATCTTAAACCCAACCACAGTTTCTAACTGGGCTCAGTTAACCATTGGCCTGACCTCTTTGTACAATACGCAGTTCCCGGGCGTGAATCCCGATACCGCCGACATTACCTTTTTCCTGACGCCAAACGGTTCCAATCAGATATCTGCTTCCGGATTGCTGGCACTGGATGCCCTGACCTGGTCAGACTTTGCCTTGAGTAACAAAGCCTATGAACTCGATGCGCTGAGTGCTTTGAATGTGTTCCCTAACCCGATTTCCGGCGGAAACGTACAGGTATCCTTTCAATCAGGAATCAGCGGCTACGGAACGCTTGCAGTGTATGACATGCAAGGTAAACTGATCCGCGTGGTGTATAAAGGTCAGATGGAATCAGGCAGCAACCGCTTCTCTTTTTCAGGCAGCGGTTTAAATCCCGGGCTTTACTTAGTTCGTCTGGAGCATGAAGGCGGTGTCAAAGAAACCCGTCTGAGTGTATTCTAAACAACAGCCCATAAAACATCTAAAGAAAAAAGGCCGCCTTCGGGTGGCCTTTTTTATGTCAGAACCGTAGCGCCTCATCTTGCGCCAGGGTAAAAATTGTCTCGTCAATGAGACTTAATACTCCTTGTCTCTTCCATGAGACTAAAAAAACGGTCTTGTTTTAGCGCGTTAAAACCCTTCGAACAAAGCATACTGAACTGGATTCCCAACATGCGTAGTTGTTTCCTGCTCGATAACGTTGGGAGAAATGGCAGCTGTACTTGCAGGCGAAACTTCAAGATACTCGTCTGGACAGGCACCATCGCAGCATGGGATGATGTTCGATCGACAATTTTGGCACTGATAGTGACCATGGACAAAGATCAGTACGCCCTCGTATGCACAATATAAACAACGCTGAACCATGATGTTGCAAATTTACCTTTTCGCGAAACGTGCACATGATTGGAGATGCACAGTTCATCATACCATGTACACAAGTTTAGACAATGGCTTAATTTTACCGAAAAGCCATGAAGCGATTACGATTGATGATGACCATGCTGGGGCTCGGCATAGCGGTATCTGTGCACGCGCAAACGTACCAAAACCTGGTATTTGAAGGAGGCGGTGTGCGCGGAATAGCCTTTACCGGAGCGCTTCAGGTGCTGGACAGTTTTCGGGTGCTGGACGGCATCAGAAACATTGCCGGAACTTCTTCGGGAGCGTTACAGGCTGCTTTGCTGGCCTCTGGAAATTCAGTAAGTGGCGTGCGGAAGCTCATTGGTGAACTGAACATTCAAAAATTCAACGACGGACATTTTTCCATCCTGGGCGGTGGTATTCGGTTGAGAAAGAACTACGGCTATTACCGCGGTCACAGCCTCAACAGCTGGATTGGAGGCGTGTTGGAATCCAGCACCGGAAAAGCGGACTTAACCTTTCATCAATTGGACAGTCTGACCAAAACGGATCGAAAATTCCGGCATTTATATGTGGTGGTAACAGACCTGACCCATCAACGCCCC
>JBDKIU010000123.1:0-4499 GCA_039796915.1 Bacteroidota bacterium | reverse complement strand
ACGTACTTGAAATGAATTTCATCTAAAGTATGTTCATATTGCAATCACCTTTTCTCTCTTACTTTTTCCTTGATGAAAAAGTAAGCAAAAAATCAAGGCTGAAAAGGATGATACGGTGCACTCTTGTAACCAACCGAATGCGGCAGGTGATCTCCTCGCAGGCTCGGAGCTTCCTTTGCATTTAGCGGTTGTTTACTGCGTTTAACACCTTTCATCCTTTTAGGCCGTTCCTTTTGCTATTGCTTTTGAAAGAGAACATGGATATCCCGCCTGCCTCCAACGCCTCTGTCATCCTGCGACCGTAGGGAGTCCCGGGCGACAGAATGGAGACCCGGGCTGAAAGTACCGAGCATAGCCCCGGTGGAGCTTGCCGAAGGGCTACAGGTGATCTCCTCCCCGCATCGCAAGTTTGCTGGGCAGGCGCACTATTTCATAGCAATACACTGGGATTGGAGTTGTCTGTTTAACTGCACTCTTGCTGCGCTTCTAGCTTCCCATCTTTACAGGCTGGTCCTTTTATAAGTCCCCCCGAAATCGAACCGTTTATAACTTGGCAAATCAACAAACCAAGAACCGCGAACAAGCATCAGACCAAAATCACAAAAAGTCAGTTTTCCTTGTCTGTTCTATCCCTTCCGCTTGCCTAAATTCGCGGCCTGTAACAGATTACATCAATGGCCAAAATCAGTATCATCGGGGCAGGCAATGTTGGCGCAAGTTGCGCGGAGTACATTGCCATGAAGGATTTCGCTTCAGAAGTTGTATTGCTTGATATCAAGGAAAACTTTGCAGAAGGCAAAGCGCTGGACTTGATGCAAACTGCAACGCTGAACGGTTTTAATACCAGAATTACCGGCAGCACGAACGACTACAGCAAAACTGCGGGCAGCGACGTGGTGGTAATCACCAGCGGTATTCCCCGCAAACCCGGCATGACCCGCGAAGAGCTGATCGGCATCAATGCCGGCATTGTGAAGCAGGTGGCCGAGCAGGTGCTGACCCATTCTCCCAATGCCATCATCATCGTGGTGAGCAATCCGATGGATACCATGACTTACCTGGCGCTGAAGGCAACAGGTTTGCCCAAAAACCGCATCATTGGCATGGGCGGTATTTTGGACAGCAGTCGCTTCAAACATTACCTCAGCACAGCGCTGCAAGCACCCGCCAGTGATGTGAACGGCATGGTGATTGGCGGTCACGGTGATACCACCATGATTCCATTAACACGCCTGGCTTCTTACAACGGAGCTCCTGTATCACAATTCATTGAAGCCGATGCGCTTGCCAAGGTTGCAGCAGATACGATGGTTGGCGGTGCAACCCTTACAGGGATGCTGGGCACCAGCGCCTGGTACGCTCCGGGTGCTTCTGTTGCCGTGTTGGTGCAAAGCATCATCTGCGACCAGAAGAAATTGTTCCCCTGCTGCGTGAAGCTCGAAGGCGAGTATGGACAAAACGATATTTGTTTGGGCGTGCCGGTAATCATTGGCAAAAATGGATGGGAAAAAATTGTGGATGTTTCCCTCGATGCCAACGAACAGGCATTGTTTGAAAAGAGTGCCGCTGCTGTGCGCGCTATGAATGAAGTGTTGCAGCAGATGTAAACACAGCTTTATGGATACTCGGGCCGTCAGGATTCCTGGCGGCCTTTTTTTATGCGCCGCGCGCAGTTGGTGAACATTGTACATTTGTGCCATGTACGAGTTCATTGAAGGGAATCTGGAACAACTTACACCCACACAATTGGTACTGAGTGCCGGTGGTATGGGTTACCATATCCATATTTCCCTGTACACTTATGAACAGTTGCGGCCGCACAAGCAGGCCAGGGTTTTTGTGCATCTGGGTTTTCGCATCGAAAATCAGGCGCCTGTAGGCATGGTGCTGTATGGCTTTGCCCAGCCGCAGGAACGCGAAATGTTTCGCCTGCTCATTTCTGTAAGCGGTGTCGGAAATAATACCGCCATGCTGATGCTGAGCAGTTTGCAACCCGATGAACTTCAGGGGGCAATTCTCAACGGGAATGTTGCGTTATTGAAGGCGGTGAAAGGAATAGGTGAAAAAACGGCGCAGCGCATCATCCTGGAATTGCGCGACCGCATGGGCGTAAAATCGGGTAGGATGCCTGCCGGATTTGTCGCCCCGGAGCTCAGTGCAGCCGAGGAAGCCGCAGAAGCGCTGCTCGCGCTGGGGTTCCAACGTGCCAATGTGGACAAGGCCCTCACGCGCGTTACCCGCGAACATGGTTCGTCACTAAAGGTGGAAGATTTCATCAAACATTCATTGAAAATTCTTTAATTCGTAATTCGAACCTCAAAATCAAGCCTATAGAAACAGTTCTACACAAAAAAAATAGTTCTGCGAGCCTTGTTTAACGTGATGCGCCTACGCTGTGTAGCTGTGAGTCTTTTTGCCAACGTCCGGATATGGATGTTTCCTGCGCTCGCCCTTTTGGGCGCTGAGGTATCCGCGCAGTCTGCTGCTCCGGGAGATTCCGGAAGCCTGCGCTATCCCATCAGGGATAAAAAGCCCAATGAGTCTTCTTCCTACGGCAACAACCTTGATTTATCAGATCCCATTCAAAAGGAAATTCGCTACAATCCCAACTCGGGCAGGTACGAAACCTACAAAAGGATTGGGGATTTATGGTTTCCCACCGGTGAGTCGAAGAGCTACGAGGACTTTTTAAAGCAGGAACAAAAACAACGCAACAAAGATTATTTCCGGCAGCGCTCCCAACAATCTTATGCGGCCGGATCTTCGGGAACAGATGGCTGGAAGCCGCGCCTGAATATTTCCAATCCTGAACTTAATAAAATATTTGGCGATGGCGGCGTGGACATTCAGCCTTCAGGCTCCGCCACCATCACCCTCGGCGGTAATTTCAACACCATCCGAAATCCGCAGTTCAGCAGAAGACAGCAGCGCAACGGCAACTTCATCTTCGATCAGAAAATACAGCTGAACGTTACCGGAAATGTGGGTAATAAGGTGAAGCTGGGCATCCGCTACGATACAGATGCCACCTTTGAATTCGACAATCAGACCAATCTGGGATGGCAGGGTAAGGAAGACGATATTCTGAAGGAAGTTTCGCTGGGCAACGTGAGTTTACCACTGAACAGCAGCCTGATCAATGCCGGACAAACACTTTTTGGTGTGAAAACGCGCATGCAGTTTGGCCGCCTCAGCGTGGCTACGATTTTCACCCAGCAAAAAGGGCAAACCACGGAAACAGAAGTCACCGGAGGCGCCCAGCTTACGGAGTTTAAAATCCAGGCAGACAACTACGACCAGAACAAACACTATTTCCTCAGTCACTTTTTCCGTGAGCAATACGAACAGGCGCTGGCATCCTTGCCGCTGGTAAACTCGGGTGTGGTCATCAACAGGGTGGAAGTGTGGGTAACCAACCGCAACGCTGATATTGCCACGCCCCGCGATGTGATGGCGTTTATGGATTTGGGGGAAAGCGAACCCTGGAATCCCATCCTCAACAGCGGTGTTCCCGGAAATCGGCCCGCCGATAACGAACAAAACCTGTTGTACACCGACATCAGCAACGATCCTTCGGTGCGCAGCAAGGCCACAGCCATTGACCGTATTTCTTCCAAATACGCCGGTCGGCTGGAACAGGGATTGGATTACGACATCCTGAATTACGCCCGTCAGCTGAACGAAACGGAGTTCACCATCAACCGACGCCTCGGCTATATCTCGCTGAATACACCGCTGAACAACGACGAAATCCTGGCGGTGGCATTCGAATATTCCTACAATGGACAGGTGTATCAGGTGGGAGAGTTCTCCAGGAATCTTCCTCCGAACAATACCGATCTGTTGTTCCTGAAAATGCTGAAAAGTCCCATCATCAGAACGCGGGTTCCCATCTGGAATCTGATGATGAAAAACATCTATTCCCTCAACACGTACAACCTCAGCACCAACGATTTCAAGCTGAACGTGATTTATGCCGACGATACCAGCGGTGCCGATTGCAACTTCCTGCCTGTAAAGGATATTCCGGCGTTTGCCAATGGAAATCCGCTGCTGCGCGTGTTTGGCCTGGATCGCATCAATCGTCAGATGGAGGCCAAGCCCGATGGGATTTTCGATGCTCTGGAAGATGTTACCCTGCAGGCGCAATATGCCCGTATCATCTTTCCGGTGCTGGAACCTTTCGGCGATTACCTCCGACAGCAATTTGGCAGCAATACCGATCTGGCCGATTACTACACCTTTGACGCGCTGTACGACAGTACCAAATGGCTCGCGCAACAGGACGTAAAACACAATAAATTCTTCCTTCAGGGAAGCTTTAAAGGAAATTCCAGTTCGCAGATTCCCGTGGGCGGATTTAACCTGAAGCCCGGCAGTGTGAAGGTTTACGCCAATGGCCGGCAGCTGTCGGAAGGTTCAGATTATACCGTTGACTATGGACTGGGGATGGTTTCCATCATCAATCAGGGATTGTTGCAAAGTGGCGCGGTCATCAA
>JBDKIU010000122.1:0-11527 GCA_039796915.1 Bacteroidota bacterium | reverse complement strand
CCCAAAGGGAAAATTTGGGACAAGGTTCAGAGCAGCTGGATTTCGCTGGAATTTTTCAACCTGCTGGGCATCGACAATGTGATCAGCTATTTGTGGGTGAAGGATTTCAGCGCGAACATTTACGGCGTGCCGGAATTCCTTACCGGTCGGATGCTGAACTTGCGCTTGCTTGTGCGTTTAAAATAAGTCAGCGGGCACGTATCGCATCCACAGGATTCATTCTGGCCGCCTGCAGTGCGGGAAGAATTCCGGACAACAAGCCAATGGCCACAGAAACGACGATTCCGGTGATGGCGTCGCTGCTGTTCAGGCCTAAAGTCAGGCTGCTTTGCATGGCAGATTGCAGGATGAAGTTCCCCAGCATGGTAGTCAGATACACCAGGGCCAATCCGAGGAAACCACCAAACAAACAAAGGATCACCGCTTCGCTGAGGAATTGAGACAGAATAAAATAATTCCTTGCGCCCAGCGCCTTTTGAATGCCGATTTGCTGGGTGCGTTCCTTGACGCTCACAAACATGATGTTGGCCACACCGAAGCAGCCCACGAGCAGGGCAAACATGCCGATGATGGTCCCCGCCAGGTTCAATTGTGAAAACAACGAAGTGATGTTGTCGGTGATCATGCTCATCTTATTCACCGCAAAGTTTTCTTCCTGGTGCGGCCTGATTCTTCGAACAGCCCGCATGGTGGCATTGGTTTCCCAGATCAGCTCTTCGATACCGGTCTGGGTTTTCGCTTTCAGCATAATTTGCGGGTTGCCGGACTCATTTCGCGTGTTGGCAAAAGCGCGGGCAAAGTTCAAGGGAAGAATAACCCTTTCATCGAAACTCGAATTAATGATGCTCTGCCCTTCTTTCCTCAACACCCCAACCACCGTGCAATGCTGCTTCATGACCTGCACAGATTTCCCCGCAGGGCTTCCCTCTGGAAACAATCGCTCTGCAATGGTTGCGCCCAAAATCACCACCGGCCTTCCGGCATCACTTTCCTGCTGGGTGAAATAACGCCCGTCGGCAAGGTCAACTTTTTGCACTTGCTGGTAATCGTGAGAAACGCAAAACAGGTCCACGCCATCAGCCTTTTCCTGTCCGCGTTCAACCAGTTTCCCCTGGATGGCAAAGGCAAAAGCCGCAGCCTGAAGACTTTGCGGCGGATGATTGCGCAGGTATTCCATTTCCTGGTAGGTAACCACGGGCCGCGACATGTATTTCCACCAGGGATAATCGAAGCCCATGTTGTCCCAGGGCCATTTCTGCACAAACACAATGTCTGAGCCGATGGCGGCAAAGCTGTCTTTGATGTTTCGCTCCAGACTGTGCACCAACGTGTAAACCAGAATGATGCAATAAATGCCTATGGTGATGCCCAGCACCGATAAAAACGACCTGAGTTTATTCGTAACAAAAACCTGCCAGGCCATGGCCAGGCTTTCATTCACCACATTTAACGCAATGCGAAACATCGTAGTTCAAAGTAAAGGATAGAATTGCTGATTACCTGAAGGAATATGAAGGCTTGCCTTTATTGCGGCGCGGTGTTTTCTGTTTTCGCCTTTCGGCTGAACTTCCAACGCTCAAATTCCCTGCGGTAAAACAGGCCAAGGCCCATGGTATTGGTACTCAGGTTGCTGGAAGAACCCGGCGCCTGATACAATTGGTTGGCATTGCGCGAATAGGCTTTCACCCTGAAGGTTCCGTCCTGGGTAATACTGTATTCCACGTTCACGTTGGGCAAAGCCAGTGTTGGGTCATAGGTTCCGTCTATCATCAGACGGTCATTGAACAATGGCACTTTCACATTCACCGTCATCCTGTTCTGGCTTTGTGCGCCTTGCGTCAGCGCCTCCATGTTCAGGGTCAGCTGGAATTTTCCGCCAAACTGCGACAACCAGTTGTTGAGCTGATTGGAAATCAAACCGCTCACCGTGTTTCCGGCCGCTTCGGTACCCGTGGTGCCTTGCAACGAAAAGCTGGGCGGAATGAAGTTTCCGAGCACCAGCAAACCAAATACCTGTCGGGCCACTTCGTCCTGATCCGCGCGTATGCGCTGCAGCGTGGCATTTAAATCGCTGAGGTTGGTGCTGCTGGTGGCATTCTGCAAGTTGGGAAATTCCAGGTCAAAGCGTATTTCCGGCTGGAAAAGTTTGCCTTTCAGGTACAGTTTACTCACCACGTCGGTAACGGGATAGCTTACCGTTTGGGCTAAATTCCTGCCTGACATCAAAGGTGCCGGAGAAATTTTCTGCCGGTATTCTGCCTCGATATTGATAAGGGCATCATACGGATCCCCATTCCAGGTGATGGTTCCTCCTTTATTCACATAAAACTTCTTATTGATCAGGTCAAGCGCGGTGAAAAGGTAGGCGCCGCCCGTGATGTTGAACTGCCCAAAAAGGCTAAAAGTTCCGGAGGGATCAAGGCTCATGCGCAGGTCGCCGGTGCCATTGCCTTTCATGATGTCACCCATTTTCTCGTCGAAGATGAGCCGTACTTCAGCCTCAGGGGTTATTTCCAAATTCACCGAAATGCTGTTCACGCTATTTCCCGACTCCTGCGGTGCGGCATCCTGAAGTTCTTCCTCGTACTTTTTCCTGAAGCTCACATACGAAACCTGACCTGTAGTTGATGTTTCTGTAATTGGAATGGAGACCAGGGTATTCTTTCTGGTTTTCAGGTTAAAGATCAAGTCGAGTTTATCCCAGGGACCGATGAATTTCGCATTTCCGTCTGCGTAGCCGGTTCCATAAAACAGTTCATTGTCTTTAGCGCCGGTATTCAGGGCTTTCAGGTTGTTGGCGCCTGCAACTTCGGCATCAATATAAAACTTGCTGAAAAACTCGTGTTTGATGGTGGCTTGTCCAATGGCCCGCCCGCGGCCTGTTTCGTCCACAATATGGAACGGAATCACGCTGAAGATGTTCCGGTCTGATTTCCCTCGTAAGGCCGGAATGTTGTAAGTTACCTTGGTGTAGTCCACCATAAACTGCACGTCGCGCAGTTCAAACGATCCTTTTAACAAGGGCTCAGAGCTGGTTCCTTCCACACGCATTTGTGCGGTGATAAAGCCTTTTCTGATGGAAACGACACCTTCGGTAAAGGGTTTGATTCCATCCAGTGAAGTTTCCCTTGGAATATACACGTCAAGATTCAGCCGTTCATCAGCGCCGCCAATCCCTACGGAACCCTTCACGGTAGCGCCTTTCAGCATACCCCGGGTGGCCATTCCTTCTACCCAGATGCGTTTTCCCACATCTAAACTGGAAGCTTCCAGCCTGAAATCACCATAGGCAATGCCGTTGTACCGAATGCCGGTAGCCAAAATATTGCACTCGGCATTGGGATGGTCGGAAATGCCGGCCCTGATGGATACAGTTCCGTTTAAACTGGCCGCGATGGAATCACCGGCGATGCTCAGAAAAGGCTGGATATCTGAAATATTAAAGTTACCGAATGAGGCCAGGAGTTCATGATGTTGCGCCCTGCCCAGACTGCCGTTCACCTCGATAAAGTTTCGCGTGCTGCCCAAGTAGAAATTGGTGAAGGTGGTGGCTTCCTGCCGGTAGCAAATGCGCCCCGAAGTATCGAGCGACCAGGTGGCACCAAACCAGCTCAAAGAACCGCTTTTGATGTCAACGGGAATGGAATCGCTGCGTAAATACACGTCACAGGCCAGATTGATGTTGTTGTTTCCTGTGGAATCAAGCATATGCAGCTCCACCGGCAGAACGCCCTGATGCAAAGTTCCTTTGGCCTGAAGCCGATTGAACCAGGTGCTTCCTTTGTGCCGCAATTGATCTGCGCCAATGTCAAAGCGCAAAGCGGCATTCGCGGCCTTGTCGCATTGCAGTTGCACGTTCCGGAATTTATTACCCTGATATTCAAACCAGGTAGGCTGTTCCGTGCGCAGGTGCATGCTGTTGCCGGAAGCTGCTAAAGAACCTTGCAGCATCAGAGGTCCCAGCGCAAAATCATCAGCGAGCAGGGAAGAAACCAGCGTGGTCTGCCTCAGGTTCAGATAGAAAGATATGTTCAAACCTGTGTCCAGATCAGCTGGTCGGTGCACAAAATCCGGCATCAGCTCATGTAAAAGAGCCAGACTTGCCGTGGGCAGGCTGCTGGTTCCAAATGTGCCGTAAATGCCGGCATCTCCGATATGACTGCGCAAAGTCCAATCGCGTGCGCCACCGGATTGTGTAGCGGTGAACTGCGCGTAGGGTATAAAATGATTGACGCCGTTTCTGTTCCAACTGATGCCGTTGAGGGAAATCTGCCCCTGAAGTTCAGAAGCATTGCCAATGCTGATGTCTGAATTTCCGGTGCAGGAAAGTTTGCTTTCCAGAGAATCCAGACCCAGGGCTTTCAGGTTGGCATGATGCAGCTGAAATGTCTTGAACCGATACTCGGGATGTTCCCCCGCGAAACGAATGGCACCGTCCAGGTCCAGGCTCAGGATGGGGTCATGAAGGGCGGCCTTTCCGGAGAAACTTGTTGGTGTGAGTACACCATCCACAGAAGCATCTTTGAGCTCCTTCCCGTTCACTTCCAGCATAGGAATTTTGCCATCCAGCGTCAGGTTAAAGTCTGATTTACCAAGGCCGGTACCACGCACGGCAATGGAAGCATCGACCGCGCCCAATGCAGGCTGTAAACCATAAAACGCGCCTAAATTGAAGCGTTCGCTCTGAATTTTCCCTTCGTAATTTGCCTGACTGTAGCCCTGTCGGAAGTTCATGTTTAAATCTTCCAGACGTACCCTTCCCAGCGAACTTTCAAGAGCACCGCTGGCGGTGAACTGGTTAAAAAAACCTGTAAAGGCGCCGCGAAACTGGAAATTCCCCAATGAGTTCAGGTTGGTGGGAAGCCGCAAGCCGCCCAGAAATGTCGCCAGATCCTGCGCGTCGGTCTGCCATTTCTGAATGCTGGCATCAATAAAAGTATTTCTCCAGTCTGGCAGCCCATTCATGGAAACTGCACCCTGAATGAGTCCTTGCCTGCCGTAGCGCACATCCAGCTTTTTGAATTGCAGACTGGAAAGTCTGCCTTTAAAGCTGAAGCCCAGACGCAGCGCGTCGTGGCGACTTGCCAGCTGCGATTGGAACACGCTGAGGTCACGCAAGCCAAGGTTGGCCTGATGCAGGCGACCGTTCATGAAAACATCCTTAGAAAAACTCGAGAAAGAATTGTATCCCTGATAGCGAAACCTTAACGTATCACCTAATATGCTGTGTGCTGTTTTCAAACGAAATCCCAAAACATCCAGCGCGTAATACGACACGCGGCATTGGGCCTTCAGGTCCTGGACCAGCAGGCCGGATCGTTCGCGTGCGCTGAGGGTTTTGATGCCAAAGTGCAGGGAATCATCGTAAAGCAGAAAGGTATCGAGTTTCCCGCTGATGTTGCTGAACCGAAGGTGGTACGGATCAAAAGACCCGGGAACGGGCATGGCTTCATGGTCGTCAAAATTCCGAAACTCCATGTTTCGGAGCACCGCCTGTTGTGCCCTGAGCGCCCAAATCACTTTCGGACCGGTGCGCTTTTTCTTCGGTGTGAAATAATCGATCAGAAAGTTGATGTTCTGTCCGGTATCTTCCTTGTGAATACCCAGATTTACCAGGCCATTGGAGCATTCAAACACATTCAGGTTGAGGGTATGCGCGCTGGTATTTAAGGAAGACAGCCGTGCGTGCAACCTTCGAAAGAAAAACAGGGTATCCTTGCTGCGATCTTCTACCAGTACATTTTCAATGGTGAAATTGCTGAAGAAATCAGTTTCCAGGCCGCCAATCTGCACCACCACATTCCATTCTTTACTCAGGAAGGCAGAAACCTGTTTCGCTGCATAAAACTGAACAGGTTTACTTCGCAACAACACCACCAGCAGCCCTAAGCTGAGTGCCAATCCAAGGATTAGTCCGAGCAGTATTTTGCGTAGTTTTGCCTTCAATACGTTTCAAAATTAGCCCTTGGGGCCGCAATCATCATGCATCCTTCCTCAGTGAATATTCTGGCCATTGAAAGCAGTTGCGACGATACGGCGGCGGCGGTGCTTTGCGATGGCAAAATCCGAGCCAATATTGTTGCAGGACAAGAGGTTCACCGACAATATGGAGGTGTGGTTCCTGAATTGGCCGGAAGGGCACATCAGAGCAACATCCTTCCCGTGGTGCAACAGGCGCTGAACACCGCAGGTATTCATGCCTCATCTTTAGATGCCATTGCGTTTACCAAAGGTCCGGGATTGATGGGCAGTTTGCTGGTTGGTGCAGGCTTCGCCAAGGGTTTATCGGTGGCTTTGGGCAAACCGCTTATTGGTGTTGATCATTTGCATGCGCATGTTTCTGCGGTTTTCATTGAGCATCAGCACATCCCAAAGCCGATGCTGTGTCTGCTGGTCAGCGGAGGTCATACGCAATTGGTTTGGATTGGCAAGGATGAAGCGCCTAAAATCATTGGCAGCACGCTGGATGACGCAGCCGGAGAAGCCCTGGACAAAGCTGCAAAACTTTTAGGCCTGCCTTATCCGGGAGGTCCGGTTATTGACCGGTTGGCAAAGCAGGGACGTTCAGATGCTTTTACCTTTTCCACGGCCCGGGTTCAGGAACACCATTTCAGCTTTTCAGGCATCAAAACCTCTTTGTTGTATTTCCTGAATGGCAAAGATCCGGCATTCGTTCAGGAGCATCTGAAAGACATTTGTGCTTCTTATCAGGAACATGTGATGCAGTACCTGATGCACGTAACGGGCAAATCCATTGCACAACTCAAACCCGCTTCCATTGCGCTGAGTGGCGGTGTTTCGGCCAACAGCCGGCTCAGAACCCTTTTTGGTGAACTGGCTGCAAAGTTTGATATCCCTGCATTTATTCCCTCTTTTGAATACTGCACCGACAATGCTGCGATGATTGCCATGGCTGCTTATCAGTCATTTCTGGAAGGAAGGTTCAGCCCACTTGACGAGCTGACTTATGCACGCCAGCCTTCGGGAGAAAACTGAACCCTGGCACCGGCTTTCACCCCGGTAAGTTTTCCTTGTTGCCAGACAATTTTCCCGTTTACTATGGTGTGGCTGATGGCATGCTGAAAAGTATGGCCTTCAAAAGGTGACCAACCGCATTTGTACAACAGCTGTTGCTTGTTTACCACGGTTTGTGCCTGCGGGTCAACCAAAACCAGGTCTGCGTAATAACCGGGCCTGATAAATCCTCTTTGCTTTACGCGGAAACACAATGCCGGACTATGGCACATTTTTTCTACCAGCCGGGTGCGGGAAATATGTCCCTGTGCAGCATGTTCCAACATCAACAACAACGAATGTTGCACCAGCGGCAATCCTGAAGGTGATTGCAAGTAGGGTTGCGCTTTCTCTTCCAGCGTATGCGGGGCGTGGTCGGTGGCGATGATGTCAATGCGGTCATCGAGCAGCGCCTTCCAAACCCCTGCCCTGTTCGTTTCGTCTTTAATGGCAGGATTGCATTTAATCTGGGCGCCCAGTTGTGCATAATCGGCAGCACTGAAATGCAAATGATGCACACATGCTTCTGAAGTAATCAGCTTTTCGCTGAGCGGAATATCATTTCGAAACAAAGAAGTTTCGATTGCTGTACTGATGTGCAATACATGAAGTCGGGTGCGGTGTTTTTCAGCCAGTTGCACGGCCAGACGCGACGACAGCAAACAGGCTTCTTCATCCCTGATTCTGGCATGTTCTTCCCAGGGAATTTCCTCACCGTATTTCTCTACCCATTCTGCCGTGCGGGCACGAATCCTTGCTTCATCTTCGCAGTGCGTGGCAATGAGCATGGGCGTATGGGCGAAAATGCGTTCCAGCACTTCCATATTATCCACCAGCATATTTCCGGTGGAAGAACCCATAAAAATTTTGATGCCACAGATGTTTGCCGGATCAACTTTCATCAATTCCTCGAAATTTTCATTGGTGGTTCCCATGAAAAAGGAATAGTTCACCGTAGCGGTTCTGGCGGCGATGGCGTATTTCTCCTCCAATAATTCAATGGTGGTGGACGGCGGTTTCACGTTTGGCATTTCCATGAACGTAGTTACACCGCCGGCTGCGGCAGCCGCACTTTCTGAAGCAATGTCGGCTTTATGAGTCAAACCGGGTTCGCGGAAATGCACCTGATCGTCGATTACGCCGGGTAAAAGCCATTTTCCCGTTGCATCAATTTCAGGCCCCTGATATCCGCTGATTCCTTCCGGAGCAATTCGCGCGATGAAACCATTTTCGCACAGCACATCAGCCATAAATTCCCTTCCTTCATTAATCACCAGGGCATTTCTGATTAAAAGCAGTTCCATATCCACGAAATTAGCTTTTCGCTTGAGGAATGTCATTGAATGGGCCAAAAGTTTACCTGAAATTTGAGGCTTACTGTTACAGTTCAACTATGACGCTATCTAACAACGATCTTATGATGAATCAGGAAATTCCGGAGAACGACCTCGCGCACCGAATCATTGGCTTTGCAATTGAAATCCATAAGGCACTTGGACCGGGTCTTCAGAAGTCCGCTTATCGGGAATGTCTGGAGTATGAACTTTCCAATCATGGCCTTTCCGTAGAAAAAAATAAACCCATGCCCGTTAACTATAAGGACCTTCAGCTTGATTACGGGTATCAGCTTGATTTGCTTGTAGATCAGAAAGTTGTAGTAGAAGTAATGACCTGTGAACAGATTAACGATCAGGATGTACAGCGCTTGCTCAGATTTTTAAAGTTGGGCGACTATAAACTGGGACTGATCATCAACTTCAACAGCAGCCTGCTGAAAAATGGAATCCGAAGGGTGAACAACATGCGCAACGTGCACAGCGACGAGCGCATGGGCACGCTTTACCATTGATGTCACAAATCCTTCCAATTCGTCATACCATCCGTGTTTATGGAATTCACATTGAACACGGACAGGTATTGCTTTGTGAAGAAGGATTTGAAGATTTCCGATTTACCAAGTTTCCCGGCGGCGGCCTTGAATTCGGTGAAGGCCTGTCCGATGCATTGCGGCGTGAATTCAGGGAGGAATTGAATGCCTCCTTCCTGCATGCCGAACTGTTTTACATCAACGATTTCTTTCAACCCAGCGCCTTTGATGCTGAAACACAGGTGCTTTCTGTTTATTACCTGGTACACGGAGTGGAATCTTTAAGTATGGAATCCAAGACGGAATGGCGCAAAGGCAAACCTTATGAAATTCGGTTTTTCCGTAAGCCTCTGGAAGAACTTCTTGTTGAAGATTTAAGCTTCCCGATTGACAGAACCGTTGCAGCAAAGCTCAGCGCATTACGCTGATATTTCCGGAGGCTGTGCGCCTGAAATTGTCGCAGCCCACCCAGTTCACCAAATACACGTATATGCCTTCGGGTACCAATTTACCATGAACGGTGCCGTCCCAGTTTTCCGAAGGATTATTGCTTTGCCACAATTTCTCGCCCCAGCGATTGAATACTTTAAATTCATAAAATCCACCTTCAGAATTAAATCGATGTGCAGGGAAGATGTCATTCAGGCCATCTGCATTTGGCGTGAAGGCATTGGGCACGAACATATCCGAAGGCCATTTCCCCGGATCTTTCGTAACCGTTGTGGATGCTGCATTCTTACAACCGTTTACATCGCTGACTTCTACGCGGTACAACCCATTTTCGTAGGTTTTCTGAATGCGGTTTCGGGAGCCATCATTCCAGAGATACGTCACATAAGCTCCGGGATCTAATTCCAGAACCGTGCTCAGACAAACCGTGGTATCGGGCGGCAACGCTACAACAGGCAAAGGATTCAGGGTGAGGATGATGGAGTCTTCTTCGATACAACCGTTGGTTGTGCGCACCTTCAGGTGATATTTACCCGGCAAGGTGGCAGTATAAGTTGCTGCGCTTACGCCTTCATTCCATTCATAAGAAGTAAAAAGCCTTCCACCCAAAGGTTTCAGCACCCGATAAACCTGACCGCAAAACGCAGTGTCCTGGCCTAATTCCAATTCTGCAGGGTGCATATTCACATTAAAGGATGCATAGTTGGAACATTTGCCCCTGCGCACCAAAACACCATAAGACCCGGCTTTTCGGAACACGGCCTGTTGTCCGCTTTGTCCGTCAGACCATGTATAGGTACTTCCGGGATTTCCCGCATCGCGAAGCACCGTACCGCCGGGGCAGATGAGGGTATCTTTCAGCGAAAGTTTGATTTCAGGATATTGATCAATGAAGGCTGAATCTCTGGAAACACACCCGTTTTGATTCACCGTTTCAACCCAAAAAAGTCCGGTTTTACTGGCGGTGTACGTACGCGTTTGCGCACCTTCGCTCCACTTATAGGAAACATAACCGGCACCGGCATCTAAAACAGCCGTAAACGGATTTTCAGAACAAATGGTTGTGTCACCGGAAATCCGAACCTTGCTTAAATCATTGGTAATCAGGATGCTGTCGCGCCAGCGGCATTTACCATCGATTTTATCTACCCAGTAAACGCCTCCTGTGGAAACGAAAATGCTGCGCGTGGTTTGTCCGGTATTCCATTGATAGCTGTAAGCGGTTTCCTTCGCAGACAAGTTCAGGTTAAATGCGCCACAAATCAGGGTATCATTGCCAATGAAGGGCTTTTTAGGTTCGTAAATGGTAATGGTTGTGGTGTTGCTGTCCACACAATTTGCCCGATAGGCCAGCAGTTTGATTCTATACACGCCTGCTGCGGGAAAGGTGAAGGTAGGATTGATTTGGTTAGAGGTATCATCGTTGGTTCCGGAAACACCAAAATCCCAGTGAAACCGCGTTCCACCCTGACTCTGGTTGCTGAACTTCACCGTGTATCCACATTGGAAGTTTGGCGCATAAAAAGCTGAAACCACATCTACAATACAGCGATACACATAGAACTGGTAATCGCGTTTGGTTTCACCAATCAAAACCCCTTTCCTGTATTCTTTCACCTTAATGCCAATAACAAACTGACCTTCGCGTGTGGGCATTCCTGTGAGTCGGCCTGTTTCCCGATCAATGGTTAATGCCGGGCTGCCGTCCAGCGGGTAGCTGTAATTGTAGGAACCGATCCAAAGCAGCGTATCGAACGGCGGACGGTCATAGTTGTTGAAGGAAGGGCGTGGATCATTGCGATCGGCGGCTACAAAAGGCGTAAAAAATTCATACACCAGAGAATCGCCATCCGGATCTACAGCGCTGTGATCAAAATTCAGCCATGCATTGGTGCATAGATAATTCGGCGGTAATTCCTTAAAAACAGGGCTGCTGTTGAAGCCTGCACCGCCAACCACCTGAGGAATCTTGGTCCAGTAGTTCGCGCCGGTAAAGCCTGGATCGTAAATATTGGAAATGATCTGGTTCCTGCAACAGCGCTGAAAAGAGAGGAAATAGCCGCCATTGCGCTGGGGAAGATTGATGTTGTACGTGTACACGTACATATCCACACATTGATTGGGTGTGTTTCGTACGCATTTGTAATTCAGTTTCTGAACCCTGGTCGGTCCTGTTCGGTTAATTTCTCTGGAAAG
>JBDKIU010000121.1:0-6344 GCA_039796915.1 Bacteroidota bacterium | reverse complement strand
TGCGCAACACGTTCGCGATGCAGCGTCTTTGTCCGCCGTTGTGGTTGATGCCGCTGGCATGAAAGGTCAGCGAGTTGAACAACAGCACAGATCCGGCTTTCATGGTTACCTGCTTTTTATGGGTTTCGATATAATCGTCGGAAGGCCTGTTGCGCAGCAAATGTGAACCTGGCACAAACCAGGTTGCACCATTTTCCGTGGTGGTATCGTCCAGGCAATACAACAGGTTCAGGCTGAGCATTACTTCCGGCGTAAACAGCGGAACATCCCGGTGAAACAGCGTAGTTGGATGCGTAAACCTGTTGGTGGTATAGAAGCCGTTGAAGGAATAATACAGGTAGTCGCCGAGGAGTTCCTGTGCCACGTCCATCACGGGCTGAACGGCTGCCAGCGGCAGAAACGCCTGATCGAGGCTGATGATGCAGCGCAGGGTTCCCAGTTCGTTCTCGTTGATTTTTGAAGCGTCAAAATGGGCCTCATAATGTTCAATCTGGCGGTCGAAGGCTTGCTGCATGGCCTTCAGGTCATCGTGACCAATCACGTTTTCCATAACCGCGTAACCGTCGCGCTGAACGGCTTCTATGATGTTGGCGTAGTTCATGTTTGGGGGTTGAAAGGTGTTGTTATCCAAGGATTCCAAAGGATTGGGACTTCCGTTGGGTGGTAGATTACGCGTTCGAAATTACGAAACTGAAAGTTTCCTGAATCCTCGGATTGGGTTTTCTTCAGAATTTCATGCGGACCATTTCAAAGCACTCGGCATAGCGCTCGTGGATTTGCACGCCGCGCATGTGCGCCCAGCCGCGAATGTATTCATCGGTCATGTACGCTCGATGCGCCTGTGACTTATACGCTTGAATGGCTGCCACTTTGCGCTCCAGATGTTTTTCTTCCAGAATGGAAAAACTGGTTGACTGAAACGTAAGGTTGTTCCAGGGAAGTTCGTAGCTGAACAGGTTGCACAGTTTGAATGCGCGCAGGCCTTCCTGAGCAATGGTGTAGTGGTCCTGGTGTACATCGTTCACCGAAGGGATGAATACCACCTGCGGATCTATCTGCTTTTTAAGCTTGAGGATGGTGTCCAGAATATCCTGACGGCGGAAGTTGAAGGTACGCACTTCAAAGTCAAACAGGTGCAGATGCTCGGCCGGAATGCCCAGTGCTGCCGAGGCTTCTTTCACTTCACGAATCAGGATGTCGGAAGGAAACTCGGGACGCACGGATTGCTGGCAGGCAGAAAAGGCCGCGCAGTGAACTTCGTTTCCCTGGTCCAGCAGTTTGGCGATGGTTCCGCCGCAGCCCAGCTCGGCATCGTCGGTATGCGGTGCAAGCACCAGTACGCGTGTGTTTTTTATTTCAATCATGTGTTATGGGAAAGGATGTGTTTCGTTTGTTCCGGCCTGAACAGGTAATCCTCAGGCGCGTTTCAGCTTCAGCGCTTTCAGGATGCGGTTGATGCCCGTAACCAGGGTGAAGTAGCGCTGCCAGAGCGGTTTGTCGGTTTTGAACGATTCATGACTGCGCACCGGACCCTGCATGATGGCTTCAAAAGCTTCTTCTGTCAGGCCAAACTTCTTCAGCACAAACTGTTTTTCTTCGTTGAGTTCTGCTTCATCATACAGCGGTTTTTTCATTTCTTCCAAAGCCTCTTCCCTGCTGATCTGTCCGGAACAAATCAGGTTTGAGAGGTGGCATTTGCGCTTGTCCACACCAAACTTTCTGGGCAAAATGTAGATCTGATAAAACTTCGTGAATACGCTTTCAAAATGCTTCCCGCCATAGTCGCGCCAGCCCAGTTCGGCGGTAATCAGCTTCTTGGCTTCGTCTTTCCGGTACGGCAGGTAGTTGAGCACATTCACATTCTCAATTTTCAGGAAAATATGGTACCAGAGTGCGCCGGCAAAACCGAGGTGCGGATAGGTTTTCAGCTTCTTTCCACTGCCGTACTTTGCATAGATGTCGCGGATGTTTTCGTAATCGCGCTTGTTGTACGTCCAGCCTTTGGGCATGATGGCCTCGGTGGCGTAATTGTAGCCGTTCAGCGTGTATTTAATCTTGTATTTATGTGCCAGACGGTAAATGATGGCATAAATGGCGTGGTCGGTAAGCACTTCTATGTCAATCACACCGGCCCGCAGGTACGACAGTTGCAGTTCGCGAAACTCTTCCCAGTCAATCACATGGGTGTGCAAATCCCAGCCCAGACGCGTGCAGATGTTTTCAATATTTTTCACGGCCAGCTCGCTGTTCCAGCCATTGTCCATGTGTACCACCAGCGGACGAAGTCCTTGCTGATGTGCCCACCAGGCGAGGTAGCTGCTGTCGGTGCCGCCACTGAGTCCGAGGATGCAGTCGTAGCGTTTGCCTTTGCCATGCGCCTTCATTTGTGTTACCGTGCGTTTGAGGCGCGCCTCCGGATTTAAAGGCTGGTTGTTGAAGGCATTGATGGTTTGCACATAGCCGGTGCAATAAGAACAAACGCCTGCTTCATTAAAGCTGATGACGGACGTATCGCTGCTGCTCAGCAGACATTGGGTACAGGTTTGTGGATGCTTATGTTCAGCCTTACTCATTGTTTCGTTTTTACAGATTGGTCGCTGTGCGTATGAATCAGCTTAGGTAGTGCATGAGGGAAGTGTAATTCTGCTCTTCAGAAAAATGTTCCTCCCAAAAACGGCGCACACCGTCCCTGAATGTTGGGGTATTCATGTCAGAAGTCAAAAATCCATCCAGCATGGCGGCAACTTCTACAGGGTCAATGTTTACGGGAAGCAGCACGCCGGTTTCAGGTTGTACAATTTCACGGCAGCCGCCGGCATCGGTGGCAATCACAGGCACACCAAAGCTGATGGCTTCCATGATGCTCACGGGAATGCCTTCGTTCTCTGAAAGGCTGATGAATACGCTGGCCGCCTGTTCGCGATACTTCGAAAAAATGGCGTTGTTCTCCAGCGCGCCCGTAGGTTTCAATTCAATGTTCGGAAGTTGTTCCAATTGTTGTTTCAGGGCCATGTATTCGGGCATGCCCGGAATATCCTGACCCAGCCGTTCGTCGCCGATATGAATCCAGGTTACCTGAACTTTGGTGTGCAGCAGCGCCTGGGCAATTTTATCCAAACGTTTGTGGTTGTTGAAGCGTGCACAGCTGAACACGACCAGTTTATCGGGCTGATGCGGATTCAGTCCGCCATCTCTGGTGCCCAGATACACGGTATGCATGCGTTCGCTGAACTCGGGATACGTTTTGGCCATGTATGCCGAACCCTGCCGGGAAACGGGCAGCAGGTGGCTGAGGGTTCCAAGTTGAAACCGCCTCAGGTCGGAACGTTTCACCCGCGAGGCGTGGTCTTCATACAAATCGCCACTGTGGGCGCGCGCAATGGTTTTCCGCACTCCGTATTTCCGGCGCAGTACACCCAAATAAGATGTGTCGTAAAACCAGAACGCATAAAAAGGTGTGTTGCTGATTTCCGCAGCAGGCATTCCATTGGCCCGAAGTTGGGCGTACACGGCATCGGCTTTAAAGATGTTCAGCAGCAGTGAAGCCAGGTTTTTGCGCAGGGGAATCCACTTTTTAGCCTGCCACATTTCTGAAAAAATCACCCCAAAAACCAGCATGAAATTCGCCAGTAAAACCTTGTAAAAGCGGTATGATTTCCAGTCCATATAAGCTTCATGGATCTGCACATTGGAAGGAACCTTGCTTTTGTCGGGGATTTTATTCCCTGAAAACAGATACACCCGATCGAAGCGGCGTGCCAGGTTGATCAGGTCATGAATCACAAACGAAGTTTCTATTTCTTCTACGAAATAGATCAGGGCATGCGGTTTGGCCTGTGGCTGTGTCATGAGGAATGCTGCCGGAGCGGCGATTATTTATTCTTGGTATAAAAAAGGTTGTACTTCAGGATGCAGTAGATGGCTCTGAACCCGTCTTTCCAGCCAATTTTTTTCCCTTCTGCGTAGGTACGTCCGTAGTAGCTGATGCCTACTTCATAGATGCGGATGTTGGGAATTCTGCTGATGCGCGCCGTTACTTCAGGTTCAAAACCAAATCGCTGTTCGCGCAGTTTCAAACCCTGGATGATGTCGCGTCGAAACAACTTGTAGCAGGTTTCCATGTCGGTGAGGTTCAGGTTGGTGAACATATTGCTCAGGAAGGTGAGGAATTTGTTCCCGATGGAGTGCCAGAAAAAGAGGATGCGGTGCGGATGGTGGCCCATAAACCTGCTTCCATAAACCACGTCGGCATCGGCTTTAAAGATGGGTTTCAGCAGTTCGTTGTATTCTTCCGGGTCGTATTCAAGATCGGCATCCTGAATCACCACGAAATCGCCGGTAGCTTTGGCTATTCCTGTATGGATGGCTGCCCCTTTCCCCTTGTTTACTTCATGCCTGAAATAGGAAATCGGCATGTCGGGATGCGCCTGTGCGTAGCGCTGTATGGCTTCTTCGGTATCGTCGCGGGAGCAGTCATTTACGATGATGACTTCCTTCTGCATCTGATGGATTAAGGTTACGGCACGCACCCGATCCAGAATCAGGTGGATGGTTTTTCCTTCATTGTAAGCAGGTATGACGATGCTCAGGGTTCCGGGTTTGGCGGCTGTCATGTTGTTTTCGTTTTTTTTCGGTTCAATTGTTCGCTCAGTGCCTGTGCGAGTTTCTTCATGCGCACATCATATCCCATGCAGGAGGCAGCGAAGTTGCGCATGGTTTGTTCATGTCCGGGCTGCAGCGCTTTGGCGGTAAATGCCACCACCTGCTGCAAGTCGATCGGGCTGTTGTTGTTTGGAAACTGGAGGCTCCATGCGGATGCCTCTGGTTGGTTTTTCAGATCCATGTCGCGGTACGCGTAGAAGAAAGGCATGCCGCGGGCTGCATACATCCGCAGTTTCAACGCGGCATTTTCTTCCTGTTTGTGTCTGAACAGGGCAAGGGTGGCCGCACCAATATGACAGCTGTTAAAAAGCTGGTTCAGCTGCTGGGTGTCGAGGTAGCCGCTGATGTGGATTTGGTTGGCCAGCGCATCCGGGATGCTGAATTCGCCATCGCTGTTGGTTCCGGCTATGTATAAGTGCACATCCACCGGACCCTGATACGCCTGCATGGCGCGGATCAGCCGGTCAATACCGTTCCAGGGCGCAACGCCGCTGGTGCCTTTCAAAAACAGGATGTTGAGTCGGCTGCCGTCAAAAGCCGGCGCGGTGCGCAGCGGGTTTTTGGCAATATCTATGGAATTGCTGATGGGATACAAATGATAGGAACCCAGCGCCTGCCGGCGTTCATACCGGGCCATTTCATCAGAAACACAAGTGCCCATCAGGGCTTTTCTGCGGATGCGAATGCCATAAGCCAGCTCCTGATACACAGGAATAACCACATAACCCAGAAAGGCCAGCCATGAGGAAGGCTTCCAAAACGGTTTGAAATGATTCCACTGGTTCAGGGCTTCCCAAATTTCCTTGGCATTGTGCTCCAGACAGATTTTATGTCCGTAGCGGCGCATGATGCGCAACAGCTGGCTGTGCGCACCGGGATATCGAATGTAGATGAGGTCGAAATCGTGCTGATGCTGATCCAGATAGGCTTCTACCGCGCTGAGCAGCAATCCTTGCTGGTGAATGCGCTTGAACCAATGTCGGGCGGAGGCGTTAAACGGAACGAAGTTGATGTGTTCATTGAACGCCTGTTCCTGTTGCACGTCTTTACAGAAGAAAGCGCCCCTGCACTGCGCGCCGGCGGCGTTCAGGTAATGAATCTGTCCGGTGATTTTGCTCCTGATGGAGCCTTCACTCAGCGAAGCATTTCCGTAGATATACAGGATGCGCATCCGGTTGATTTCTTTAATGTGCGATGAGGTGGGCATTGATGAGTTTCCACACTTGCTCTGCACCCTTCCTGCTCCAGCCTTCTTTGCGCTGGGCTTCTGCAAAGTCAATAACTTTTGTGGCCTGCCACCAGTTGCGGTTTCTGAACGACTGGCTTTGAAGGGTATCCATCACCCATTCGCTCAGGCCTTCATTGAACCATTGCTGCACCGGACTCATAAAGCCCACTTTCCAGGTTCGGGTGCGCACCGATTCGGCCAGCACGCCGCGCATGGCTTCCCGTAAAACCAGCTTGGTATAACCCTGTCCCATTTTATGCTCCAGCGGCAAGCCCAGGGTGTACATCACCAGTCGCCAGTCCATGAACGGCATGCGTATTTCCACGCTGTTCAGCATACTGGCTTTGTCGTAGTTGCGCAGCAGCGCGGGCAGTGTGGTTTTGAAGAACTCCAGCCAGGCAATTTGTTCGGGCATGGGTTTCCAAGGAAAACCCTGCTGTTCGCTGATGGGCCA
>JBDKIU010000120.1:0-13403 GCA_039796915.1 Bacteroidota bacterium | reverse complement strand
TCCACCGGCAGCAGCTGCGGCAGCGGGGGCACAGTGCAGGGTCCAGTTATGTTCTTCCAGCAATTGGCCGGTGGTTGCATCCATCAGCAGGTTCCACCAGTCGGTTCCGTCGGCAGACTGAAAAATGATGCGCATTGAAGGTTGAAGCTTCCCATGAACTTGTGCAAATACCTGTTCGGTGTACACTGTTTCGGGATTGTATTCACCACGATATGGTTCCAGGCCACTGATATCCTGAACCTTGCGTGCAGCTAAGTCCGTTTCATGCAGCAAACCTGCTTTTTGCACCAACACGGCAGCCGGCAATGCTGTAAATGCAGGAATTTGTTCCGGCAGTGAAAGGAAACCTTTGGTCAGGTAAACCGGTTTTCCGTTCCTGTCGAAGTGTACACCGCTGATGGCCTGGTATATTTTCTTTCCATTGACACCTTGTTGAACATAAGCATGTGTGATGCCGTTGTGTCTGCTGAAATACAGGTCCTGTACTGCCAGTTGATTGAGGTCGCTTGCGCGCACACCGAATGCAGCAGGATTGGTCCGAACAGCACG
Organism: Bacteroidota bacterium; assembly: GCA_039796915.1. Classification (GTDB taxonomy): domain Bacteria; phylum Bacteroidota; class Bacteroidia; order NS11-12g; family UBA955; genus REEB481. The sequence continues at coordinate 12,854 of JBDKIU010000120.1, read as the reverse complement.
CAACACCGCGTCTTTCGACAATGAAGCTTCCTGAGCAAACAAGCCCATCAAAGACCCACTGAGCGTAACTATGGAGGAGATGAGGAAACGTTTCATGTACATGAGTTTTCAAGGATACATGATAAAACGTTTACCTGCGCACATCGTTTACGAATGGCAGGGCAAAAATCAATCTGTTTCAGTAAGCGCTCCAGCCGCCATCGACGGTGAGCACGGTGGCATTCACAAAGCTGGCCGCGTCAGAAGCCAGGAACAAAGCTGCCCGAGCTACTTCATCGGCCTCACCCGAACGTGGGTTAAGTGCCAGACCTGTCATGATGCGTTCATTGATCATTGGTGTCATTGCGGTGAAATCTATCGTTTCTGCAATATTGGTATTGATGGCACCGGGAGCAATCACATTGCAACGGATTCCGGATTTGGCATACATGTACCCTGTATTGCGCGACAATCCAATGAGTGCGTGCTTGCTGGCAGTATAGGCGGCTCCTGCCCTGCCGGCCTGAAATCCACCCACGGAAGCCACATTGACAATAACCCCTTTACCTTTGGGAAGAAACACCTTCAATGCGTTGCGCATGCTGCGGAAAGGAGCTTCCGCATTAATTTTCATCACGCGATTCCAGGTTGCATCATCCAAATCACCTACCGGAGCAAAGTTGTCCATGATGCCTGCATTGTTTACCAGCACATCCAGGGTTTGCCATTGATCAAGGGCGGTTTGGATGACGCGATCTACATCTTCCTGCACACTCATGTCTGCCGCGCAGGTAATAAGACTCAATCCTTCTTTGGCGGCCTCATCCAACAAAGCATGCAAGCGATCATCACGAAGGTCGGAAGCCAGCACCCGTGCGCCCTCACGCGCAAAAAGCAAAGCCATGGCACGACCCATTCCGGAACCTGCGCCGGTAATGATGCATACCTGATTATCTAAAGTTTTGTTCATCATAAATCTGTACGGTAAAGCTGCGTTTTATTTTATACTTCGGCTACAATCACCGTTGGGTTTTTCCCGAATTTCTTTGCGCACTCAGGACATGTGGTGTACCACATAAAGATGCGTTTTGCCTTCAGCTTTTTGGACTTCAGCGCCTGTTCAAAATCCTGCATCCAACGGTTCATGTTGCTGTAATCGCCTTCGTACACACGGCTGTAAAAAGTGCCGTCGAGGGTTTCGCTTTGTACGTCGGGAATAGGCCGATCTACCGCCTGCAGCAGGTTCATCCGCCACTTGGAAGGATGCTCCGACAAGGTGAGGTGATCGGGATTTTCAGCGTTTTTACTTCGGCGAAGCGCATCAAGCCGGCGCATGGCTTTCCCAAAACCAATGGGCATATACCAAAAGCTGCGCAGTGTGGTTTTGATGAAAGGCTTTTTGATCCATTGCTGCAACTTGTCATGCCAGGGCTCGGCCTTAAATGGCGGGCAGCATTTAACCTCTTGATCTTTTTTAAATTCCGTCATCACAAAAACTGCACGAAGTTCCATGCCTGCCGCAAGCATGGCCATATGATTCAGATTCAGCAGCGCCTGATATTCCGCAGTTCTTCAGACGCGAAGCATGGCTTCTGCCGCCAACCTTCCGGAGCCCAGGGCTGCATTCAAAGCGCTGTTTGCCAGGGCATCTCCGGCCAGCCAAATACCGTTATCGGTTTGGAGCAGCCTTGGTTCGGCGCTCACCCGTTGTTGTGCGGGAAGCGCCTGCGTGATGGCGTAATGTTTCAGCGGAATCAGCGATTCGACAGGCACGGAAAGCAGTGCTGCCATTTCGGTCTGCACCTGATGTTGCAGGGTTTCCGACCAGGAACCTGCGCCCACATGAGTACAGCTGAGCAGGTGTTTCCCTTGTGGCGCATAGGAAGCTGCGACATCAGAAATGAAGCAGAAATTCCCAATCAGCGCATTGGGATTGGCATTCAGGCAGAGGATGGGGCGGTTGATGGGGTTTGTAGCTGCTTCAAAATAGAAGTTCAGCACTGACCTCCAGGGTTTGTTGAGTTCAGGAATGTTTTGTTCCGTGAGGCGTTCATGGGCGGCGCTCACCAAAACCTGTTTGGCCGTCCACTGTGTTCCATCGGCGCTGCGCACTTCATGTCGATCAACATGCACCACCTGCACACCGGTGATTACGGTTCCGGGTTTCAGCGCCTGACGCATGGCTTTGGGCAAAGCCGACATACCGGCAGCAGGAATGGCCGCATCTCCGGCGGAGAATGCGCGAAACACAAACCGAAACATGGAGGCACTTACCTGCTCCGGATCATCCAGGAAAATACCTTTCAGGAAAGGACGGAAGAAGGAATCGATGTATCGTTGACTGAAACCCAGGCGCTGCAGGTATTCCAGCGTGTTTAACTGTTCAGATGAAAAACAATCTTCCACAGAACCTTTCAGCACCGAGTTGCGCAGCCTGAGCGTATTCCATTTATCGCGAAAGTTTGCCAGCGGGTTCAACAAGGTTAATCCGAGGGCAGAAGGCTGCCGCAGCGGATCGGCGAACAGGTATTTCCGATCTTGCTGAAACACCAGGGCTCCCGGAAAAAAGCGGCGCAGGTTTAACGATTCGAGCGGCACCGGACCGTCTTTGCGGTTCAGCTCCGGATAGGCTGTCTGCAATACCTGAAAGCCGTGATCAAAAAGAAAGCCTCCGTCACGGTCAGTTGCCAGACGACCACCTTCCACCGCAGCAGCTTCCAATACCAGCACTTTTTTTCCGGCCTGTTGCAGGTACCAGGCAGCGTTCAGGCCTGCTGCTCCGGCCCCGACAATCACTACATCAACTTGCGGCTCCATGTGGCAAAATAAATACAGCGTGGGTTATGCCATAGGGTTATTGTTTGATCAGCCTGTATTGTCTGCTGTCATCGTGTGTTTCTACCCGAAGCGTATAAATCCCCGGGGGCAATTCCGCAACCGAAAACGAGGTATCCGAACATTCCATCACCTGCTGACCTGCTGCATTGCATACACTGATGCGCAAAATGCTTCGTCCGGGCACGTTGATATGCACCCAGTCGTTCGCAGGATTGGGATAAAACTGCACAAGTGCCTGTATTTCCTTTTGATCCTGAAGACCTGTAGTATTCGCGGTTGCCTCGGACATCAGCATTCTTGCCAGCTGGAAAGCCTGAGCAGGCAATTGGTTGATGAGCACACAAACTACCGTTCCGGAGGCTGAATCATACATCATGGAAGAATTATATCCGCCCCAGATGGTACCTCCGTGTTGCCAAATGGTTCTTCCGTTCACAGATGTTCTGGCGATGCCGATGCCATAGCTGCCCGAACCTACAAAAGTGGTCATGTCTTTCAGCGAAGAAGGATTCAGGACTTTTCCACCCATCAGCGCCGTGTACCATTGCAGCATTTCACCCGAGGTGGAATACATGGCGCCGGCAGCCCAGGCTGCGCTGTTCAGCGCCTTGCGCGGTACGACGGAGTTGTCGGTTCCTGCTTGCCAGGGATGAGCAACCGTAAACAATACGCTGTCGTGCACATCCAGAAAGGTGCTGTCCAGGTTCAGCGGTTTCAGAATACTGTCGCGCAAAAGTTGTCCGTAGCTGATTCCGGTCACACGTTCTGCAACCATGCCGGCCAGCAGGTAATTGGTATTGCAGTAGTTCCAGCTTGTTCCGGGTGCAAACAGCGGCGGACCTGCCCAGGAAATCAGTTCACCAGTTTTGAAGATGCGGTTTGGGTTGCTCAGGATGGAATCCGGATAACCTGCCACAGCGGTCACATCATCGAGGCCGCTGGTATGGTTGAGCAACTGCCTGATGGTAATGTTCGGATCGATGTTTTGGTAAGAAGGAAGATAGCGATGCAAAGAATCCTCGAGGCGGATGCGACCCTGTTCCACCAGCTTCAGCAGCAACACACCTGTAAACAACTTTGTATTGCTGCCAATACCGAATTCCATGTCGGCAGTAATGGGCGCACCCGGATGTGATATTCCGCTCACGCCTTTCCAAGTACCTGTTCCCGGAATAAACACACCCACTGAAATGCCCCGGAGTTTGTTTACCTGCCTGAAGCTGTCTGTGGTTCTTTGAAATTGGGCAGCCAACACCGGATCCATATTTTGCGCTGCGCAGGAAAAGGTCAGCATCAAAAGCACAGCCGGCAGCATTCGTATGAACTTGGTGGTAATTGACATCATATTTTGACGCTGAAGATACCTGTGCGGTTTAAACACGCGGATCCGGAAACTGCCTACCGGATGCGTCTCTACTTGTTCCAAATCGCATATTATGACTTACGCGCTTTGGCAAGGATGGAAACAGATTTTTGAAACAGCTGTGCGTTGGGAATGGTGATGATTTCCCCCTGATTGGTTTTCAGGATGATGAAGAAGTATGTAAGGTCTGAAACTTCGCCTTCAAAAGGACAATCTTTATCCATCACGCGGATGTAATCACCGATTTCAACAGGGTGATTAAAAAAGAGTAAAAGGCTGGAAGTAATATTGGAAAGCAGCGACCATTGGGCAAAAAACGCGATGCCCAATGCCGTAATGATGGTTCCGACAAATACGGCAATTTCTTTTTGCTCCAGACCCCAAACGGCGGACAGCAAAATGGAAGCAGTAATCATGGAAAACAGATGCACTGCTTTTACAATGATCTTCCGACGACCTCTCTGCAGGTGTGTTTGCTTGAGGGTATTGTTGATAAATACGCGGGTGGTATAATGCGTGATCATGTACCCGGCCAATACCAGCATGGTTTCGATGATTTGTATCCTGTATGCTTCCATAAGTTGACTTTATCTTCTGTTATTTAAATTCCGTTTTCTGCCATGCATAGAAACAATGCTGCAAGGCTGATGTTCGGGTGGAATCAGGAATCAGGCAGCATGAACGCTTCCATAAACCTGAAAACAACGCCCTAAAAACAAACCTGTTCGCTTTCATCCAGGAACTTGTCCGACATGGTTTTGCCGGAACATAAAACCATATCTCTTCCAGACAGCTACCGCATTCTCAGGGCGCAGGTTATGGCCATACCAAGGAAATCATTAATCCAGTTTTTTCAGCGTGGTTTTGATGCGGGTAATTTCTTTTTGCAGGTCAAGCACGGTATTGGTCAGCTGATCGCGGTTGGGGTTGGGCGCTTCGAATCTGGGATTGATGTAATGCACAAACTTCCAGATTTCAAGCACATCGGCCACCTTCACTTCGTACGGCTGATACTGCGGATTGGTGGAACAGAGCAGCAGCGTACCCTGATCTTCAATCTGATTGTACACCACTTTAAACACGATACCTTCATCCTGTGTAACCACGATGTACGGATGTCCGTTGCGGATGAGGTTCCAGTTTTGCAGGTATTCACCCGTAACAAAAGCGCCATCGCATACCGGCGGCATGCTGTCGCCCGAAATGGGAAACGAACGGTATTTACGTCCGGGCGTTAGAAATGGAAGGTTAAAGGCTGGCAACACCCGGATGAATTCAGGATCTGCGAAGCCATTTACATAACCGGCTTTGGCTTTTACCGGAACCAGTTCCACCTGATCCTCGTTCGAAGGGCTTACGGTGGTAGTAAGCACACGCAGCCTGGTGCCGGTAATATCCATATCATAGCCACGTTCAATTTGCGAGAGGATTCCTTCAGGAAGTGTTGATAAATCTACTTTCAGCAACTTGTCTATGGAAACAGAAAAGAAACCGCCCAGGCGTACCAGAAGGTCGATACCCGGTTCGGCAATTCCATTTTCATAACTGTTGTAGGCGCTGCGTGTGATGTTCAATACTCTGGCTACTTCTTCCTGAGATCGCTTGGAACGCTTGCGCAGCAGTTTCAGATTGGCAGGCAGTTTATGATTCTTTTCCATATTCTTTTTAGTTGGTGGGATAAGGCATGAGTTCATAAGGCGCCGCTTGCATTTGCGCCTGGGTGGTGAATGCCATGGCGATGGCGCGCAGGGATGGATGATCTTCGAGTGTAACCAGCTCCTCTTCCAGCTGTTCGGGCTGGGGCAGTTCCTTCCGGCTGAGGTATCCGTAAGCCAGAATACGGCTTTGTTCCACCCAAACACAGGAATACTCGTCGGGGCTGCGCCCCGGACCTTTCAGCACATATTGAACGGGAGGATGAGCCAGGGATTCCAGCAATGCCGACATCCGTTGACGGTGCGTGTTCCTTTTCACATCTTCAACTGCGTGGCAATAGCAGTCTTCCTGTGTGCACTGCGCCCTGCTGCTGTGGTTATAGGCTTTGCAGATGGCATAGGTTTTCAGCAGCTGCAACAAGGCATTTCTGGCGGCTGCCAGCGTGGAAAAGCGCAACAGCGACTGATTGCTGCCCTGCTGTCCGGTAAGCGCCAGTACCGGCATTCCATCCTGATTGCTGAAACAGCAGATACTGCAAGGCTTTGCCTTAAACCTGTCGGCTTTATTGTAAGGCGGCCAATGTTGACGTATGTAAGCAGATTCCGTAATCAGTGCCATCAGCTCATTGCCGCAGGGAATGGTTTTGATGGCGCTCACTTCCTGCAACAACACCTGTCCGCCGCCGCCTTTATAAAAATGCTGCAATACCCGCTTGCGCAGGTTCAGCGCCTTCCCAACATACAACACCTTCCCGGTATTGTTGAGAAACTGATACACACCGGTAGTTTCGGGTATGTCTTCAATGTCAAGACCGGCAGGCAGGGAAACCTTGTTTTTTTTGGCCGTACCTGCCAGCAGCGCATCCATGCCCAGTGCTTCAACCAGTTTATGAAACAATAACACCGTGGCATCTGCGTCACCTCCTGCCCGATGCCTGTTTTGAATGGAAATGCCCTTTGCTGCGCAGAGATTACCCAGCGAATACGACTTCAGCCCTGGCCAGCAGCGACGCGCCAGCCTGACTGTACACAAAGTGCGCGTTTTGAAGAGGAAACCGCAGGATGCAAAAGCAGACTTTAGGTGCGTATGGTCGAATGCCGCATTGTGCGCAATAAACACGTGCCCCTGGAGCATGTTGATGACCTCTTCGGCAACCTCAGAAAATGCGGGCGCATGTCGGAGCATGTCGTTGTCAATACCCGTAAGATTGGTAATAAACGGAGGTACAGGCAATTCCGGACGAATCAGCCATTCCCGACGGTCCAACACGGTGCTGCCATCCGTAATGCGCACGGCAATTTCCGCAATGCCTCCCGCTCTCGGGCGGTCTCCGTTGGTTTCGATATCTACTACGGCGAAGGTCAAATTGATTATTTTTTTGACAACCTTGTGCCGTGTAATTTAACTTATGGACTTGAAACGGCAAAAAAGCCGGACCAAGTTGCCAGAAAAAAGAAAAGGAAAAAGGAAACTTCAGCCAAAAATGGCAGGTGCGAAGGCCAGGGCTTTGCGCAGGGCATCTTCCCGGATGCCGGTTTCCCAGCCACCGGCATGAAGAAAATCAATCAGCGACTCGGTAGGCAGGTTTCCGGTAAGCCGATCCATGGCGAAGGGACAACCGCCAAAGCCGCGCAGGGCTCCGTCGAAGCGGCGACAACCTGCATCCAGTGCGGTTTGCACTTTACTGTTCCAGGCACCCGGAATGCTGTGCAGATGAGCACCGAATGCAACTTGGGGAAATGCGGGAATCAACGCATGGAATAAGGTATGAATATCCTCTTCTTTTGCACTGCCAATGGTATCGCTGAGCGATACGATTTTAAATCCGGCATGAACCAGTTTAGCCGCCCAATCCATCACTTCCTGAACGGAATATGGATCGCCGTAAGGATTTCCGAAGCCCATGCTCAGATACACCACACATTCCCTGCCTGCATCTGTTGCTATGCGCTGAATTTCCTTTAAACGTTCAAAAGCCTGTTCCCGCGTTGTATTGGTATTGCGCAGTTGAAACTGGGCCGAAACCGACAAAGGGAAGCCCAAATATTTTACTTGAGAATGGCCAATGGCATCTTGTGCACCACGCGCATTTCCAACAATAACCAACAGGTTTGCTGCTTCGGATTGTTGCTGTTTCAAACCCTGCAGCACCTTTCCGGTATCGGCAAGCTGAGGCACGGCGGCAGCCGACACAAAACTTCCGCTGTCAATGGTATGAAAACCACAATCCAGCAAAAGATTCAGGTATTGAATTTTCAATTCCGTGGGCACCAACTGTTTCAAACCCTGCATGGCATCCCGCGGACATTCCACCAGATGCACTTCTTTGCCCTTTGGTTCCATCAGAGGAAATCGAAAAAGTATTGGGAAACTTTCTTGTACAAATGCACCCGATCCGGCCCAATGACGTTGTGTTTATGGCCGGGATAAATAAAGTAATCGAGTGCGGCATTTCTTGACTTAACGGCCTGCGACACATAAAGCATGCTGTGTTGCCAGAGCACCACATCATCATCGGTTCCGTGAATCATGAGCAGGCGGCCATTCAGCTTATCTACATAGCGCAGGAGGTTGGCTTTCTCATAACCCTCCTTGTTTTCCTGCGGCTTGTCCATGTAACGCTCGGTGTACATGATTTCGTAATAATTCCAATCAATCACCGGGCCACCGGCCACACCCACTTTAAATACGCCGGGATAACGCGACATGAGGCTGGTGGTCATGAATCCGCCGAAGCTCCATCCATGCACACCAATACGTGCTGTATCTACAAACGGGAACTGACGGAGGTAACGTACTCCGGCAAGCTGATCTTCCATTTCTACCGTTCCAAGGTTGCGGAAGATGGCACTTTCAAACTCAAATCCCCGGTTGGCAGAACCGCGGTTGTCCAGGGTAAACACGATGAATCCCTGCTGTGCCATGTAGTGCATCCACAAATTGGCGCCACCCAGCCATGATTCCGTAACCATCTGCGCATGAGGGCCTCCATACAGATACACCACCACGGGATATTTTTGTTTGGGATTGAAGTCCGGAGGATAAATCATCCTGCTGTGCAGCAGTGTTCCCTGATTCAGGATGGGAAAAATATCGGTACGACCCATGCGCATATCTGCAACCGGATTGGGCGCAGTAAACAACGTAGAACTGATGTCGCCATCGGTTTTAATCACCTGAATCACCCGCGGAGTTTTGCGGTTGCTGTACACATCAATGAACAAGGTATTGTCTGAAGAAGGCTGAATCTGATGCACACCCTGCACGGCGGTAAGGCGCTGCACATTGCCATTATTCATCTTCGCCGAGTACAGGTGTTTTTCGAGCGGCGAATCTTTGGTGGCGGTGAAATAAATCACATCTGTGCTTTTGCTGAAGCCGATGAATTCATTCACCATCCAGGCGCCGGAGGTCAATTGTCCGATCAGTTTGCCGTCTGTTTGGTACAAATACAGATGATTCCAGCCATCGCGTTCACTGTGCCAGATGAAGCGGTCTTTGTTGTTGGGCAGGAAGATGGGCCCATGTTCCGGCTCTACCCACTTTTCAGAACGTTCTTCCAAAAGCACCAAATCCTGTTTTCCGGTAAATGCATCATAACGGATGAGGCGCATGTGGTTTTGCTCGCGATTCACCCATGCCACGTAAATAAAAGCATCATCGGGCGACCAGGTGATGTTGGTGAGGTACTGGTCATACGGACCTTCGGTTTGCAGGTAGTTGAGTTGTCCGGTTTCGGTATCATACACGCCTATACTCACCGTATGGCTGCTGTCGCCGGCGCAGGGATAACGCAATTCGGTATGTCCGGCGGGGCGCTTCCCCAAATCATATACAGGATAAGATGTCACACGGCGTTCATCTTGTCTATAAAAAGCCAGTCGTGTTCCTGAAGGACTCCAGAACAAGCCTTTGTCAATGCCGAATTCGTTGCGGTGGGCGGCTTCACCATATACAATACCATTTCCACCATCGTTGGTGATGCGGCGGTCTGAATAACCGGTAACCACGTACAGGTTGTTGTTGGCCACGGCAGCAGCGTTCAGGGTTTTGGCTGAAATGTCGCGTGTTTCGGTGCCTTCGGGCAATACACGTCGGATTTCCACCGTGCGGCTGGCGATATTGTATTGCAACACTTTTTGATCGTAAACGAACCAGAGGATTTGTTCTTCTTTCCAGTTCAGTTCGGGGAAAGAGAGCATCTTTTTGTTTTCCAGTCCGGTTTCTCCAATGGCCTGCTTCAGCTGTGCCAGCTGCAAAACGGTATCGCTCACCCGATTGTAGGCATCAAAAACAACCAGTTTTGGCTGATTGCTGCTGTTGACTACATAGGACAGTTTAGAAGTACCGGGAATCCAGCGAAGCTGCGCCAGTCCTTTAGGTGCATATGCAGGGCTGAAGGCATCTTCAATACTGAAGTTTCGGGTTTGGGTATGAGCACTTGCTGCGGCAAGGAACAACAGACAGCAAAACGACAGGGTTTTGTACATTGGAATTTGTAAAAGCGTTCGCAAATTTGCCATAAATATCGAGCCAATGCAAAACCTTGAGGAATTGATCACACGGGTATGGGAAGAGCGCAGTTTACTGGAACAGGAAGAGGCGCGCAATGCCATTCGGGAAACCATTTCCATGCTTGACTCCGGAAGTCTGCGGGTTGCAGAACCTCTGGCTGACGGAAGCTGGAAGGTAAACGACTGGGTGAAGAAAGCCGTGATCATGTACTTTCCCATCAGCGGGATGCAGACCATGCATGCCGGCCCCATGGAATTCCACGACAAGCTTCCGCTGAAAACCGGATACGAAGCTTTGGGCGTGCGTGTTGTTCCTCATGCCGTGGCCCGTCATGGTGCGTATTTGGCACCGGGTGTCATCATGATGCCATCATACGTAAACATTGGCGCCTGGGTTGGCTCGGGCACCATGGTTGATACCTGGGCAACCGTAGGCAGCTGCGCACAGATTGGAAAAAACGTACATCTGAGCGGTGGCGTTGGCATTGGTGGAGTTCTGGAACCTGTTCAGGCTGCTCCGGTTATTATTGAAGACGGATGTTTCATTGGTTCGCGTTGTATTGTGGTGGAAGGTGTTCATGTTGGCAGTGAAGCCGTTTTGGGCGCCGGCCTGACCCTGACCATGAGCACACACATCATTGATGCCAACACTGGTGAAGAACTGCCCAAAGGATACATTCCTCCGCGCAGCGTAGTCATTCCGGGCAATTACAAGAAAGACTTTCCCGGGGGAACCTTTTACGTTCCCTGCGCATTAATCATCGGGCAACGCAAAGCATCTACAGATTTAAAAACCAGCCTTAACGACGCCCTGAGGGATTACGGCGTATCTGCCTGAGCCGTGCGCATCGCTTTTGACGCCAAACGCTATTTCTTCAACCGAACAGGACTGGGCAACTATTCCCGTCGCTGGGTGCAGCTTTTGGCCGAGCGCAGCTCAGGAAACGACATCCTGCTGTGCACGCCCAAAATACCAGATCCTGCGCCCACACTGCCGCCGCAGTGCAGACTGTTGGTTCCTGAACACTTTGCCCCGGGCTATCGTGAGTGGTTTATCGGAGCGCAGCTGAACAAACAATCCGTGGATCTGTACCACGGACTGAGCAACGAATTGCCTTTCTCTGCTGCATCCATGCGTTGCCGGAAGCTGGTGAGTATTCATGACCTAATCTTCAAACGCTATCCGGGATTTTACCGGATGCCTGACCGCAAGATTTACGACATCAAAAGTCGTTTTGCCTGTAAGCATGCCGATTTGATCATTGCCACCAGCGAAACAACAGCTGCGGATATTCAGACGTTTTACCGCATTCCTGCCTCACGGATCAGGGTAGTTTATCAGGATGTGGCTCCGGAATTTTTCCAATTACAGCAAAGTATTCAACCTCGTTTGCTTGAGGCACCTTACTTCATGTTTGTTTCCAGTTTCACCGGAAGAAAAAATCATGCGTTGCTGATAGAAGCCCTGCACCGCATCCACAGGCAAACCGCGCATCATCTGGTACTTGCCGGAGCGCAGGGCCCCACGCTGGAAATCTGTCAACGTTTGGCACAATCGCTGGGCATTGGAGCGCGCGTACATTTTTACCCAAACATTGAGCAGCATTCGTTGATGCAGTTGTACCGGCATGCAGACGGATTTCTACTGCCCTCATCGTTTGAAGGTTTTGGCATTCCACTGGCAGAAGCCATGGCGGCAGGTATTCCATGCGCAGCCAGCGATATTTCAGTTTTCCGGGAAGTTGGCCGTGATGCCTGTTTGTATTTCCGTTCTGGCGATCGTGACGCGGCTGCAGAAGCCATGCTGCGGCTGCTGATGCCTGAACAGCGCGCGCAATTGCTGCCGGGCATGAGGCAGGCGTCGGAATTATTCAGCGCCGATATACTTTGGCACAACATCAAAGACATTTACGGACTATCCTGAGTCTGTGCACAACATGTCCAAAAACAGCACAGCCGCATGGCCTAAAGGCCACTTGTGGCGGTAATTTTGCGGACACATGAGCGCTTTACCCATACGCAGTGCCCTGATTTCCGTTTTTTACAAAGACGGCATTGATTCCCTTTGCAAAGCACTGCATGCCCACGGGGTGCAGATTTACAGCACCGGTGGAACACAGGAATACATCGAAAAATTAGGCATTCCGGTGATTCCGGTTGAAGACGTTACCGGCTTCCCTTCCATTCTGGGTGGCAGGGTTAAAACCCTGCACCCCGCAGTTTTCGGAGGCATTCTGGCCCGCCGCGACCTGGAAAGCGACCGCCAGGAAATGGAACAACACCAGCTGCCCTATCTGGATTTGGTTGTGGTTGACCTCTACCCTTTTGAAGAAACACTGGCCCAAACCGATGACGCTTCCGCCATCATTGAAAAAATTGACATTGGCGGCATCTCACTCATCCGTGCTGCAGCAAAAAACCACAAATACACCAGCATCATAGCTTCCAAAGATGACATTCCCGGCTTTGTAGCGCATTACGAGCAACACGGAGGAACCACCGAA
>JBDKIU010000119.1:0-5466 GCA_039796915.1 Bacteroidota bacterium | reverse complement strand
AAGCGCGGCGCCGGCCGCAGTAAGCAGCCATGTGAATGTGGTGGCCAGCAATCCCTGCATTACAGGATGCAAATCCAAAAACCAGGTTTTCAGTGATTCCATCATAAGTATGCTATACGTTGGTTGTTACAAATATTTTTTCTGCGGAAGCGTGACTGATGAACACCTGTTTCTTATTCACCAGCAGGGCCAGCAGCGAATCTGCTTTAATGAATTCCATGATTCTGCCGGAAGTTCCGGGAATGAGTCCCTGGCGGGCAGCAAACTGCAACCATTCTGTATCTCCATCAGCCACGCGGTGAACGGTAAATGCCGCACCGTCTTCCAGTTCGGAAAGCGGGCTCAGGGATTGCAGTTCCTGAGGATCGGCAACGATGGGATCGCCGTGCGGATCATGCGTAGGATGACCCAAAAATGCATCCAGTCGTTCGGCCAGACCTTCCTCAAAAACATGCTCCAGCTGCTCGGCTATATCATGCACTTCATGCCAGCCATAGCCAAGCTTTTCCACCAAAAACACTTCCCAAAGCCTGTGCAACCGTATCAAATCTGTAGCAATCCCCATGCCTTCATCCGTTAAGGTTACGCCCTGATATCGTCGGTAATGAATCAAATTCTTCCGGGACAATCGCTGCAGCGTATCGGTTACCGTGGCAGGAGTGGAACTTAATTCCTTTGCCAGATCACCGGTACTGGCCAGTGACTCCTTTCCATAACGATAACTCAGCTTGTAAATCGCTTTCAGGTAGTTCTGTTCTGTGGCGCTGATGGACATTTTAAGAGGCTTCCAACTTCGTTTTTAGGCCGTGCTAAAATACAGAAATTACCTCAATTCCGATAAATTTGAGGCATGGGACTGGGCGTGCGGAATACACAGAAATGGGTTTGGATGCTGTTGTTCGGTTTGCTCTTGTGGTTTGCCTTTAACAGGAATTGGCGTTTTGGCCGCTTCAACTATCATGATGAGTTGTGGGCAGACAAAGCCGGCTACCACGTATTTCTTCCTGCCAGTTTTATTTATCACTGGGATGCGCGCTTATTCCCGTACGAAGTGGATCAAAAAACCGGAAGCGGCTTTCAGCTTGATGCCTGGCGCAATTCCATCAATACCAAGTATCCTCCGGGAGTAGCCATCATGCGGCTGCCCTTTTTTCTGGCGGCGCATGCCTGGGCGAAACTGAGTGGCACTCCGGCAGATGGCTTCACCATGCCCTATCACGCGGCGGCCATCTTTTCAGGAGTTTTTTACGGCATGGCCGGCTTGTGGGTCTTTTGGCGTTTCCTGTTATACTATTTCAGAAAAAACATTGCCTGGCTGGGCATCCTCGGCCTCATCACAGGAACCAACCTATGGTACTACATGGTCGAGGAGCCCGGGCTTTCGCACGTGTATAGTTTTTTCCTTGTGGCCATGTTGCTGTGGCAGTTAAAACGCTTCAGCCTGTCGGAACAAAACCGGCATTTGGCGCTGGCCGGACTTTGTACCGGCATGATTTTTGGTGTGCGCCCGCAGAACCTGCTGTTGCTGCTTCCCTTCCTCATCTGGTGGTTGTGGCAAAACCTTGAAGCCGTGAAACGCAAACCTGCGGCGCTGATGTGGGCTGCATCGTGGGCACTGTTGGCCATGGCGCCATTTCTGGCCTATCGAATGTATTTAACGGCACACCAATTCATGCCTTACGGCGATGAAGGATTCATTTACTGGAAATCGCCTCATCTGCTCAAAGTGCTGTTTTCTCCTGAGAATGGCCTGTTCACCGGCAGTCCGTTTTTGCTGCCTTTTATTCCTGTTTCCATTTGGTATTGCCTCCGGAATCACGGCGCATGGAGGTATATCAGTGCTTCCATCCTTTTGGTATTTTTGGGAACAACCATCATGTACGCATCCTGGTGGGCCTGGGGACTGGCATGTGGTTTTGGACATCGCGGATTTATTGAGTTTTATCCGTTGATGACCTGGATGATGTTACGCGGATTTGCCGATGTTTGGCATCTGCCGAAGTTTCGCCTGGCTATTGGACTCTTTGTGGTATTGAGCGCCTGCATCCTTTTACCCTTAAGTTTCCATTGGCCTTATTGTATGGAAGGACCATTCTGGAACTGGCCGAGATACTGGCAAATCTGGCTGGGTATGTGAGCGGGAATACTCAGTGGATGCGGTCTCCGCGGAGTTCCATGCCCTGCATGATTTGTGCTTCTCCCTGCAGAAACTCCTGCCATCTGGCGCGCACGCGCTCTTCCGGAAGATATTTGCACGCCAAATCCAGAAACATGCGGTAATGTCCGGCCTCACTGACCATGAATTCGTGGTAAAATGCTTTAAGCTCCGGATCTTCTACGTGCAGCGACAAAAGTCTGAAACGTTCACAACTACGGGCTTCAATCATGGCGCAAACCAGTAAATCTTCCACCAGTAGCTCGTCGCGGCTTCCTCCCTTTTTTCGGAGTTTTTGCAATTCGCTCACATAGGAATCTTTTCGAGGCGTGCCCAGGCTATATCCGCGTTTCTTCAGTTCTTTCAACACTTTGCGGAAATGCCCCCATTCTTCGGCAACCACTGCCGTAACTTCATCCACCACATCGGCTTTTTCAGGGAAACGGATGATGAGAGAGATTCCGGTACTGGCCGCTTTCTGCTCACAATAAGCGTGGTCAGTCAGAATTTCATCAATCTGTTTTTCAGCAATGTTCACCCAACGGGGATCGGTGGCTAATTTCAGGCCCAGCATATCCTGCGAAATTAATCAGGGGTTCAGAGGTGCGCCAGCAAATCATCCGCAATTTTGCGGTCGTTGCTGAGTCTGGGCACCTTGTTCTGGCCGCCCAGTTTTCCCTGTCTTTTCATGTAACTAATGAACGCATCCTTCGGCAACATGCTTAGTTTCAGCGGTTTCAGGATGGTGCCGTCAATCAAATCGCGATAGTAGATATTCTGTTCCTGCATGGCCTGGTCGAGGGTGCGGGCAAAAGCCGCAGCATCATCAGGAAGCACATCAAAAGCCACCAGCCATTCATGGTAAGGCGGCCCTGATTCGGGATTTACCTGAGGCGCAACGGTAAACTCAACCGTTGTGGCACCATGCGCGGCACAGGCTTTGGTCATGGCACGCTCCACTTCTTCGCCTATCACATGTTCACCGAAAGCCGAGATGAAGTGCTTGATTCGTCCGGTTACGACAATCTTGTACGGATTTTTAGAAACAAACTTCACCGTATCTCCAATGCTGTAGCCCCAAAGTCCGGCATTGGTGTTCATGACCAAGGCATAGTTCACACCGAGTTCTACATCTTCAATCCCCAAACGAATGGGATTTGCTGAGAAATACTCAGAAACCGGAACAAATTCGTAGTAAATGCCGCCTGCCAGCAACATCAGCAGGGCCGCTTCTGACTGACGATCCTGAAATGCAATAAATCCTTCGCTGGCCGGATAGGTTTCGATGGTTGGCACAGGATTGCCAACGGTTTGAAACATCTTCTCGCGATAAGGTTCAAAATTCACACCTCCGTAAACCATTAACTCGAAGCGAGGAAACAGTTCCTGAATATGTTCTTTACCGCTTAACTGCAGCAGCCGGTCAAAATACATCTGCACCCAAGGCGGAATTCCGCTGATCAGGGTCATGGGTTTATGGATGGTTTCGCGCGCAATTCGATCCACCTTTTCTTCCCAGTCTTCAATACAATTTGTTTCCCAGGAAGGCATTTGGCTGCGGCGCAGATAAGCGGGCACGTGGTGGTTCACAATTCCACTTAAGCGTCCGCTCAGCATCCCGTTTTTTTCCTCCAATACAGGACTTCCACTCAGGAAAATCAGGCTTCCATCCAGCCAGGAAGCCCGGCCTGTTTCTGCGATGTAACACAACAGGGCATTACGTGCACTGCTGATGTGGAATGGCATGCTCTCCCTGGTAATGGGAATGTATTTCACCCCGGAAGTGGTACCTGATGTTTTGGCCAGATACAAAGGTTTTCCGGGCCAGAGCACGTCATGGGTTCCGGCAAGAATGCGTTCTACCCAGGGTCGCAATCCTTCATAATCGCGCATGGGCACGAGTCTTCTGAATTCAGCGGCGCTGATGCGCGGGGTTATGCCATGTTCCCGGCCAAAGGCGGTTTTTGACAATGCTGTTTTTAAGGCATCAAACTGCCTGCGCTGTGCGGCAATGCCGTCCGCACTCCAGCGGTCAATCTGCCTGCGCACCACCGATGCCAGTGGCTTCGCCAGTATTGACTTCACTCCCATAACTCAGAGGTTGATTTTGGCTACGCGCCTGTCATGGCGTCCACCTTCAAATGTGGCTTCCAGCCAGGCCTGCACGATTTTCCTGGCGGCAGGTTTGGTTACATATCGCGCCGGAATACACAGCACATTGGCGTCATTATGTTGCCTGGCCAAAGCGGCTATTTCTTCCTTCCAGCACAAAGCGGCCCGAATGCCTGCATGTTTGTTGGCTGCCATGCACACACCATTTCCGCTACCGCAAATCAGAATTCCCAATTGATTTTCGCCGGTACTCACGCTCTGGGCAACAGCATGTGCATAGTCAGGATAATCAACGCTGTCGGCAGAATCCGGACCGAAGTCCTGAGGTTCATGACCCAAATCCAGCAAAAAAGCCAGGAGTTCATTTTTCAACACAAATCCGGCGTGGTCTGCGCCAACGGCAATGGTATATGATGCGGTCATGATGTTTATGAATCTTTCTGTTCAGTACGGGCGGCAATGAGGATGCCAATTTCGTACAGGCTATACAAAGGCAGTGCAAGGATCAGCTGACTCAGCATGTCGGGTGAAGGCGTGGCTACTGCAGCAATAATGAAGATGATGACCACCGCATAACGCCTGTTTTTTCTAAGGAATGACGCTGTGAGGATGCCAACCCTGGCCAGTACATACATCAGTACCGGCAATTCAAAAACCAGTCCGGTAGCCAGACACAGAAAACTCACGTAGTTCACTGCGTTTTGCATGGTCACAATGTTTTGAACTTCATCGCTGATGCTGAAGGTGGCAAAGAAGTTCACCGAAATGGGCACCAAAACATAGTAGCTGAACAAAACACCGGTAAAGAACAGCAGCGCCACAAAGAATACGGTGCCCCGTGTTTTCTTTACCTCTTTATCACTGAGCGCCGGTCTGATAAACTTCCATAGTTCCCAAACGATAAAGGGAAAGGCCAGAACCAATCCTGCGATGAAGGCAATTTTAAAAGCTGCCACAAATTGTCCCTGCAGCTGAAGATTCTGAATTTGAATCACCGGAGGAACTACACACATGCGGTCATCACCAAAGACGTTTTTACTCAGATCGCACATGAATCGGTAGGTAAAAAAGCTGCCTTTGAACGGGGCAAAAATGACACCACTTACCAACTCTTTGATGTAAACGAACGCGAGGATGAACCCTACAGATATGGCTGCAAACGACCTGATGATGTGCCGGCGCAGTTCATCCACATGGTC
>JBDKIU010000118.1:0-5006 GCA_039796915.1 Bacteroidota bacterium | reverse complement strand
AGAGGCTAGAACCTCATCCTTAGCGCGTTGAATAATGAAATCTGTGACTCCATTAATTACAGCCGCCTGCCAATTAAATCCTGTTAAAGAAGCCGATTCAGATTTCCCAGAAGGGTAAGATGTTTGACTGTCCAGTCTTTTGAACAATTCACTCATCATCGCACGTTCGGTAGCTCTTGAATCTTTATATTCCTTTGGAATAGAATCCAAAGCCCTTTGAATCAGAGTCTTCGGTTCATTCTGAGCATAAACCTGCCCCAAAAAGCAAGTGAATAATAGTAAAGTGATTATTTTTTTCATAGTTTTTTTGATTAAGCAATGTTACAATATGCCTCAAAACCCGTTTTCACTATCAAAGCAGCAACGAGGGAAGCGATGAATTTCACCACGGGATTCCACGGTAGCAAGCCAAGAACCTTAAAAATCAATTTCAAAGCTGCGGCAATACATTCACGCAACTTGTGCTGATCATTCATGTATGCTTTAATTTTTGCATCTTCACAAATAAATCCCCTTAATTCATCCTTGAACCGCTCCCAGAATTTCTTTCCATTTGTCTTAGATGCTTCTTTGTCCAAGGGCGTAGGGTCTGAGACAAAGTCGAATGATTTGCTGAGGTTTAACTGCTTGCTGTCGAAGAAATCAAAGGCGTCAAGTGAAACAGCACCGTGTTCATCCAGTACAATCCCACTGTCATACAGTGCATTTCCCAGCGCCAGATAAAGATCTTTTTCCGATTTCTGCTCCGCCAAGGATTCAATTTGCATCGCCATAGAGGCCAGCTCTTCTTCTTTGAGGTTTTGTAAGTTATTCATAGCTTAATTTTAGTAACCGCAACATAGTTCAATACCATAAATTGAAACGTACAGCTACACATGAATACCTATTATCATTATTAAACAGGTTATCTATTTATTTCCAGGATGTGCTGCACCAACAAGGTTCACCATTTCCCTGCACCATAAAATGCCTTGCCGGCAGTTCAAATGTGCAGTCTTTCCGCAGCGCTCCGCTGATGTTTCTCTCCCCGGCATTCCCGTTCTTTGCCGCATGGCCAAAACCCGTAATGTGTTTGTGTGTCAGGAATGCGGACATCAGGCGCCCAAATGGGTGGGCCGCTGTCCAACCTGTGGCGGATGGAATACGCTTGTTGAAGAAGTGCTGGAAAAGGCGGGAACCAAAGCTCCGGCCTGGGGACGTCGTGAAGACGGACTCCGCGCGCAGGCCGTGCGGATTGGCGACATCGAACCGCTGGCCAGTCCCAGGCTGGTTTGCCAGGATGCTGAACTGAACCGCGTGCTCGGCGGCGGCATCGTTCCCGGCTCGCTCATCTTGTGCGGCGGTGAACCGGGCATCGGGAAAAGTACACTGTTGCTGCAGGTTGCCCTGCAGCTGGGCGAAAAGGTGATGTATGTGAGCGGCGAAGAGAGCGAAGAGCAGCTGAAAATGCGCGCCGAACGGATCGGCATTGTCAACGAACAGTGCTTTATCCTCACCGAAACTCAGGTGGAAGCCGTTTTACAAAGACTGGAAGAGCATCAGCCGGCGCTGGTTATCGTGGACAGCATCCAGACTTTATACACCGACAGCATCGAAAGCGCTCCGGGCAGCATTTCACAAATCCGTGACTGCGCGTCGGCCCTGATGCGCTATGCCAAAACCGCCGATGTGCCGGTATTCCTCATTGGACACATCAACAAGGACGGACAACTGGCAGGCCCGAAAATCCTGGAACACATGGTCGATACGGTCTTGCAGTTTGAAGGCGACCGGCACCATACTTACCGCATCCTGCGCACCCTGAAAAATCGATTCGGAAACACCAGCGAACTCGGCATTTACGAAATGACTGGAAGCGGCCTGCGCCCGGTGGACAATCCTTCGGAAATCCTTATTTCCCAACGTGACGAAGCTTTGAGCGGAATTTCCATTGCTGCTGCGATGGAAGGCCTGCGGCCACTGCTGATTGAAACCCAGGCGCTGGTAAGCAGCGCGGTGTACGGAACACCTCAGCGCACCTGTACCGGATACGATTTGCGCCGCCTGAACATGCTGCTGGCGGTGCTGGAAAAGCGTTGTGGCTTCAGGCTGGGCGCACAGGATGTGTTTGTGAATATTGCCGGCGGACTGCGTGTGGAAGATCCGGGCATGGATCTGGGCATTGTGGCGGCGATTCTGAGCAGCTACCAGAATCTGGCGCTGCCCAGCGATACTGTTTGCTGCGCAGAAGTAGGCCTGGCCGGCGAAGTACGCGCCGTGAACCGCATTGAACAGCGCATCGCCGAAGCCGAAAAACTGGGATTCAATCAAATCATCGTAAGCAAATACAACCGTTTGCAGGATCCTGAAAAACGCAGAATCAAGATCATCCAGACCGGCAGGGTGGATGAAGTGTTCAGCCTGCTCTTCGGCTAAGGCAGGGAAACATTTCCGAAGAAAATTGGAAAAAGTGCGCTACGCTTATTTTTGTCGGATATGTTCATCCGCAATCTTCTGCTTAGCGCCATCTGTTTATACAGCCTTGGCAGCAACCTTCGGGCACAGGACTACCAAACCTACGACCGCGATCCCGGGGCGCACGAAACCGACCGCAACATCGATGTAAGCCACATGACTCTGGAGGTTTCTTTTAAACCTGCCGAAGGATTGGTCATGGGCCGCGTGAAACACAAGTTTAAACTGCTTCAACAACAGGTTGATACCGTTTTCCTGGATGGCCCGGGCATTCGTGTAAAACAAGTGAAAGCCTGGAAAATCAACAGCAGTGCGAAAGGTGGCATGCAGGAAGAAGCTGTTCCTGCGCGCTGGCGCAGCAATTCAAGCGGAATTGTCATGGTGTTCGATGGCCTGAAAGGTGTAGGGCAGGAATATGCCATGGAACTGGAATATGAAGCAAATCCGAAACGCGGCATCTATTTCGTAGGCTGGAAACTGCCTGAAATCACCGATCCGACGCACATGAGCCGCCGCCAGATCTGGACCCAGGGACAAGGCATCGACAACCGTCACTGGATTCCGATGATCGATCAGCGCAGCGACAAATTCGTGACCGAAGTGAAGGTGCATTTCGACAAAACCTATCAGGTGCTGTCCAACGGCCAGTTGCTGAGCAATAAAGAAGAAGGAAATGGAAATAAATTATGGCATTACCGCATCAACAACCCACATGCGGGCTACCTGTTGATGCTTGCCATTGACCGCTATGCCGTGAAACGCACAGCCACCAAGCGCGGCACACCCATTCAATTCTGGTATTACCCCGAACATCCCGAACGTCTGGAGCCAAGCAGTAAATACAGCGAAGCCATCATTGAAGCACTCGAAGACGAAACCGGATATCCTTATCCCTGGGGTTCCTATGCGCAGGTAATGGTTCAGGAGTTTCTGTATGGAGCCATGGAAAATACAGGCGCTACGGTGTTTGGTGATTTCTTCTGGATTGATTCCCGTGGCTATCTGGACCGCAACTATGTTGGTGTTAACGCCCATGAAGCCGCCCACCAGTGGTTCGGCGACTTGGTTACCGCGCGTACCGATGCCGATCAATGGCTCCAGGAAAGCTTTGCCACCTTCTACCCTACCCTCGTGTTCCGCAGGCTGATGGGAGAAGATGAAATGAAATGGCAACAAAGAGGCAACATGAATGCGGCTATTGCCGCCGGTGAGAAGAACAGTCTTCCCGTGCGCCATTCCAACGCAGGCACTGCGCGTCATTATCCGAAAGGCGCGTCGGTGCTGAGCATGATGCGTTATGTGCTGGGCGAAGATGCTTACCGCCGCAGCATCAAATTGTACCTGGACCGCCATGCCTTCGGAACGGTAGAAACCAACGACCTCCAAAAAGCCATCATCGACGCCACCGGAGTAAACCTGGACTGGTTCTTCGATCAGTGGATCTGGCGCGGTGGCGAACCGCATTATAAAGTGCAAACCCTGACTTCAGGGAAGAATCTGGTATTCACCGTTGAACAAATACACCAGCAGGAACCTACCGTGGGCATTTTTAAAATGCCTGTCTGGTTCGCTGTTTATTACAAGGATGGAAGTTCAGAACGTCGCCAGGTGATGGTGGACAAGCAGTTCCAGCAGGTGTTTTTTCCTTTGACGCCCGGAAAAGAATTTGCGTTTGCCCTGTTTGACGAACAGTCGAATATCCTCAAAAAAGTTACGTTCCAGAAAACTGCAGAAGAGTTACTGGCACAGGCGCAACTGGCCAACAGCATGCTGGATCGTTATGACGCCCTGGTAGCACTGGGCAAGATGAGCGCTGCGCTTCCTTCAGGATTTCTGGCAGAACGTTTTGCCAAAGAAAGTCACCGCAGCATCCGCGCCGAACTGGCCCGCATGATGCTGAAGCAGCAAGACCCGGCCCTGGCCCGCAAGCTGGTGCTGGATCCCGAAGTGGACGTGCGCCGCGCGGTCGTGGAAACGCTTCCTGCCAATGATCAGATGGCTCCGGTACTTGAACTGGCCCTGAAAGATTCTTCTTATGGCATCATCGAAACAGCGCTGGTGAAACTGATGGCCTGGCAGACTGATGCTTCCAAACGAACCGATTATCTGGAAGTGACAAAAGGATTGTACGGCAACCAGCATGGCTTGCACATCCGCAGACTGGAACTGGCGTGCAGACAATTCCCTGAACAGGCTGCCACCATGAAAGGCATGATTGCCGATTACGCCGGAAACATGTACGAATTCCGCACACGTGTCAATGCTTTTGAAGCCCTGAAAAGAATGAATCACTTCAACGAACAGGTATGTCATAACCTGTTTGAAGCTACGTTGAGTTTCAACAGCAGATTGAGTAATCCTGCAAAAGATGCGCTTGCCTATTTCAAACAGCAAAGTGCCGCACAGGCCATCATGAAGGAAGTAGCCAGCTCATCAGACTGGACCGAAGAACAACAGAAGGCCCTGCAGGCCATTGCCGGTAATTGAAGCTTCAACGCCTGCCAACAACAAAAAAGCGACCCGACGGGTCGCTTTTTTTATGAACGGCTGGA
>JBDKIU010000117.1:0-7834 GCA_039796915.1 Bacteroidota bacterium | reverse complement strand
TGAACCTGATTCATCATTTCAGTACAGGCAACAAAGCCCGTGTAGTAGCCGTGTTCTGCAATAATCCTGAAGCCGGCATCATTGAAAAAGCAAAAGCAGCAGGCGTTCCTGTAGTACTCTTCAACCGAGCGCAATTCAGCGAAGCCGGAGTCTTTGACGCGCAACTGGCCGCTTTTCAGCCGGATATCATTGCCCTGGCGGGATTTCTGTGGCTGTTTCCTTCAAGACTGGTTCAGCAATACGCCAACCGTATTGTGAACATTCACCCTGCACTGTTGCCGGCTTATGGCGGAAAAGGTATGTACGGTGACCATGTACACCGCGCTGTACTCGCCAACAAAGAAACCCGACACGGCGTCAGCGTTCACCTGGTGAATGAGCACTATGATGAAGGGCACATCCTGTTGCAGGAATCCTTTGAAATTGCTCCGGATGATACGCTCGAAACCGTAAAGCAGCGTATCCACGAAATCGAATACCGGCTCTTCCCCGCCGCCCTGGAACAGTTGCTCTGAGTCAGGACAATACTTGCGTGCAGACCTTAACTTTGCCGCATGCATTTCGAAACCAAAGTGCTGCACGCCGGCATCGAACCCGATCCGTCCACCGGAGCCATCATGACTCCTATTTTCCAGACCAGCACCTATGTTCAGGCCGCTCCGGGCGACCACAAAGGCTACGAATATTCCAGAACCCACAACCCCACGCGCGACGCGCTGCAGGCCAATCTTGCCGCCCTCGAGCAAACCCGTTATGCCTTGTGCTTCAGCACGGGCATGGGCGCCATTGACGCCTGCGTGAAACTGCTGAAACCCGGCGACCACGTGGTAAGCACCAACGACTTATACGGCGGAACTTACCGCATCTTCACCAAAATATTTGAACCACTCGGCATTCGTTTTTCATTTGTGGACATGACCGATTCGGCCGCCGTGGCCGCAGCCATGACCCCGCAAACCAAAATGATCTGGGCCGAAACGCCGACCAATCCCATGGTACGCATCGTGGATATTGAAGCCATCGTGGCCATAGGTAAGAAAGCCAGCGTGCTGGTTGCCGTGGATAATACCTTCGCCAGTCCGTACCTGCAAAACCCCGCCGTGCTTGGTGCCGACATTGTGATGCACAGTGTCACCAAGTACATCAATGGACACAGCGATGTGGTGATGGGCGCCCTTTGCGTGAACGATACTGAATTGCGCGACCGTCTGGCCTTCATTCAAAACAGTTGCGGCGCCACACCCGGCCCGCAGGATTGTTTCCTGGTGCTGCGCGGCATTAAAACCCTGCACATCCGTATGCAGCGGCACTGCGAAAACGGCGCAAAAGTGGCGCATTTCCTGCGCAACCATCCTAAGGTGGGCATGGTGCACTGGCCCGGCTTTGAAGACCATGCAGGCCATGCCATCGCCAAAAGGCAGATGAAGGATTTCGGCGGCATGATGAGCTTTACCCTCAAAAACGACAGCCTGGAATCGGCGTTTACCTTTTTGAAGCACACGCACCTGTTCAGTCTGGCGGAAAGTCTGGGCGGTGTTGAAAGCCTGGTAGGACATCCAGCCTCCATGACCCACGCCTCGATTCCCCGGGAGGAGCGTATGAAATCAGGGTTGGTGGATTCCCTCATCCGCCTGAGCGTAGGTATTGAACATGTGGACGACCTGATTGCCGACCTGGAACAGGCGCTGGCTGCGGTGTAAACACCAAAACCAATCAGCGTTTCAGCGTCAGGATGCGCTGCACTGGGCACATTCCGTCAGTTTCACGACCGTATTTTGGTTCCTTGAGTCAGTGCACACATTCAGGGAACAGCTCTACGCTTATTCGATTCAAATTTCCACAGCGTACTTCTTGAAATCGTCGATTGTATGCGGCGTGATGAGCCAGCAATTCCACTATTGGGATGGAATCGCGTCTATCTGAAATTGCATCGTGCAAACGCCCGGAACACAGGTTGATTGAGTGTGTTGTGGGTTGCGCTGCATATTCACCCATAGAATTCTACAGTTCTCCTGTAACTTGCATCATACAGGACACCTAACTTTCGAAAGCTTCATGAACCAAAAACAGCTCAGGCAACTGCTGGATGCGAAAGCGGAAGCTTTTAACCGGCCGGACTTTATTCAAGATGATCCCATTTCCGTGCCTCACCGATTTAGTCGGAAACAGGACATAGAAATAGCGGCTTTGTTTGCGGCCCTGCTGGCCTGGGGCAACCGTGCATCCATCATCAACAGTGCCAACCGCCTGATGCAGCTCATGGATGACGCCCCGGCAGATTTCATCATCAATCATCATGAACAGGACAGAAAGCGGATGGAAGGCTGGGTGCACCGCACTTTTCAGTTTCCCGACCTGCTGTATTTCCTTGAATTCCTTCAATTCCATTACCGGCACCATGAATCTTTGGAAATCGCTTTTACTTCGGGCATGAAGGCCGACGACCTGCACGTGGAAAAAGGGCTCATCCAGTTTAACCGCTATTTCTTCTCCCTTCCACACCTGAAACGCACGGAAAAACACCTGCAAACACCTGAACGCAAATCAGCCTGCAAACGCATCAACCTGTTTCTGCGCTGGATGGTTCGTGAAGACCCTCATGGCGTGGATTTCGGCCTCTGGAAAAAAATTGGCATGAACCAACTGCTCTGCCCGCTCGACGTGCACGTGCAGCGCGCTGCGCTCGCTCTGGGATTGCTTCAGCGCAAAAAATCAGACTGGAAGGCCTGTCTGGAACTCAGTGCAACCCTGCGCAAACTGGATCCGGTTGACCCCGTACGTTATGATTTTGCACTGTTTGGGATCAGTATGGAAATGAGCGGTTAAGATTAACCATATCATTTACGTGCGCAGCCTGTATTTTGAATGTGCTTGTTGGATTCCTTTCAAGTTGGGTTCGACTCCGCTCACCCAACTTCAATTCAGCAGCAAGGTTCTTCAGCACACCTGCTAAACTCTGTTTCGATGGTACTGTGCGCTATGTTGAGATGCTCCAGCCGATGTCGCAATTCTTCTTTAATGGCTTGTTCCCGGCTTCTGTCTGTTTCGGGCGCAAGTAGTACGTGCATGGTGATGGCGTTGCGCATGCTGCCAATCGCCCAGATGTGGATGTGGTGCACATCCTGTACGCCAGACACCTTGGACATTTCCGTGCGCACTGCCTCCGGATTGATACCATGAGGAATTCCATCCAGCGCCAGCCGAATACTTTCCATCAGCAGTTTTGCAGTTCCATATAAAATCACCAGCGCAATAAGCAACCCCATTGCGGGATCCAGCCAAACCCAGCCACCGTACATGGCCAGCAATCCGCTGATCACCACACCCAGAGAAACCAGCGCATCAGCGGCCATGTGCAGAAATGCTGCCCGGAAGTTGATGTCGTTCCGGTGTTCAGCATCGCGCGTGAACAGCCACGCTGTGAATCCGTTGACCAGCATGCCGGCAGCAGCGGTAATCACCACCCATTCACCCTGAATATCTTGAACATGGCTGAAACGCAGAAGCGAAGCACGAATGATGAAAACAACCATCAACAACAGCAAGATGCCATTGATCAACCCGGCCAGAATGGTTGTTTTTGCGTAACCATAAGTGAAGAGGCGATGTGGTCGTTTTGAGGTAAGCCAGAACGCAAACAGTGAAATCAGCAGACCGAATACGTCGCTCAGGTTGTGGGCTGCATCGCTCCACAGCGCCAGCGAGCCTGACCAGAACGCGGCTAAAGCTTCTATCCCCACAAACATCAGATTCACCCATACACCTGCCACAAATACGCGGCGCTGCCGTTCCGTCAGACCGGTTTCCAAATGGTGGTGATGGTGGCTGTGGTCGTGCATTCCTGCTGCAAATTAATCAGATAATTACCCACCTTATTCCAAGCCATAAAGAACAAATTGTCAGTATGGATATCTTTGGAGCACGGTTTGAACCGAAGAAAAAACATAAAACTATGGCTAAAGAAATAACAGACTCGAACTTCAGCGAAATGGTGCTTAAATCAGACAAGCCCGTGCTGGTTGACTTTTGGGCCGTTTGGTGCGGTCCTTGCCGGATGATTGCCCCGGTGGTGGAAGAGCTTTCCAATGATTTTGAAGGCAAGGCAGTGGTTGGAAAAATGGACGTAGATGCCAACCCCAACACCGCCATGCAATATGGCATTCGCAGCATTCCAACCCTGCTGATTTTTAAAGGCGGAGAAGTTGTAGACAAAGTGGTAGGCGCAGTATCTAAAAGTGTGCTGGCCTCCAAGTTGGAAGCACAAATGGCCTGAGCCACTCCTTCACGCAACACCAAAAGACCCTGCATATTGTTGGTATGCAGGGTCTTTTTTTTGCATCGGCTTGTGCATAAGTACCTGAACCATTCGGAAGCGAAACATTATAGCTTCGAAAAACTAATACATATAATGTATGATACATGAAATAACTGATTTGAATTTTGAAGAACAGGTACTTAATGCTGAATCTGCTGTGTTGCTTTCATTTGGTGCTGCATGGTGCACGCCTTGTAAAAACCTGTATCCAACGCTGGAACGCATTGGCGATAAGTTTGCGAGTACATTGAAGATTGGGAAAGTAGATGTCGAAGCTGCTCCGGAAACAAAAGATAAGTATGGCGTTCGGGCTATTCCTACCATTGTTCTTGTAAAAAATGGTGAGGAAGTTAAAAAAATCACCGGCGCAACGAAAGAAAGCGACATCATCGCCGCCCTGCGGCCTCATCTGGACTTGTAATTCAGTAGACTCACAAAGAAGCATCCTTCGATAAACTCAGGATGACGGGATGCATACTTTTTGCCTTTGACACATCCATGGGTTATATTATGTGCCCGTCTCAATAATCAACAACATTCAATCATTCCGAATCCAAATTCCACATTAAACGTATATGGTCATAGAAATTAAACCTGAAGAAATTCAAAAAGAAGTACTCGAATCATCCGAATTGACGATGCTGCTGGTATGGAGTAAATTCAGTGGTGATAGCATGATTATGAAAGCCATGCAAACCGAACTTGAAAAAGAATACGGCGATGATATGCGCTTTGCGTCCATGGATGCGCTGGAAATCACCCATGTAAATCAATTACTTCCCATTAAACTATTGCATATTCCGCAATGTTTCTATTTGTATCGCGGCCGTGTGATACAAAGCTCTTTTTATGGGTCAAAAAGGGATTTTTCCATCCAAATCCGGGCGCATCTTCATTGGGTTACTTATTACTTTGAAGAGCACAAGCCGATGGTGATGCCAGACGAACATACCGAACCCGAAGCTGCGGGCTGGTGCACACCAGGTTACAACTGCTGATTCCGTTATGGTCTCATGAAGGAAGTCGCTACAAAGGTCGGTACGCAGAACATTGGGCGCTGCAGGCCGCATCCATCGTTAAATTCGCTGCATGCTGCTTTCTGAAATACAGGACTTCCGAAATCTGGAACTGCTTGCCCGGCAGGTGGTGGAAGGATTTATCACCGGTTTACACCGCAGTCCGTTTCATGGCTTCTCTGTGGAATTTGCCGAGCACCGTCCGTACAATCCCGGTGAATCCGTGCGGTATCTCGACTGGAAATTATTCGGCCGCACCGATCGTTTGTTCGTGAAGCGCTTTCAGGAAGAAACCAACCTGCGTTGCCGTTTGGTTTTAGATGTATCCGGAAGCATGTTCACCGGTGAAGGCACACCCAAAGCGAAGTTCAGTGTGCTGGCCGCAGCCGCCATCATGCTGATGTTGCGAAAGCAACGCGATGCCTTTGGGCTTACCCTATTTGCAGACAACATCCTGGAAGAAACCGACATCAAAAGCACGGCTGCACATTTTGACGTTTTGCTGCATCAGCTTCAAAAGCAGCTCACGCCGGAAGTACGCCAGAAAGGATCCGCCCCGGCCAAAATCCTTCACGACATTGCCGACCGGCAACATCGGCGCAGCCTGATCATTTTATTCAGCGACATGTTCACCGAGGAGGCGCCCGAACTGCTGTTCAAAAGTCTGCAACACCTGAAACACGGACAGAACGAAGTGATTGTGTTTCATGTTACCGACCGAAAAACGGAGCTTGAGCTGCGTTTCGACCAAAAGGCCTATCGATTTGTTGACGCAGAAAGTGGCGAAGAAATCAAACTGGAACCATCTGAGTTTCGTACCACCTATCAGGAAGCTGTTTCTGCCCAGATTCAGGAGTTAAAATCCCGCTGCCGACAGTATAAAATTGATTTCATTCCGGTGGATGTTGCATCCGATTTCCGACAAGTGCTCCTTCCCTTTCTGATGAAGCGTCAGAGCCTTTACTGAACCTCACTCATGAACTGTTTCAGTTCCCGATAAAAACGCGACATGGGAAACCCAATTACATTGTAAAAGCAGCCATTTACTCGCGTAACACAGGTATATCCCAGCCAGTCCTGAATGCCATAAGAACCCGCTTTGTCAAAGGGCTTAAAGTTGTGGATGTAAAAACGGATTTCTTCATCGGTCATGCTGCGAAACTGCACTTCAGTAGCTTCATGAAACACCCGTTCGTGTGCGCCAAATTTCATACAAACACCGGTAAACACCCGGTGTACAGAACCCGAAAGACGGCTGAGCATGGCAAAAGCATCCTGTTCGTCGGCAGGCTTATTCAGCACCGCATGTTCATGCACCACAATGGTGTCGGCACAAACCAATACCCTTCCCGCAAAATCACCAGTAAAGGCATGCGCTTTTTTCCAGGCCAGATATTCGGCCACTTCGGCATCTTTCAGGTGCTCAGGAAACGACTCGTCCGCATCCAAATCGCAAAGGGTCACGTCAAAACCAGTTTCACTGAATAAGGTTCTGCGTCGGGGTGAACGACTGGCTAAAATGATTCCGGGAAAAGCTTCGGGCAGCAACATGAACGGCAAAAATGCGACAAATTGCGGCATGGTAAAAGCGCATTGGAAGCGTTGGCTCAGCTACTTATGGCCCATCAGGGAACAGGGCTTTAGTTCTGAAATAAATCCCGACCTGGAACTGCGTTGGGAAAACGGAACCCTGGTTTTGAATACTGCCAGTGCCAATTATTCTTATGGCAGTTTGCATGAAGTGATGCAGGAAGCCATTCATGCGCTGAGCAGCAAAGACCTCCAAAACCTGTTGTTGCTTGGACTGGGCGGCGGTTCTGCATGGAACATTGCCCAACAAAAATGCCGAACGACTGGCAGCATTACCGCCATTGAGTTAGATCCGGTTGTTCTGGAAATTGCACGAAGCACATTTCAGCTGCAATCATCCGAAAATCACCAAATCATCGAAGCCGATGCAAGTCTTTGGGTGAATACCGCCGCAGCTGAATCTTTTTCAGCCATCATTGACGATCTGTTCATCGATGTTCTCAAACCTGATTTCTTGTTGCATCCTTCATACATCCGGGATTTGCATCGCATTTTAAAGCCTGGTGGTGTTTTGGTAATCAACCTGATGTCATTTGAAGACGCCTATACCGACAAGGTCATCCAAGCATACAAGCAATGGTTTACTGTTGAGCGTATACAAGCGGTGCAGCAGCATAACCAACTTTTGTTTCTCCGGAAAAGCGGTTAATTCAGCGCGTCTTGCATCATGGAATCACTTAACTCTTTTCCTAAGAAGCGATCGATGCGGTGATGCACAAAATAGAGCAAGGGCGTAAGCAGAATGGCCACGGAGAATTTATAGATATAGCCCATGGTTCCAACGGCAAGCACCTGACTCAGCGGCCAGTCTGCGCCCCAGTAAAAGGCGATAATCAACACCACATAACTGTCGAGCAGTTGTGACACGAGCGTTGATCCGGTAGCCCGCAACCAAATGGCCCGTGGACCTGTG
>JBDKIU010000116.1:0-10657 GCA_039796915.1 Bacteroidota bacterium | reverse complement strand
CATGCTCCATGCTGATGGCAAACCGATTCTGTGCAGGATTTGGGAATACGCGCATCTGGGGAAGTGCAGCAACAGCCTTGCTTTCCTTAGGCGCAATGAATGCGTTGGACTGCACTTCTTTTCCGCTCACACCCTCCTGGGCTATTAGCATTGGTACTGCATTGTCGGCACCCAACGTGAAATAGCGAGTGGAAGATGTAGTTCCTGTGGTGCTGGTTACCAAACCGCCGGAAGCTCCGGTTGCAGGACCAAGGTCGCTCCAGCCGCTGCCATCATTGCCGGCTACACGAATATCGGAGGCCGCCCAACCGCCGGGAGCGTTGGTTGTAGGCAATGAAACCTGATAGGCAGTAGCACCTGCAACCCTGTCCACCTGCCAGTATTCTGTGGTTGAAACCACATCCAGAGGCGCATTCACGGTATTTGTTCCGGAGTATCCGCTGTTGAAATACTCCATGGTGTAGGTATTTCCAGCAGTGTTGTTGTTGATGTACAATGGATTGTAGGAACTTCCCTTGCCCAAAGGAACCATCACACTGGCAGGCCAGGTAACGCCACCATGAGCCACGGTTACCGGTCCGTTGATGTACGAAGTAGCACTGCCGCCATAAATCATGTTTGGCAGGGTGATGTTCATGATGTAACCAGTGGTGTTCAGGATGCCACCATCAAACCTCATCATGCGCGCATCCATGTCTGATGCCAGGGTTACAGAACCGGCCGTTTTGTCCAGTTCTACCCACTGATTATAAGCATTTTTGGCCGCACTGCTCAAGGTTACTACTTGGTGATTTCCTCCTTTAAACACCAACTTATCAGTAAACTTCATAGCTGTATTGGCGGCAGTTTCCAAGGATTCCAGATTGCCTTCGAGGAATACCTGAACATTGGCAAGGTATGCATCGGGGCTGGAGATTCTCAGATTGCCACGAACGTACATCACATCCAGCACAGACGACCAGTTCAGTGTTCCCTGAACACCACCATTGGTAACGGTAATCACCACTTCGTTGAAATAAACGGTATCGTCGTGGTGTGTAAAGGTGAGCCTGTTTCCTGTTCCATCCAGAACCAGCACACCATTTTGAGGGTCAAAAGCATTAGAATTTGCAAAATCCCAGCAGCCGGCAAAAAACAGCGTATCGTTATCCGGTGCCACCAACTGACCATCGGCAAGTACGTGCAAACCGCTAGAAACACTGGCCCGCAGGCGTGCATTTCCACTGTTATCGAAGGTGAGTTTTCCTTTTACAATATGCACCGTTTCTCCGTCGTTGCCAATATCCTGTAAACCGAGCACGGTAACCCAGTCAGAAGTACTTCCCTTTTCTACCCGAACATTATAGCTTCCGGACAGGAAGGTATTGTGAAAGAACTTGCCATTGCCTGAACCCAGGAAGCCAAGCGTTGCATGTCCGGCATTGCTGAAGGAATGCAGGATATCATTGTTTGCCATGCTGTTTTCAACAATCACAGAATCTCCGCCGGCTACCCAGTCGTCAACACTCCATCCGGTAAGGGTTGCCTCCATCAGCGACAGACGGTTCAAAGCAAAAATCCGGTCGTTGGTACCTGCATTGGTATATAAGTGTGCAGGAGCGGTAGTATCACCGGCACCATCGCGCTTCTTGTCAATTTCAATATTCCAGAAGGTCATCAGGGTGTTGTTGGTGTTGATGGTACCGTTTCCATCGCCACAGAAGCGCACCAAACCTTTGGCGTGCATGAACAATCCTAAAGCCTGCCGGGTGAGGTTCCCGCGGAGGTACACAATGCCTGAGCGCGGAACGGAAGTTCTTTGAAAACCACCGGGAGCCGTAAACTTGGCAAAATTGTTCAGGGTCAGGTTTTGAATATCTGCATAACCTCTGGCAAATACAGAGAACGCGCTGTTGTTCATGGTCAATGTTCCGGTAATCAGCGCTGTTCTTACGCTTAAATAGGCGTTGAAACCCATCAGCATGTTGTTCGCCTGAAACAAACCATTGGTATCATTTCCAAGGATCATCCCACCTTGCATCACCAGGTTGCGCATGCTCATGGAAGAGGTGCCCTGGACGATAATTCTTCCAGTCCAGGAACCCAACACGCTGAAATCGCGCACCTGAATGGCCGTTGGGATGTAACACCATTTGGCAGAGGTGCCGTTGAAGCGCACATCATCGTCGCAGTCGGGAACGCCATCCGGACTCCAGTTTGCAGCGGTATTCCAACTGTTGTTGGCGCCACCACCATCCCACACATACAAATTGTTGATGCCATCGCCGCAGGGTTGCGCATGGACCATCAGTGTTGCGGCGCAAAAAGCTCCGCAGGCTAACGTACTTAGTAGTTTCTTCATAACATAATAGGTTGAACTGTCTTACAAACCTATTGGCGACAACAGCCGGCACATGGCCAGATTCCATGAATGTATTTCACCAATGCACAGAATGCAGCAGTTGTGCAACATGCGCGGAAGCCCGATATATTTGAGCGTAAATCCACAGCACATGAATGCCCATTCCCTGCCTCCGCTGGCGGAACGCATGCGTCCCCGAAATCTGGATGCCTATATCGGGCAAGCCGAACTGGTAGGGCCAGATGGGCGCTTGCGCCGACTTATTCAGCAACAACAGGTTCCGAGCATGATTTTCTGGGGACCTCCAGGCACCGGAAAAACCACCCTGGCCGAAATCATTGCCGACGCGATGGGCCTGGAAGTAAGAAAACTCAGCGCCATCAGCAGTGGTGTTGCAGATTTGCGAAAGGTGTTTGATGAAACACGCATGCTGGGACGCATCGTGCTGTTTATTGACGAGATTCATCGTTTCAACAAATCACAACAGGACGCATTGCTGGGCGCCGTTGAAAAAGGCCAGATTCTGCTCATTGGTGCCACCACCGAAAATCCCAGCTTTGAAGTAAACCAGGCATTGTTGTCGCGTTGCCAGGTCTATGTGTTGCAGCCATTTTCCAAAGAGGAACTGAATGCCATTTTAGCGCAGGCCGTTACGCGTGATGAAGTTCTGAGCCACAGAGACATCGAACTAGCAGAAACCGATGCCCTATTGTACCATTCCGGAGGCGATGCACGAAAGCTGCTGAATTTATTGGATTTGGTGGTGATGTCATCTCAGGAAGAAGCAATCCGGATTACCAACGAAATCACGGGTAAAGTGCTGCAGCAAAAGCTGGCGCATTACGACAAATCGGGCGAGCAACACTACGACATCGTTTCTGCCTTTATCAAGAGCATGCGTGGAAGTGATCCGAATGCTGCCTTGTACTGGATGGCGCGCATGCTCGATGGCGGTGAGGATGTGAAATTCATTGCCAGGCGCATGATTATTCTTGCCAGCGAAGACATCGGCAATGCCAATCCCAACGCCTTGCTTCTGGCCACTTCGTGTTTTCAGGCCGTATCTATGATTGGCATGCCGGAAGCCAGGATCATTCTGAGCCAAACGGCAAGCTATCTGGCATCAAGCCCCAAAAGCAATCGGGCTTATGAAGCCATTGAACAGGCCCTGGAACAGGTAAAAAAACATGGAGACCTGCCCGTGCCTTTACATCTGCGGAATGCGCCAACCAAGCTCATGAAAGCATTGGATTACGGAAAAAACTACCAATACGACCACCATGCAGCGCAGGGTTTTGCCGGTCAGGAATTCCTGCCCGACGCGATCAGCGGCACCCGTATTTACGATCCCGGAAACAATCCAAGAGAAGAAGAACTGCGTCGTTTCCTGAAGACACGCTGGAAGGATAAATACGGATACTGAGCATTTCCGCTCGTTTCATCGTACCTTTGCCGCATAATTACGCACTTTGAATCATTTTGAGCAGTTGGGTTTAGCACCCGCATTACTGCAAGCTATTGAAAAAATGGGCTTCGAAAAGCCCACTCCAATCCAGGAAGCTTCTATACCGGTTTTGCTTGATACAGGCCGTGATGTACTTGGGCTGGCCCAGACAGGAACAGGAAAAACAGCGGCCTTTGGCTTGCCCCTGCTTCAATTACTAAACACAGAAAGCAAGCATACCCAGGCATTGGTGGTTTGTCCAACCCGTGAGTTGTGCAACCAAATTTCCCGTGACCTCAGCGCATTCAGCAGTTTCATGCCCGGCATTGAAATAGCAGCAGTGTACGGCGGAAGCAGCATGGATAAGCAAATCCAGTCTCTGCGCCGGGGCGCGCAGATCATTGTGGCTACGCCAGGCCGACTGATGGATCTGATGAGCCGTCGTGCCGTTAAACTGGAACAAGTTTCCATGGTGGTACTCGACGAAGCAGACGAAATGCTGAACATGGGTTTTGAGGAAGATGTAGAACACATCCTCTCCTTTACTCCTGCCGGCAAACGCGTTTGTCTGTTCTCAGCGACCATGCCACCGGAAATCAGGCGCATCGCCAAGAAATACATGACCGATCCGCTGGAAGTGGCCGTTGGCAAGGAAAATTCCGGCAACGAAAACATCGAGCATGAATATGCAGTTGTCAACTCGCGCGACAAATACGCAGCGCTGAAAAGGGTACTCGATTATACCGGAGATCATTTCTACGGCATCATCTTCTGTACCACCAAAATGGAAACGCAGGACATTTCCGACAAGCTGATTAAAGATGGTTACAATGCCGATTGTTTGCATGGCGACCTCAGCCAGCAACAGCGCGAGAAGGTGATGAACCGCTTCCGCCATAAAGCCGTGCGGATTATGCTGGCTACCGATGTGGCTGCGCGCGGTATTGATGTTACCGGACTAACCCACGTAATCCATTACCACCTTCCCGACGCCATTGAAAACTATACCCACCGCAGCGGCAGAACGGCCCGTGCCGGAAGAACCGGTATTTCGTTCACCCTGCTGAATGTGCGTGAGGCTTACCGTTTGAAGGAAATCGAGAAAAAAGCGAATATTCGTTTCAAACGCATCCAGATTCCGGCAGCGCGTGAAGTGCTGGACCGCAAGCTGCTTACCTTCACCCAAACCATCGCAAGTCAGGATGTGGATGAATCCATGTTCAGCCAGGAGCATTTCGACAATATGGAAGTGCTGATGGCCATGGAGAAGCAGGAAATTGTGAAGAAAATCCTTTCTCTGGAACTGAAGCGTTTTGCTGCCGATTACCTGAATGCACCTGATCTGAACGCCGGCGCCAGTGCCGCTGCCAGTGTGGAACAGGCCGATGGGGCTTCATCGCGCATCTTTGTAAGCGTTGGCAAAAAAGATGGCTTTGAAACCATGAATTTCAAAGACTGGGTTGCCGATGTAAGCGGCGTGAAGAAGAAAAACCTGCACGTGTACGTGAAAGGCGTGTATTCGTTTGTAGATGCTTCTGCAGCAGACGTTCCGGTATTGTTGGAAACCCTGAACAAGCAGGAAATTGACGGGCGTACGGTACGCGCTGAAATCACTGCACGCGCCGCCGACCAGGGCGAGCGTAAGTTCAAGGGCAAGGGTCGTGGCGGCTATGGACAGGATCGCGGCGGCTATGGGCAGGATCGCGAAGGCGGATGGAAAAAGCAATCTTGGTCTGGTGGGAAGAAATCATCCGGCTCGGGTAATTTCTCCGGCAAACGCGATTTCAGCCAAACCGGGTTCAAGAAGAAGAGTTACTGAGCAGGTAACACTTCAGCCGCGCGGGTCAGGGTGCAATGGAAGACGTTCCATAAAATCCACCTCGAACGAAGCCACACCAAAATCTTCTGATACCTTTCCGCGCATGCGGTAAACGCCCCTTCCCCGGAACGGGCAACGCCGTACAGAAGGTGGAAAGTGAACCGTATCAAAAAACAGCCCCCGGCAATCGATCCAGGTTCCGAAATACATTTCCTGTCCTTTGAGTGTGCGTGTAGGTTTCACCGCCACCAGATAACCGCATACGTCCATGCGCCTGCCCTTTTGTGCGGGATCAAGCTGCACCGGAGCAGGCCTCATTCCTTCGGGAAACTGCGCCATCAGAAACGGATCGCAAAGGGGAAAACCGAGCAGTTCCAGCTGTTCAAAAGCATCTTCCAGCGGGCGGGTAATCAGCGCAGGCAAAGTCCAGCTTTTTACCGGCTCACGGAACAGCATCTGTGGTTCGCTGCTGCCGGTATTTCCACTCATCAGCCAATGCAGTTCCCACATCAGGGCTTTGCGGTCTTCACCGGTAAATCGAAATGCACCCATGCGCAGCAACAGCTTCATCTGAGCCAGTGTGCATGGAACGCGCGCTATAAAATCGGACAGGCCGGTAAAAGGTCCCTGATGCGCACGTTCATGCAATATCTGCGCGATGAAGCGCTGCTCCAATCCCTGAACCATTGACAAACCAAGCCAAAGTGATGTTCCCTGCAAACGCGCTTCTGCCAGGCTGTGGTTGACGCAGGGTGCTTCTACCTGCGCACCGCACATGCGTGCGGCATGCACATAAAACTCCGTTCGGTAAAAACCGCCGTAGTTGTTGATGACCGCAGTATAAAATTCCAACGGATGATAGGCTTTCAGAAATAAACTCTGATAACTTTCCACCGCATAGCTTGCGCTGTGGCCTTTGGCGAAGCTATATCCGGCAAAACTTTCCACCTGTTGCCATACTTCGGCGGCCAGCGCATCGGAATGTCCGCGTTCACGACAGGACACAAACCAGCGTTCCCGCACACGCCTGAACTCATCACGGCTGCGGTACTTACCGCTCATTCCCCGGCGCAGCACATCGCTTTCATCCAGCCCCAGGCCTGCAAAGTGGTGCGCCACCTTGATCACATCTTCCTGATAGACCATCACACCGTAGGTATCGGGCATGATTTCCAGCATGACCGGATGCGCCTTCCTGCGCTCCTGCGCATCTACATGACGCAGAATATACGTACGCATCATGCCGCTGCTGGCCACACCCGGACGGATGACACTGCTGGCTGCCACCAGTGTATGGTAGTCGTTGCATTTTAGCTTCTGTAACAGCTGCCGCATGGCAGGGCTTTCTACGTAAAAGCAGCCCATGGTGCGTCCGCTGCTGATCAGCTTGTTGACACGCGTATCGTTTTTAAACTCCTGGATGCGGTGAATATCTATATCCACACCTTTGTTTTCTTTAACAATGTGTACGGCATCACGGATATGCCCCAGCCCGCGCTGGCTCAGGATGTCGAACTTATGCAGGCCCAGATCTTCAGCTTCCAGCATGCTGAACTGTACCGTAGGAAAACCTTTCGGCGGCAGATCGGTGGCACTGTGGCAATACATGGGCTTTTGGCTGATGAGGATGCCTCCGGCATGGATGCTTCGATAGTTGGGCATTTCATGAATTCGGTGGGCGTAGCGCAGCATGAGCGCCTGAACATCCTGCGCGTTTTGGGTGCGCTCCAGAGGTTTGGGCTGGCCCGGCAATCGTTCCAGCATGCGGTCTGTTTCTTCCTTCGGAAGGCCAAACACCTTGCCCAGTTCACGCAAAACAGCATTGGTTTTGAAGGTGCTGTACACGGCAAGCAGGGCCGTATGCTCTGTGCCGTGGCGCTCAAAAATGTAGCGTGTAACTTCATCCCGGTCGCGCCACGAAAAATCCAGGTCGAAGTCGGGCGGGCTGGTACGGTAAGGATTGATAAATCGCTCGAAGTACAAATCAAGTTCAACCGGATCTACATCGGTAATGCGCAGGCAATAGGCCACAATGCTGTTGGCGCCGCTGCCCCTTCCCACATAAAAAAAGCCACGGCTTTGGGCATAGCGCACAATATCCCAGCTGATGAGGAAATACGCCGTAAAGCCCAATGATTCAATCACCTTCAGCTCCTTTTCCAGACGTTCCAGCGCCGGCCCTGCGCCCTGTGGATACCTGAACCGAAATCCTTCACGGGCCAGGCTTTGAAGCAAACGTTGATCTTCGGCCGGATCCCCGGAAAAAGTTGACTTATTCTGATTGCGGCCAAACTGTGGGCGATAGCTGCACTGCGCCAGCAATGCTGCACTGCGCTGCAGCAATTCCGGATAATCGCGGTACTGCATCAACAGTTCATCCATGCTGCGGAAGGCATCCTCGCTGCTTCCGGTATCTGCCGGCGAAAGACGGCTCAGCAGACAATTTTTATCGATGCACCGCAGCAGTCGATGGGTATTGAAATCCATCTTGTCGCGGAATGTGGCGGTACATAAAGCCGTAAGTTTTTCAGGCTGCCGTCGCCAGACAGACGCATACAGCTTTCCTACGTCTGAAGGTTTAACCCCAACATATTCAAAGTCGCGCAGCCGATGGGAAAACTGCGGCAACGACGCCTGGGCAAACGGATAAATCACCAGACAGTGTTCAAAGTCGGGGGCCTGCATGGGAAATGGTTTCTTATGCATCAGGTAGCGGCTCAGCCAGCGGTTCAACTCCTCAAAGCCTGCTTCATTTTTCGCCAAAACCACAAACAGCTGACGGGCACCATTGCGCACATCCACACCGCCTGCCACAGGAATTCCTTTGGCTGCCGCTTCCCTGAAAAAATCCGGAATACCAGATACCGCATTGATATCGGTAAGCGCGAGCACCGGCCGTGAAGCTGCGTCATCAGGAGGCAACAGCAAAGGCCGCCGCTGCTTCCAGGCACCGGGAATAAGTGCAGCCGGGCCGGCCGCTTCCAGTTGTTCCAGAACAGCAGCCTGTCCGGAAAACCAAGACAGTATTTCCCCTGGCGGTAAAATACCATAACGCAAACTGAACCAACTGTGGCAATTCAGGTACAATTGTTAAATTTTTTATCCGGGCCCCGTTCATAATTTACGCCCAAAAGGATGCATGTCAAGCCGTTTGTAAACATTTAACCTCGCTTGCAGGCGAAGGCAAATACCGCACAGCGAAGGCAAAAAGCTATCTTCGACCGAAGAACGCAGTACGCTGCATTCACCTTAAAGGGCAACACATGGAAGCATTGCGGAACATCGACCTCAGCAAGGTGCTGGTACTGGACATAGAAACCGTATCGGCAGCCAGGGATTTTGCAGATCTGGATGCAGAATGGAAAGATTTATGGGCCTTAAAGGCTAAGAATATTGCCCGCGATCAAACACCCGACGAGGCGTATCAGCGGGCCGGCATTTACAGCGAATTCGCCAAGGTTGTATGTATCAGTGCCGGCATTTTTCAACCCTGGAACGACCATTACCGATTCCGTATTACTTCCTTCTACGGACATGAAGAACAGGAGGTTCTTCGTCAATTTGCCAACCTGCTCCACAACAGATTTCATGGAAGAGACTTCATTTTGTGTGCGCACAACGGTAAGGAATTCGATTTCCCGTTTTTGGCACGCCGCATGACCATCCAGGGAATCAGGTTGCCGTTGCTGCTGGATATTGGCGGCAAGAAACCCTGGGAAATTCAACACCTCGACACCATGGAACTGTGGAAATTCGGTGACTTCAAAAACTATACATCGCTGGCCTTACTGGCCAAAGCACTAAATATTCCCACGCCCAAAGACGATATTGATGGAAGTCAGGTAGGCCGAGTTTATTACGAAGAACAGGATCTGGAGCGCATCAGGAAATACTGCCAGAAGGATGTACTCACGGTGGCCCAGGTGCTGCTGCGCATGCGGGGTGAACCCTGCATTCCTGATTCTGATGTGATAGAAATTGTTTAATACCGCCATTTTACATTGTTATGATGATTCAACGTGCATTCAAAGCAGGTGTTCTTATATTTGCGTGTGATGAATTTCGGGGTATTCGGCAGATGGGTGTTGGCGCTCACCTTGCTGGCGACATCCATTCCTACGCTTCATGCCGCTGAACCAACAGTGCAGGCTTCTTCCGTTACTTTTCAGAACCTGACCTGTAACAGCGTGCGCATCAACTGGACCCGTGGCAACGGATCCCGCTGTATTGTGCTTGTTAAAGAAGGATCCGCCGTAGATGCCAGTCCTGCCGACGGCATGTCTTACACCTCGTTCAGCGCCTTTGGAACAGGTTCGGAAATTGGAACAGGAAACTTCGCCGTGTACAACTTTCTGGGCAACAACGTAACCATCACCGGCCTGAAATCGAATACCGATTACCATATCGCCGTATTCGAGCACGACAACAACCTTCCTGATTTTCTGACCAGCAATCCTGCACGCGGAAACATCAAAACACATTTCCTGAAGGTTGACTTTTCCTATACCTACAAAGACTCCTGCCAGTTCAACAACCTGTTTTCGTTTACCAATAAAACCACTTCCAGCTTTACAGGCCTAACCTACTTCTGGACTTTTGGTGATGGCAACAGCAGCAGCGCAAAAGATCCTACACACAGTTATGCCAACGGAGGAAACTACTTCACCAGCCTGACCGTTACACCTTCTTTAGGTTGCCCAAACGTGTTCGCCAACCCAAAGGCAACCCTGGTCATTCCCAACATGTTTATCCGCATCGGAGTGAATGATACCGTTCAGTGCCTGTACAACAACAGTTTTCAAACCATCAATAAAGATTCAACCCGAATCTTCAACAAGCTGAGCTTCGACTACCTCTGGGATTTCGGCGATGGCGAAACCAATACCCTTCCCGCCCCTAAAAAGAAATACACTAAAGCCGGCAATTACCGCATCAAACACCTGGTTGAAACCTATTACTCGAACAACAGAACCGGCTGTAAAGACAGCGGCTATCTGGACGTGGTTGTACAACCTGATCCTTCTACCAGCAGCTATGTAAATGATGCGGTTCA
>JBDKIU010000115.1:0-3636 GCA_039796915.1 Bacteroidota bacterium | reverse complement strand
CAGTCCGTAGTTCAAAAGCAGCAAGAAACCATCGATGACGTGCAGCAGGAACTGGATGCCAATCAAGCCATTCAGGATGCCATTGTGAAAGAGCAAGAGGAAGCCAAAGCGGCCGAGGCCAAAAAGCAAAAAGAAGCACGCCAAAACTGGACGAGTTTCCTGACCGCCGAGGTTGATTCCTATACACCTGTTTCGCTGGGAGGATTTACCGACATCCGTGTGGCGGTGCGCAATGCCGGTGCGTATCCAATTGATGTGGTCGAAGTTCAGGTAAGCTATTGGACAGCCAACAATTACCTTTTTAAGTCGGAAACGGTTCAGCTAAATAATATTGCATCAGGAAATACGGGCTTTGCTTATCCGCCCGACAGTCAACGGGGCAGCCGCCTCACCGCGGAGATTGTGCGCGTTACGGCACGGGCCTTTCAGTTCTGTTACGATGGCTATGCAACTGGCGGACAGGCCGACGATCCTTACCGATGTTCTGAATAATCAGCCTTGCAGGTCTGTATCACGACGCAGGTCAACGGTGTTTACAGGCTGAATCTGTTCGGTATTGTTTTTCTGGTGCTTCGGAAGAAAAGGACAATGGCGACATCCTGATCCGCAGCAATAGCCGCGCTTCAGATGGTATGCTTCGGTGAACACCAGCCTTCCGCCCTCGATATAAAAATCTTCGCAGTCCAGACCGGCAAAATTACCACAGGAAACAGCCATTCGTCAAATCGCGCTTTAAGCCTGTGCTTCCTGCCTATATTCGCAGGCCAGATGCAACAAAGAGTTCTCCTGCTGCTGTGTTTTTTAAGTTCGTTCGCTTCCGCCCTTCAGGCGCAAAATCCAGATGTTCGCGGTGTAGTATATGACAGTGAATCTGGCGTTCCCATTCAGGGCGTTCAGGTGAGTCTGAAAGGCACGAATTATATTGCCCTTACCGATGCGGAAGGGTTCTTCAACTTTGCCGCAGTTTCCGTTGGCGACTATAGCCTTATACTCGTTCAGGATGATTACGAGGAATTCACGGAATCAATTACCGTCATTGCCGGCAAGAATTTCAAGAAAAACTTCTATCTGAAGCGGAAGGTGGTTGAACTGAAAAACATCACCATCACCGCCCGAAACGTGCGCAAACAGCGGGAAGTATTGATTGGAAATACCAGCATCGACCGTCGGGATATTGCACGCATGCCCAGCGTTGGCGGCGAGCCCGATTTGCTGCAATACCTGCAGGTTTTACCCGGTGTGGTGTTCAGCGGTGATCAGGGCGGACAGCTCTACATCCGCGGCGGTTCACCGGTGATGAATAAGGTGATGCTCGATGGAATGACCATTTACAATCCGTTCCACAGCATTGGTCTTTTTTCGGTGTTTGAAACCGATATGATCCGCAGCACCGAGGTTTATTCTGCCGGTTTTAATGCAGAATACGGCGGACGCATTTCTGCCATTGTGGATGTGCGCACCCGCGACGGTGACAAAACCAGGCACCGCGGCAAGCTGGCGCTGAATCCTTTCACCAGCAAAGCACTGCTGGAAGGCCCGTTGAAAAAGTTCAAACAAGGTGCGGGCAGCAGTTCCTATGCCATCTCCTACCGAAATTCCTTTTTGCGCCAAAGCTCGCAACTGTTCTACAAGTATGCCGACCCGGATAAACTGCCCTACACCTTTGGCGACTTGCACGCCAAAATGAGTTTTACCGGCGCCAGCGGAAGCTACCTGAAACTGTTCGGATTTCGTTTGGGTGACCGGGTTGCCTTTCCGGGAACTACAGAATACAACTGGCGCAGCAACGGTTTCGGAGCCAAATTCCTGCTGGTTCCGGACGAGTCTAAAATGCGCATCGATGGTTTCTTCTCCTATTCAGATTACCTGATCAGGCAGCTGGAATCTGACCAAAAGCCGCGCAGCAGTGGCATCAACGGTTTTAATGTTGGATTGAATTTCACCTATCCCAGTGGAAAGAATGAGTTCCGTTATGGCGCAGAAATCAATGGTTTCCGCACCGAGTTTCAGATTTACAATCCCAACAACCGACTCATCACGCAGTTTGAAAACACCACCGAAATCACCGGATACGGCATGTACCGCTGGGTGAAAAACCGTTGGGTAATTCAACCCGGCATCCGCGGATTGTTTTACGCTTCGCTGGGAAACAGCAGCATCGAGCCCCGCCTGTCGGCGAAGTATTCCTTCAGCAAACGATTCAGCCTGAAATTCGCAGGTGGTTTCTACAGCCAGAATTTGATGTCTGCCGTGAGCGACCGCGATGTCGTAAACCTCTTTTACGGCTTCCTCAGCGGACCGGAAAATCTTCCTGCAACCTTCAACGGAAACCCGGTAACCCACAAACTTCAGAAGGCCCGTCATCTGGTTACAGGCCTGGAATGGGATCCGGCGCCTGCCCACAAC
This sequence comes from Bacteroidota bacterium, assembly GCA_039796915.1. Taxonomy (GTDB): domain Bacteria; phylum Bacteroidota; class Bacteroidia; order NS11-12g; family UBA955; genus REEB481. The sequence continues at coordinate 1,230 of JBDKIU010000115.1, read as the reverse complement.
GTGATTGTGGAAGCGTACGTGAAAGATTTCACCCAAATCACCAACATCAACCGCGACAAGCTGTTTGACGACAACGACAAAAACCGCGATAAACCAAGCAGGCTGAAACAGGATTACCTCATCGAAACCGGAATGGCTTCCGGCGTTGACTTCAGATATAAATACGAGCGTAAAAAATGGTACGTGTGGGCCGTGTATTCTCTGACGTATGTAACCAGGTTTGACGGAATCAACACCTATGCGCCTGTATTCGACCGTCGCCACAACATCAACTTCCTGACCAGCTACAACCTTGATCCGGCGGGCAATGCCATGATCAGCGTGCGCTGGAATTATGGTAGCGGCTTCCCCTTTACCCAAACACAGGGTTTTTACGAGAAGCTTGACTTCAGGCAGGGTATTTCTTCAGACTATACCAAAACCAACGGCAGCCTCGGCATTTACTATGCAGGACTCAACCAGGGCCGGCTCCCTTCCTACCATCGTCTGGATGTTAATTTTCAGAAAAAGTGGAAGCTGGAAAACAAACGGGAACTGCAATTCACGGCTACCTGTACCAATGCGTATAACCGTGCGAATGTGTTCTATTTTGACCGTGCAAAATTCCAAAGGGTCGATCAGTTGCCCATTCTGCCCGCTGCCGGTCTGAGTTACAGTTTCTGATAGAAGGCTTGCGCTTCAGCGCTTCTCCACGCGACAGATTTCCTGTCCGGTTTTTCCGGTAAGTACCAACAGGTATAAGCCCGGTTTCACGGCAGATAGATCAATGTTTACTGCGGAAGCCTGCCCGTTCATGTTCCATACATTTCGGCCATCGGCTGCATATAGTGCTGCATGCTGAACCTCCGTTCCCGGAAGCAATTGAATCATCAAATTTTCGGTTGTGGGATTTGGATAAACACGTTGCACCAAACGGGTTTCTGGTTTTATTCCCTGAACGGTTCCGTTCAAATCAAACCTGTTGAAGAACTTCCAGATTTCCTCGCTGGCGCTGATGTCCATATTGGTATTTCCCACACCGGAGCCGGAAGAACCCGGCCAGGTATGACCGCCGCTGTTCACCTTTAGATGCACGACTTCTGTACTGTTGTTGCACGGACTGTATTCCATTCGTTCCACTGTTGATCCTTCTGAAACACGGTCTGGAAGGCTGGTGGTTTTAACTCCGGAACCGCATTGATTCTGCGCAGTCCAGAATTTCAGGGTATTGTCCACTGAAATGTTTGAAAT
>JBDKIU010000114.1:0-4913 GCA_039796915.1 Bacteroidota bacterium | reverse complement strand
CGCGGCATTGACGTTGACGGACTGGCCTATGTATTTAACTTCGACATTCCGGAAGTTGCAGAAACTTATGTGCACCGCATTGGAAGAACCGGAAGAGCCGGTTCCGAGGGTCGCGCAATTTCTTTCTGTACAGAAGAAGATTTAACCTATCTTCGCAGCATAGAGAAACTCACAAACCGGCAAATTCCCCTCCGGAAACTCCCAAATCAGGGACCTACAGCAAACCAAATACAATCATCCAATACCAAATTATCACAATGAAAACAGGAGTAGTTAAATTCTTCAACGCTACCAAAGGGTACGGCTTCATTAAAGAAGACGAAACCGGTACAGAAGTCTTCGTTCACATCACCGGTCTTTCCGGTGGAAAGCTCAATGAAGGCGACAGGGTATCGTTTGAAATTGAACAGGGCCGCAAAGGACCGAACGCAGTTCAGGTTCGTTTGATCGAAGGATAAAATTCTTTATCACAGTGACCATCCAAGGCCCCGAACAGGGGCCTTTTTTTATGTCTCCCTGTTTGCACTCGTAACATTAAGGTAACATTGGGGTAACTGGGTGATAAAAGTATAGCAGTTCTTTCGAATACCTTTAAACAACATGGCAAACATTCTGTCGTTCCTGATCCCACGCGAGAAAAAATTCTTCCCGCTTTTTGACAAGGCAGCCGAGAACCTGGTTGCAATTTCCACCTTGTTGGAGAAAATGGTGAATACCAATGATCCTGAACAAAGGAAGGCGATGATTCGTGAAATTGAGCGCATGGAACACCACGGCGACACGGTTTGTCACGAGATTTTCAATGAACTGAACAGTACATTTATTACGCCATTTGACCGCGAAGACATTCACGCCCTGAACACCGCGCTGGATGATATTATTGATTATGTGCACGGCAGTGCCAAGCGCATAGATCTGTATCAAATCACAGAACTCACGCCTTCCATCAAGAAATTGTCCGAACTAATTCTGCAGGCAAGCATTGAACTGAATGTGGCGGTGCGCGAATTGCGCAACATGAAGAAGCCAGGTAAAATCAAAGAAGCCTGTGTGCGCATCAACAGCATTGAAAACCATGCCGATGACATTTTCGATACCGCGATTGCGCGTCTGTTTGAAGAAGAGAAAGACGCCATCAAAGTCATCAAGATGAAAGAAGTGCTGAGCAATCTGGAGACAGCTACCGACATGTGCGAAGATGCTGCCAACGTGATTGAAACCATCATTGTGAAATACGCTTAATCGGGCGAAAACCTCACAATATGTCACTGCTTGTTGTCATCATCATTCTGGCGCTGGTATTCGATTATATCAATGGATTCCATGATGCCGCCAATTCTATTGCCACTGTAGTAAGCACCAAAGTATTGACGCCGCTTCAGGCGGTAATTTGGGCTGCAGCCTTCAACTTCGTGGCCTTCTTCTTATTCAAAGACCACGGTGTGGCCAATACCATCAGTAAAACGGTGGCCGACAGCTACATCACGCTGCCCGTGATTTTTTCAGGTCTGGTAGCTGCTATTTTTTGGAACCTGCTCACCTGGTGGTATGGAATTCCTTCCTCTTCTTCACATACCCTGATTGGTGGCTTTGCCGGAGCAGCGCTCGCCCACGCATTCCTGACCAAAGGCTGGGTAGCGTTCAGCTCGGTGGTGGAAATGGAGAAAATTATCAAAACGGTTTTATTCATCTTCCTCGCACCGCTCATTGGCATGATCATTTCCATGTTCATCACCATCGTCACCATCCAGAAAAAGTTCATCATCAAAACGGCGGTGATTGCCATTGCTGGCATCAGCACCTGGTTCATGTTTGAGCACTTCAAATACCAGAAGATGGAGGAGAACCTTGCGAAGTTCTTCCGGGTGGACAAATACAAAAAAGACCTGGCCAAGAAGCCGGGTGACAGCACCATCCTGGCCAAGTTGGAAATTGCCAAGCAGAACCACAAGAAATCAATCGGTTATCTGGAGCAATATTCGTCTGTGGGTGCCGAAGGTGTTGCCAATCTCATTGTTGCCAACATTGCGCTGAATGACCTTGAGGTAAGTAAACTCAAAGATGGTGTAAGCAAAACCGTAAAGCTGGATTTGCTGAAAAAGGAAGCCTTCTACAATAAAGCACTGGAGCCCCGTTACGACAGCCTGAAAGGTGTGATTGAAGGTTTGAAACCCGTGCTCAGTCAATATCATACCGCCGGTGCAGACACCACCATTCATCGGGTGGCCACCATTTTGCACCTGAGCGCAGCAGAAGAAGTAAGGCTTGCTAAGTTCCTGAAGGTTGATCCAAAGAAGGATATTGTCAAGGAGTTGGATAAAGCAGACAACAGCTATTTGCAACTCGGTGTGGCAGTTATTGTGCTGCTGTTCTGGGTATATTATCTGGTTGTAGAAAAACTGAGCACCCCCAGCACCTATAAAATGGCTTCCATGTTTAAGAAACTGCAGTTGGTTTCTTCCGCGGCCTTTAGCGTAGGACACGGCGGGAATGATGCGCAAAAGGTGATGGGCATCATTGGCGCAGCCTTGATTGCCAATGGCGATATCAGCGATTTCAGTGAAATGAAAAACTGGGTTCCGCTGGCTTGTTATACCGCCATCGGACTTGGCACGCTGAGCGGTGGCTGGAAAATTGTGAAAACCATGGGCACCAAAATCACCAAGGTAACTCCGCTGGAAGGTGTAAGTGCAGAAACAGCTGGAGCCATGACGCTGTTCATGACCGAGCAAATGGGCATTCCCGTAAGTACTACGCATACCATTACCGGTTCTATTATCGGTGTGGGCGCCACCAAACGGCTCAGTGCTGTTCGCTGGGGCGTAACCCGCAGCCTGCTCTGGGCATGGATTTTAACCATTCCGGTGAGCGCGCTGGTTGCCGGTATCGTGTATTACATAGCCCGTGGTTACCTCTCCTGATCCGCTAACCTGAAGTTCTGATAAAAAAACCCGGATTTATCCGGGTTTTTTTGTTGTTGTATGTTATGGAATTGTAAACCAACACACCAAAATGACAACACTGACTTTATCTAAGAAACATTGAGGTAAAGATAAATTTGCATTGACACAAAACATAAGAAACACAAACAGAACAATACCGTAACAAAAGCTGATGAAACACCTGAAAATCACCCTGGCCTTATTGTGCGCATCGATAGGCTTTGCAACGGCGCAGAAAACTACACAGCCGCCTAAGTTTCAAACATCAAACGGCATTGGTTTGGTGATGGCAGACAGTTCTTTCAGCATCAATTTCCGCTTCAGGATGCAAAATCGATTTGGCTTTAGCAGCGATGAAGCGCAACCACTCTCGCCGCACGAATTTGATATGCGTGTGCGCCGGATGCGCCTTCGTATGGATGGATTTATGCTCGATCCAAGGCTTACCTGGAACCTGCAATTGTCTTTTACCCGAGCAGATCAGGATTGGGATAATAGTTTGGTACCCAACGTGTTGCGCGATGCGATGATTCACTACAAGATGAATCGGAACTTCACCCTCAGCATGGGTTTGGGAAAATTGCCCGGCAACAGGCAGCGCGTGGTTTCTTCCGGTGAACAGCAGTTTGTGGACCGCAGCGTGGTGAATGCTGCACTCACCCTAGATCGGGATTATGGAATTACTGCTGCTTATCAGGCTCAAATAGGGAAGTCGCAACTGGTTATGAAGGCTGTAGTTTCCAGCGGCGAAGGTCGGGGCGTGGCCAGCAGCAAAGAGTTCAGCAATACCAGTGTTTCAGATGCCGGGCTGGCTTATACCGGAAGGGTGGAATTTCTTCCTTTTGGTCCGTTCAGCTCCCGAGGTGATTATTTTGAAGGTGATTTGCTGCGCGAAGCCAAGCCCAAACTGAGTATGGCCGCAACCCTGCACCACAACGAGCGCGCCATCCGACGCGGCGGACAACTGGGTGTGCTGCTGTATGAGCCTCGCAGCTTTCGCGCGCTGCATACCGATCTGGTGTTCAAGTATCACGGATTTGCCTACACAGCCGAGTACCTGAACCGCATCATGGCCGGGAATGATTCAGCCATTACCCGCAAGGGAAATGAACAGAGCTGGGTATATACAGGCTGGGGCATGAACCACCAGATGAGTTACTGCTTCAAAAGTCGTTGGGAACTTGCAGCCCGTTATTCTGAATTGAATCCCGACCGCCAGATTTGGAGCACCAAAGATGGATTTCAACAGCGCCAATATGCCGTGGGTGTTTCCAAATATTTGAACAAACACCGGGTAAAATGCCAAAGTGACCTTACCTGGGATGAGCAGTTCAATGCGGCAAACGGAGCTAAGAAGAAAGGCTCGTTCATCTGGCGATTTCAGGTGGAATTGGGCATCTGATGCTGCATACAAGGCGTTTATTTCGGGCAATATGCAGAGGTTTCCGGCGTTAGGCCTGCAGGAACCAATTATCCAAAGGATATTTGCGCCCGCTTTTCAGGATGAAAAACTACAGGAATTATCTGTGGGCAGGAATGCTGCTGCTGTTGCTGGCTTTGGCCTCAGCATGGCTGTTGCGCCGTCCTAAAGATGATGGCCTGCTTCACCTGAGTGGAAAAGGTTATGAAGGAACTTTTGGCTTTCTGCCGGAAGATACCCTGCTGGCAGTAGGCACCGAGGCCCCGCCATTGCTGGACTCTTTCAAGCGTTTTCAGGATTCTGGCGGAATCATACAAATCATTGGATTGAACCACAACGCCGAAGCGCCTGCCGCTGAAGGCGTGAACCGGGGTTTACAGCGCGCCCAGGTTTTATACCGCTACCTCAGCGCCTTCCTTCGTCCGGAGCAAATGCGCATCGGTCATGAAGGCAACGGCGATACGGCACTGCTCAAAGCAGGTTTGCCGGGTCCTTTGGTGCGTTTCAGGCTCATCCGTAAAGATGGCATCATCATAGAATAACCTTCGCAC
>JBDKIU010000113.1:0-36109 GCA_039796915.1 Bacteroidota bacterium | reverse complement strand
GAACTCCCGAAAGATGCGCCGATTGTGGATATTGGCGGCGGCGACAGTCTTTTGGTAGATTTTTTACTGCGGGAAGGATTTACGCATATCACGGTACTGGATATTTCACGCGCCGCCCTGGAAAAAGCCCAGGCCAGACTTGGTGCCGATGCCGCTAAAGTGCATTGGGTACACAGCGATGTACTCGACTGGAAGCCTGCGCATCCGGTGGCGCTGTGGCATGACCGCGCAGCTTTTCACTTCCTCAGAACCGATGAAGAACGCAATGCCTATCTGAAGCTGATGGCCCAAACACTGAATGGGCAGGCCATCATCGGGACGTTTTCCGTAAAAGGTCCCCTGAAATGCAGCGGCCTGGAAATTCAGCAATACGATGCTGCTTCGATGCGGGCGCTGGTGGAGCAATACGGATTCAAACACCTGGAATGCGTGGACGACACCCACACCACACCCTTTGGAACCACGCAGGAATTTATCTTCTGTCGCTTCCAGAATTTGCAGCCCTGAATGGTTGAAGGATGTGCAAGCATTACATTTGAATGAATGCGCATGCTTTTATACTTCGGAGCCTTGCTCCTCTGCTCCGGCCTGGAGGCTGCCATCTGGCAGGTTGGCCCAACCCGAAACTACACCTTCTGCAGTCAGGTAGATGGCTTGGTGCGCGACGGCGATACCGTACTTATTGATGCGGCTACCTACACGGATGATGAACAGGTGACCTGGACAGCCCACCGCCTGCTGATTCGCGGCGTTGGCGGTCGTCCGGTGCTGGTGGCGGGCGCGAAGCTGGAAAACAACGCATCCAACGGCAAAGGGATTTTTGTGGTGAAGGGAAACCAGACCACCATCGAAAACCTCGACTTCCGCAACGCAAAAGTGCCCAGCCGCAATGGCGCCGGAATCAGGCAGGAAGGACTGGATTTATGGGTGCGCCATTGTCGCTTTGTCGGGAATGAAATGGGTGTTCTTGCCGGTGGATATATTCCGGGTTGTACCGTCACCATTGAATTCTCGGAGTTTCTGAACGGCGGAAGTCCGCAGAATCCGGGGTATCAGCACAACATATACATCAACCACATTGATACTTTTATCTTCAGGTATAATTTCTCCCATGATGCCATAGCCTAGGGCCACGAACTGAAAAGCCGCGCGGATCATACTTTCATCCTGTACAACCGTATTTCCAACTTCAATTCCACCGACAGCCGCAATGTGGATATTCCCAACGGGGGAACGGCGGTGTTGATGGGCAATGTATTTGAGCAGGGACCAAATTCAGCGAATACCAATATGGTGGCTTACGGGCTGGAAGGCTTCATCAATCCCGGTCCGCATCACCTTTTTGTCGTGAACAATACCTTTGTAAACCGCAACAGTAAAGGCGTTTTTGTACAGGTAGCCACTCCGGGAACGGATACATTTCTGGTGAAAAACAACATTTTTGCAGGACCCAAAACGGGTGGTCTGCTGCTGGGCACGGCGGCTGCGCTGGACAGCAGCCATAACCTCATCAACGATGCGTTGAATGTTCCGGATTTTATCAACCTTTCAGCGGGAGATTACCGACTGGCTCAAACGTCTCCGGCCATCAACGCCGGCCTGCTGCTGAACCGCAGTACCAAAGGGCTTTGGCTTGTTCCGAATAAAATGTATCAGGATACCTGTGGCTTTATGCCGCGCAGTTTCGACGGCAAGCCAGACATCGGCGCTTATGAGTTTGCGCACAGTCTTGGTTTGAGAAATTCCTCACCGGTAACGTTTCAGCTTTGGCCCAATCCCACCACCGGAATGCTGAACCTGACAGGCCTGCCTGACGGCCCGCTGCGGCTGGTTATTTCTCGCATGGATGGCGTGCTGGTATTTGCTGAAGCAGTTCAGATTCACGAGGGCCGAACCTCCTTGAACCTTGCTGGTTTTCCACAAGGACTGTACATGATGCATCTTGAAAGTGCTCAAGGCGTTCAGGCACAGTCATTTTTAATCAGATAACATGAAATTATTCCTCTATATCCTGCTTGGGCTCTTGATCGGATTGATCGATGCATTGCCAATGTTCAAACGCAAAGTGCCGGTATTTTCCATCGCTGCCATCTGGTTGCAGTGGGTATTTATTGCCCTGGCCGTTGCGTATTTCCCTGTATCGGAACCTGTGGTGTTTCGTGGTACATTCTTCGGTTTTTTGGGCATGTTGCCATTCCAGATTCAATTGTTTTACCGCAACCGTGCGGCTATTCCCGGAAGCGTAATCGCCTCGCTGGTTTTGGGTAGCTTGCTCGGATTGGCTGTGGGCAGTGTATGAAACAGCGCCTGCCGCGTGCTTATTTTCTGCAGCCCGATGTGGTGGCGCTTGCCCGCGACGTGCTTGGGAAAGTGCTCTGTGTTCAAAGCGCTGCAGGGCAATTTGAGGCACTCATTACTGAAACCGAAGCTTATGCCGGCGTGGACGATCGGGCCTCACACGCATGGAACGGCCGCTACACCAAGCGCACCGCAACCATGTATCAAACGGGTGGAACCATCTATGTTTATCTGTGTTACGGCATCCATCATTTGTGCAATATTGTAAGCAATACAGAAGGTGTTCCGCATGCCATCCTGCTGCGTGGAGCGCTGGTTCGGGAATCTTCAGAAAAGGAATGGAAACTGGTTTCCGGTCCTGGCAAACTAACAAAGCAGTTGGGAATAAATATGGAATTTAATGGTGAAGATGTGACCCATTCACCCTTCATCCGTCTGGAAGATCGCGGCATGCATATTCCTTCTGAAGCTGTTCAAATAACCCCGCGCATCGGAGTGGATTATGCGGGTGCGGATGCTTCCCTGCCTTACCGTTTTGTTTGGGATGTTCCCGCGGTTGGCTTTGACGAACGGGCGTGGAGGCGGTCGCAATAAGGCCTATTTTTGCATCAATAATGAAAAGAATCCTTTTGCTTTTAAGTGTTGTGGCGGTGGCGGCCATCGCCTTCTTCCTTTTGAGGCGCAACCTCAACTCTACGATGGAGGCGGGCCCTAAGGATTTTGCCATCGAACAGACGCAGAAAGTGGATAAAATCTTCCTGTCGAAAAACAGCACCAAAGATTATGTAATCCTCCAAAAAGATGAAGCCGGAAACTGGACGGTGAAAGGTGCTCAGGGCGTGTTCCCCGCCAATACTTCAAATATTGACATGCTTCTGAACTTTGTGATGAAGAAGCTTCAGGTGAAGTATCCGGTGGGCGACAGTGCTTCCGAAGCCATCAACCGAAACTTATACCTGCATGCAGTGAAGGCCGAGTTCTACATGAACGGAACCCTTGAAAAAACACTTTATGTGGGTGGTCCCACGCCCAATTCTCTGGGAACTTATATGTATATGTCCGGATTGAAACGCCCGTATGTGCTCGAAGTTCCGGGCTTTGAAGGATACCTTTCCCCTTATTTCAGCACGGTGCTGAAAGATTGGCGCAGCAAAGAAGTGATGCATGCCAAAGCTGAAGATATACGCAGGCTGGAAGTGACCTGGCACGAACAAGCTTCTGAGTCTTTCGTGATTGACCGTCCGGATGATGCAGGAATAGCCCTGCTCGATGCGCGGGGCGCAAAGGTTGCCGTGCCGCAGAATCCATTGCGCTCGCTGGTTGGCATGTTCGAGCACGTACACATGGAAGGCTGGCCAAATCTGCCAAAGCAGCGCGCCGATACGGTGCTTCGTTCAAAACCATTTTGTACCCTGAAGCTCGCTACGCGTGATGGCAAATCGCAAACCCTGGAACTGTTTCGCATTCCTGTGAGCGACGAAACGTATGCTCCTGAAGACAGAGACGGCAACTTGCGCCTGTTTGAAATAGAATACTACTGGGCCAGGGTTAATGGAACGCCCGAACTGGTGCAGATGCAGGACGCAGTGCTGCGCAACAGGTTGAAAAAACTGACGGACTTTACGCAGATTCCTTGAGCTTCGGAAAATTTATAGGTGGCGGTTTGGGCTGGGTGCTTGGCGGACCCATAGGCGCCATTGTGGGCTTTGCCATCGGCAGCTATTTCGACGCAGCCTCTTCCGACAGCGAAGAACAGCCGGTACGTCGTCCCGCGGGTTCACGCACCAGCCAAACACAGTCCGGCGACTTTGCCATGAGCCTGCTGGTGCTGATCAGCGCCGTGATGAACGCCGACGGTCGGGTGATGCGCAGCGAACTCGACATGGTCAAGGCCATGCTCATGCGTACCTATACCGATGAACAGGTGAAACAATACCTGCTCATCCTGCGGGAATTGCTCAAAAAGCAGGTGGATGTTGCCGGCGTGTGCAAGCAAATACGCGCGAACATGTCCTACAGCCAGCGCCTGGAATTGTTGCACATCCTGTTCCGCATTTCCAGAGCCGATGGTGACGTAGCTCCCGGAGAACTGCGCATGCTGGAATTTATCGCAGCCCACATGGGCATCACCACGCCCGATTACCTGAGCGTGCGCGCCATGTTCGTGGTTTCGGGAGATGCCGACTACGAAATCCTTGAAATCAAACCCGACGCTTCAGACGATGAAGTGAAACGCGCTTACCGCCGCATGGCCATGAAATACCATCCCGACAAACTCAGTGGTTTGGGGGAACAAATGAAAAAAGAAGCGGAGGATAAATTCAGAAGGGTGCAGCAATCCTACGAGCAGATCAAGAAGAAAAGGGGTATGGTATGAAGCAGCCGCTGGTGCATCTGGCCTTGTTTGCCGTAGCCCTGATTTATGCCATCTTTTTCAGCTGGGCACGCGACATCATGCCGCATTACCTGAAACCTGAAGGGTTTATTGTCATCCGAATCGGTTCAGCGGCACTCATGTATTGGGTAGCGCATACCTTCCTCATCCGGCAGCCGTTCAACTTCCGCCAGGATGGAAAGCTGCTCTTCTGGTGCGCGCTGACAGGTGTGGCCGCCAACATGCTCATGTTCTTCAAAGGAATGTCCATCACAACACCCATCAACGGCTCGGTGTTGATGTTGTTTACACCGGTTTTTGTGGTGGTTATTGACCATCTGAAGCGTAAAAAATGGCCCAATGCCGCGCTCAGTTCAGGAATACTGCTGGCCTGCTTTGGCGCAGTTCTGCTGATGGGCGGTGCCGGATTCAGCTTCAGCAGCGCTACCGTCATCGGTGACGTCTGGGTAACCCTGAATGCCATCAGCTATGCCATTTATCTGGTGCTGGTGAAAGGACTTGTGGGACGTTACCACGCCATGACCGTGAACAAATGGACGTTTACGCTCGGCACATTGTTCGTGCTTCCGTTTGGATTGCCGCAATTGGCGGAAACCCAGTTTCAGGCTATTCCCTGGGATGTTTGGCTGAAAATCCTGTACGTGCTGGTGTTTACGACCTTCATCACCTACCAGCTGAATGCTTATGCCATCAAGCGTGCCAGCGCCTCGCTGGCCGGAACCTACATCTACCTGCAACCTGTTTTAGCCAGTCTGATTGCCTCCATGACCGGCCGCGATGCCCTCAGTGGCACGAAATTGCTGTATATTCTGTTGATATTTACCGGTGTTTACCTGGCCGTTTTCCAGGGAAATAAAACCCAGACAAAACAATGAACGCAACGCGTGAACTGAAAAGCATGACCGGATTTGGCCAGGGGGAAATGGCTACGGACATGTATAAAATTCGTATTTCCCTGAAGTCGCTCAACGGCAAGTACTTTGACCTGGATGTGCGCATGTCCCGAAACTTCGGGGCCTTTGAATCCGAAATGCGGCAGCAATTGCGGGAACATCTGGAACGTGGATCTGTAAGTGCATCGGTCAGTATGGAATATCTGCCCGGCGGCGCAAACAGCAGTCGGGTGAGTGCCGATATTCCCCTCGCCGAAGCTTATGCTGCACAAATGAAGCTGCTGGCCGAAAAGCTGCATACAGAGGTGCACGATCTGTTGGGTAAGGTCATGGCCATGCCCGACGTGCTCCGTGTGCAGGAGGCTACCGATGAAGATCAGCTGCGGCAGGTGTTTTTTCAGGCCCTGGAACAAAGCATCCAGAACCTGGACAGCTTCCGCAAACAGGAAGGCGCACGTTTGGGTGAACTGCTGCGCGGCGCGCTGCATCACATCCGCGAAGGACTTAAACTGGTAGAACAGGAAGAACAAACGCGCAGAGCATTGTTGCGGAAACGACTGTGGTCTGCGCTGGAAATGCAGGAAGCCGAAGGGAAAATGGACCGCAATCGCTTTGAACAGGAAGTCATCCTGTACATCGAAAAGCTGGACATCACCGAGGAGAAAAACCGACTGGCCCAGCACCTCGATTATTTCGAAGCCTGTTTGTTGCGGGAACCTTCCGGGAAAAAGCTGAATTTTATAGCGCAGGAAATTGGCCGTGAACTCAATACCATGGGCGTAAAATCAAACCATTTCCCCATGCAGCAGGCCGTGGTGGACATGAAAGAACACTTAGAACAAATACGAGAACAGGTGCTGAATCTGTTATAAGCAATTCACCATGAAACAAAGACTTTTCTTCCTATGCCTCCTTTTCATGTTGCCCGTGGTTTCGGCTTCAGCCCAAAAAAAAGAGGATTTCGTTCTGCCGCCGCCGCCCGATGAGCCTGCGCTCACCACAACACCTCGCGCCTGGCTGATTGATTATCAAATCAACGATTCCTTTGCCGGGTTTGAAGTGCTGGATTCTGCCGCCAGGTACGGACGTTTTTTCCTTGGTGGGGAAGACCATCGCTTCATGGACTTCAACAGCAGCATGGAATTGAAACTCATGCGCTACCTGCATGAACGCGGCGGCGTGCGCCACATGATTCTGGAGCTGGGATTTGCCCGCGGTTATGTGTTGCAGCAGTACATCAATACCGGCGATTCTGTCTGGCTGGATATCCTGGACAATACCACCGGAAGCGATTACATGGAAATGTATCGCGCCATGCGTGAATGGAACCGCCAATTGCCCGATTCTGCCAAGGTGATTGTAACCGGCATAGATGTGGAACGATATACCGATGTGCCCTTGTTGCTGTTGGAACAGCTGCTCCCTGATTCAGGCATTCCAGAGCCGCTGCTGGTAGGTGTGGAAGCGATGAAAGGATTGGCCCGGCAGATTTATGTTGGGGAAGGTGAGGTTCCTTTCAGTGATGACCTGGAAGATGAAGGTTATAACCAGGAACTGGATGATGTTTCTTCTGAGAATTACGAGGTGCGCCCAACCATTCGGCGCTTTCTGTCTGAATACGACAGCTTGAAACCTTTATACCGCAGCTACCTCGGGAAGCATTTCGCTACCGTTGATGTATTGTTAAACTCCCTGAAGCAATACCTGCAATGGGATGATTATGAATACACTCCGTATCAATATACCTACCGCGAAAAAGTGATGTACGACAACATGAAGGCTTTGTTGCAACGCGATCCGCAGGGTAAATTTTACGGACAGTTTGGTCGTTGTCATGCCGGAACCGACGTGCAAAACGGTCCCTGTGGCTGGATGAACTTCCATTCCATTTCCCAAAAAATGGCCTCGCTGATGCCGGAACCCTTCCGCAATCAGGTGGTCACCATTGGATATTTCTATGCAGGTGATGAAGAAGATGATGACGACGAGTCGAAGAGCACCCAGGAGCAGGAAATCAGTGCTTTTGCAGCGGAAACCCCGGAAGGTCGGGTGGCTTTGTTTTCTCTTGATCAGCAGAAGCAGGCATTTCCCGTACTCACATCCCGATATGATTTCGTGCTGTTTTTCAACGATGCGGAATCTTCTTTTGATGACGACGAATACTATGAAGATTACGATGATGAATACGATTATGAGTTTACCCATTTTGGTTATGTATACCACCGGGAATGGGGGAAAACATCGCAGCTGAATACAACACTCCAGGCACTTGGACTGCCTTCCGTTCCGGTTGTGCCCGTGTTGCAGGGCTTTGATATCAGTTATTTCCCCAGAAAATATTCTGAAGAAGCCGGCGGTCGGCTGAGTGTGCTGTGGATGCCAACGCAGACTCAGCGATTTGGGGCCCAGGCAGATTCACTGATGCGCTTCAACATGTTCCGGGTGTTTACCGAATCGATTTTCGACATCCTTGAATCCGGCAAGTTTAACCTGGCCATCGGATCGGGGCTGGGCTACGGCCTTTCACGGATTGAACTGAAAAAGGATGCACAAGTGGTTGATTTCAGAAATCCGCAACCCAATACGCGCATCCTGTACCGCAATCCTGCGTTGTGGATAAGCCTTGGTGCCCACGCCCGCGCTGCCTTTGGTCCCATCAGCATTGGGATTTCCGGAGGCATCGCGCACGATTTTTCAAAGTCGGCCTGGCGTTATAAAGGCAATCGGCTGGAAGGAACGCCCTCTTTCGCCCAGCATATGAAATACCTGGAAGCCACCGTTGGCTTCGTAATCAAAGAATGATGAAACAGATTCCCAACCTGCTTACGCTTTCGAACCTGGCCTGTGGTGTTTTGGCCATTGCCGCGGTTTTCGAGGGTCATCCAACCTCGGCCTCCTGGCTCATCCTGCTGGCAGCCGGTTTTGATTTTTTGGATGGCTTTGCCGCCAGATTGCTGAAAGCGCAGTCGCCCATAGGGCTGCAGCTGGATTCGCTGGCTGATCTGGTCACCTTTGGCGTGGCGCCCGGATTCATCATGCAATACCTGGCCATCAGCAACGGTTATTGTTCTGCAGAAGGATTCTGTCCGAATACGTACGTATTTCTGGCCATTCCGCTGGCATCAGCTTACCGTTTGGCGAAATTCAACGTGGATGAGCGGCAATCGCAGGGTTTTATCGGCGTGCCAACACCCGCAAACGGATTGCTCATTGCTTCATTTCCATTCATCGCAGCAGCACACGGACTGTTGGAGCCGCTGGTAACGCATTTTCGGTTTGTAACGCTTTTTCCTGTGGTTTCGGCCTACCTGCTGGTGGGAGAAATGTCGCTGATGGCATTCAAATTCAAATCATTCAACCTTAAAGCACAACCGTTTCACTACGCATTTCTGTTGGTACTGCTTGTTGGAATTTTAGTGCAGGGCTGGCAGGCCGTTCCCTGGATATTCGTGGCTTATCTGCTTCTTTCTGCTGTCGATCAGTTGTGGCGCAGGCGGCGCAGTAATTCATCTGAAGGAACAAACTAATTTTGCAACACCTATGGCTAAAGTAGCAATCATCATGGGTTCGGATTCCGACCTGCCGGTGATGCAGGAGGCCGCCCGCATCCTGGAACATTTTGGAGTGGCATTTGAGCTCACGGTGGTCTCTGCCCATCGCACACCTGCAAGAATGTTTGATTTTGCGGGGAAGGCGCACACCTTGGGCTTTGGTGTCATCATCGCAGGCGCCGGAGGCGCTGCCCATCTGCCCGGAATGGTTGCCAGCCTCACCCATCTGCCCGTTATCGGCGTGCCGGTGCAGTCAAGAACCATGTCTGGCTTAGATTCACTGTATTCCATTGTGCAAATGCCTCCCGGAGTTCCTGTGGCGACGATGGCCATCAATGGCGCCCGTAATGCCGGAATCATGGCAGCGCAAATGCTGGCCATCAGCAATCCGGATTTGGCACAAAAAGTTCAGGACTTTAAGAAAAGCCTGGAACAGGAAGTGCTGAAGAAGGCAGAAAAGCTGGAAGCGCAGGGTTTTGAAGATTACCTGAACAGCAATAATTTCTGATGATCATTGTTGGCGAAGCCCTGCTGAGTGAAGACATCCTGGAGGCCCATTTTGCCTGTCAACTGCAGCAATGTAAAGGCGATTGTTGTGTACAGGGCGATGTGGGTGCGCCGCTGGAAGAAGCAGAAATTTCCATGATTGAGTCGGAGTTGCCGGCCATGATGGAAGTATTGCCGGAACGAAGTCAGGCCATGCTCAAGTCTGGTCCTTTTTGGGAACGAGATCAGGATGAAGAAGCGGTGATTCGCTGTCATCCGGATGGAACCTGCGTGTTTGCCATCAGTGAGCAGGGTATTACGCTGTGCGGGATGGAACAGGCCTGGCGTCAGGGACTCACCGCATTTCGGAAACCCATCAGCTGTCATTTGTATCCCATCAGAAGTAAAAACTACGGAGAGTTTACCGTGATGAATTACCATCGCTGGGACATTTGTCAGAGTGCCTGCACCGCAGGCCGAACCCAGGAAATTCCCTTGTTCCGCTTTCTGAAAGAAGCGCTGATCCGGAAAATGGGCCCGTCGTGGTATGCCGAACTGGAAGCAGTTGCAGCAGCCAGAGCTTCCGGCTCAGGCCTCTGAATGTAAAGCTTCCCAATAAGCTACCGCCCTGCGGGTATGCGGAATCACGATGGTTCCACCAACAATATTGGCCACGGCCAGCACTTCAAAAAGTTCTTCAGTATTCACACCTTGTTCGCGGCATTTGCCCAGATGATACTTTACGCAATCATCGCAGCGCAAAACCAGCGAAGCCACAAGTCCAAGCATTTCCTTGGTTTTGACATTCAAAGCACCCTCCTGATAGGTTTGTGTATCCAGGTTGAACAGGCGTTTCAGTACAAGATTGTCAGCGTTCAGGATCTTCTCGTTCATGGTAGAACGGAACTGTTCAAATGACTCAACTTCAGATTTCATAGTTTCTGTTTGCAAGGTACTGGGGAAAGGTGTATTTTCGCACCTCGTTTTGGGAACAATCCCACACCGAGTTGGTATCGTAGCTCAGTTGGTAGAGCAAAGGACTGAAAATCCTTGTGTCGGCGGTTCGATTCCGTCCGATACCACCAGAAGGCCTGATTTTCAGGCCTTTTTTTATGCCTGTTTGCAAACACAACATGTAGCGCGGCCAGGTCGTTCATAAGTTTGTACACCAGCCATGCGGAAGGTTTTACTGCTGATACTCATCTCTGCCGGATTGGAATCTGCTGCGCAGCTGCCGGCAATCCGTGATTCCTTGCACCAGTGGTTTGCCGCAAAGCCATCTTTCAGCATGTCGCTGGATGGAAGAAGCTCGTTTATTGGTTCTACGCCGGCTTCTGTTTTGGGCGGTCGCCTTGGCTGGGACTACGGACGGGTAGGGGTTTATGCCGGATTGTACACTTTGAGGAGAAGGATTGTTTCCCTGCAATACATCCGCAGCGGCGATACGCTGTACCGCAAACTGGGCATGAGCTATGCCAGTGCCACCTTCGAGTACTTATTATACAAAGACGCACGCTGGGAATTGAAAATACCGGCGCAACTGGGCTTGGGACTGGCTTCAAAAACCAACATCCGAAATGGAATCAGGGAAGAAACCAGCCGCTCGTTGATGTTTCCCCTGGAAGCACAGGCAACAGCCTTGTATCGCCTCACGCGTTACTTCGGTTTATCGGCCGGCTTGGGATTCAGAATGGCGAATGGGGCAGGGCCCTCGTTTAACGGATCTATTTATTCCATTGGCGTTTCGGTATTCACCGGAACACTGTATCGCGACATGCGCAACCACATGGAACGGAAAGAGCCCTTCCCCAGGTTTTTATTTTAATTGGGCTTTGCGCGCTTCTACCTCTTCGTAGTTTTTCAGAAACTCTTCAATCTTCTCCACGTCAATCTTCTTGGCGATCACCTTTTTACTTTGATCCAGGATGAAGATGGTTGGATTGGAGATGTTGTTATAGTTGTACATGTTCAGGTGCCAGATGGAGTTTTCTTCCAGCCTGCAAACGTTTACCCATTCCTTGATTTCAGGATGTTTTTGCAGGTATTCCCGCCACTCTTTTTCTTTATCCCTGCTGGAAATGGCATACACCTTCCAGCCTTCTTTTTTATGTTTCAGATAAGTGCTGTACAGTTCGGGCACTACTTTCTGGCAATGGCCGCAGGTTGGATCCCAAAATATTACGAATGTATAAGGAGCCTGTAATGCAAAAAGGCGCTTTGGCACGCCGGCAGTATCGTACAACTGCAGGTCCGGAGCCCTTGTTCCGCAAAGGGTATGGCTCATGCGGTCGGCGCCTTCGCACATCTTGGCTACCGTAGCCGAATCACACCACCATGCGCGACCCTGGCAATAGTAGTTTTTTGCCATGTGTACGAACACGCCGTCTTCGATGCACATGATTTTGCTGGTTTCAAACTTGTTGGTGATGTACCAGATCAGGTATTTCTCATTTTCTATGGAGCAACCTGCACGCGCAATCAGGCGGTCGGCCTCATAAGCAATGGAATCAACCACCGGCACAACCAGGTTATCGAAGTATTCATCAATCTTCCGCTTCAGCACGTTGTATGGCGAGCGGATCAGACCATCTTCACACAAATCCACTTTGTCCCAAAACTTCTCTTTATACCGGTACACCGCCGCCATGCTGTCGGGTTTGCCGTCTTTTCCCAGGGGGATTTCGCGCGATACATCGGGTTCCTGAACGGCCCGAAGGAATTTGGAAAGGTAATGTTTGGGGTATTTCAGGATGTAGAGGCTGTCCAGTTCGTTGTTCCTGATGTCCACCTCTGTTAATTTGGCTTCCATGCCTGCCATCTGTTTTTCAAGGGCGGCTTTGGCAGCTTTTTCGGTTTTGGTGGGTTGTTCAGGGAATTTTGAAATGCTGTCTTTCAACACGCGCAAATCCTGAGTTAAGTAATACCTCTTTTCAGCATAAACCCTTCGGCTGATGTTGTAGGCTGCAAAAGCAGCATTGGCCTCGTGGCCATCTACCTTCATCTTACTGTAGTAGTCTCCATTCCAGGAGGTATCTGTGGTGATGACAAAGTCCTGGTCATCATCAATCACCAGTTCAAACATTTCGGATTTACCGTTGAAAACAAACAAATACATGCCACGCTGCAGGCGCTTGGTTCCGGTGAAGACTGCAACTCCGTTCTTATCAGCAACGGCGGTATCGCGCAGGTATTTGGCATCGGCAAAATGGTCAGCCAGATAAACCATGCCCGGCTTCATGCTCTTCAGGCGAATTTCGATTCTATAGTTTCCAGCCGTTCTTCCGTCCCAGGTGGGCGCATTTTTCAGTTTTGGATAAACCCCAACCGGATTCCTTTCGGCCCAGTTCATGAATGGAGTTATCGGTCCTAAAGTTTGAGGTTTTGTTGCCTGCATGAAGGGCTGATTCACCGGTGGCGGCGGTGGCGGTGGCTCAGACAAAATCGGCTTGTCGGTTTGTTGGCCACTGAGGCTGCCTGCGAGCATCAAAGAGCAAAGCATCAGGTGAAAGCGGTTCGTGATCTTCATGCGAATCGAAGTATATTGCTTTCAAATTTCGCAAAATTTGTTCCAATTGATGACGGAGCCTTCCACGATGTCTTTTTATGAGCAGGTGTATGAAGTGGTGCGCCTCATTCCTTACGGAAGGGTAACAACTTACGGCGCCATCGCGCGCTATTTGGGTACAGGGAAAAGCAGCAGGCTGGTTGGCTGGGCCATGAATCAAAGTCATTTTATTCTTCCTCCGGTTCCGGCGCACCGGGTGGTGAACCGCCTGGGCATGCTCAGCGGGAAAGCACATTTCCCTCCGGATCATCCCATGGAACTTCAATTGGAACGCGAAGGCATCCGTGTAATCGAGGACCAGGTGGTCCATTTTGAACAACTGTTTTGGGATCCGGCGAAGATGCTTCACCTATGAAACTGCGCTTGAAGTGCTGGTGGTTGTTTTTTTTGTGTATCGCAGAGGTACAGGCACAAAAGCCGGAATATCTTTTCTATTCCTGGGATGCGGCCGCGCTTCCGCAAACCATTCCTGCCCAATACAATAAGTCGGCACCGGTACTGCTCTCAGAAACACGCATCGTCGAATTTGCTTTTGATGCTGTTTACATCCTCCAGCACCGAAAAGTATATTATCCTTCGTGGGCGGCTACAACACAGCACCGCGGCGAACCGGTGCAGGGCAAGTTGCTGATGATGCAGGCCAGGCTGCGCGACTCCGCAGGTGCTGTGCTGGAAAATGATACGCGCGCACTGCTTGTGGCTGATACTCAGGAAAACCAGGGTTTGCTGATGTTTGGAGGTCGCCGGCCCTGCTGTGTGCTCGAGTACATCACGGTGGTTCAGCAGGCGCCGCTGTTGTATTTACATCTGAACTTCACACTGCCTCCAACCCAGGCTGCCAAGCTCGTGCTGGTGCATCCGCCGGAATTGGCGGTAGCCTATTCTTTTACCGGACTTGAAGCTGCTTCTGAGCGAAAGAGCCGCGACCAGAAAGTGTTTACACAGCTTTTGCTGTCACAAAAATCTGATGATTCAGCGAGCGGATCAACCATTCTTCCAGTGGCACGTTTGGTGGTTCGCAAGGCGAAATCCACACAGGTTCAGGATTGGCCGCAGGTGGCGGTGCAGGTGAGGCAATCCATTGAATCTCCTTGCAGTGTAAAGGAGCGTAAGCAGATTGCGTCCATGTATCGCCGACTGCGGCACATGAGTCCTGCGCCGTTGAACAAGCAGATCATGGCCATTCCAGGAATGTTTCGGCGCGAAGAGCTTCCCTACAGCCACAAAGCAATGCATCACCTTTTGCAGTTGATGGATGTACCGCATGAATTGGTTTTTGCGGCTGACAGAACCCGAAATCCGCTGGACACTTCTCTGACGTTTCTACCCGATATCGCTGAAACCTTTCTGTGGATTCCCGCTGTGAAGATTGCCATCACTTCCGTAGGACGGTTTAAGGAGACGCTGCCCTTGGAATATGCCGGATGTACAGGCTTTTTCATTCCTTTGGCAACAACAGGTATTCCTTCATGGAAGCAATTTCCACTGCCTGAGACAAGCGTGAACAAGGATCAGGCGGCTTTGATCTATAATGGAAATGGCATGCTGCAGTTTCGGCAACGCTTTCAGGGGAAACAGGCTGTTTTGTGGAAGGATTATGGGCGTTTAACTGCCGAACAACGAGGTGAGGTGGATATTGCCGTATGCAGGGCATTGGTGCCAGAAGCCTGGCTGCTCGATGCCCGGGCACAACAATTGCCTGATCTGGCGTTCGTTTTGGAAGGTATTTGTGCCGTCTCTGGAAAGGATTCAGTTCGGGACAGCACGATTCGGCTCGAATTAGCCCAACTGCTGTTGCCTAAAAAACCACTTGAAGCACTTCCCGGAACCCTGTGGGAACGCAGTCTGCGCATCCCTTTGGCCTATTTGGAAGATCCCGGAGCCTGGAGTAGGCAAGACGTGGAGCAGGTTTATCGCGATGAAGTAGCTACCCTGAAGTATGCCTTGAAGCGTGACAACGAATGGCTGGAGCTGAATGTGCGCATCAGCATCAGTGGTTGTTGTGGTCGGCGTAACATAGAAACGGGAAGCCTCAGGCTTCCCGCTTCCATGACTCTTAGGAAAAAAGCAAGATGAAAAAAGGTTTTTAGTTGCTCTTTTTGAGCAGGTAACGACTGATTACAATGCCATTGCCGCCAGAACCTTGTCCGCTGGGTGTTGATGTAAATGAGGAAGTAACGCTCATCAATTCCCATCCTTCAGCGGCGTAAGCTTCCAGCTTGGTGGTAATCTGAGCATCATTAAAGCGGATGTTCTCGAAATTGATTCCTACCATGCTGTAAAAATTTTCGAGCTTTACTTCTTCCACAGCACCCGTTTTATCGGTAGCAATCATTCTTGAACGTGCAAGCCCGCCGGGCACGGCACTTTCAATGGTGGTCAACTGCAAATACTGGGTGGAATTGGTTGATTTCTGAGTGAAACTCATCAATGCCGCGGCCGATCCGATGAGGGTAGCCGAAAGTAGAAATAGGTGAAGTTTTTTCATGAGTTTAAATTCACCCGAAACGTTCCAAATCTTATGCCGTTTTTACCCGCTCGTGTTATTTTGCATCATGGCTGATCTGTTGCCGGTATTCCCGCTGCCCCTGTGTTTGTTTCGGCAAGAGTTGCTGCCGCTGCATATTTACGAGCCTCGTTATGTGCAGATGATTGGGGAATGTGTGTCAGAACATTCGCCTTTTGTATTGTTGCCGGTCATTCAGGGCGTTCGCATGGAAGTAGGAACCATTGCTTCTGTGCAGCAAGTGGTGAATAAATACCAGGGCGGCAGTTGCGACATCCTGGTGCGCGGGCAGTTTGTTGTTGATATCGATGATTATCTTGCTTCTGCCAATCCAAACCAACCGGATCAGGTATGGTGCACGCCCAGGGCGTTTGATGATGACGAGGATAAAGAACTTACCCTGCGCATTGATGATTTGCTGCAGGAAGTGTTGTTGTTGATTGAAGACACTGATCCACAACGGTTCAAATCTGCTTCCCGCATTGCGGAATTCATTCATAAAATCGGGTTGACGCCGGAGCAGGAATTTGAACTCCTGCAGCTCGAGGATTACGCCGGACAGCAACAGCGTGTGTTGCATTGGCTCAAAGAATTGTTTGAACATTTGTCCGCTGTTGCGCAGATGAAGCGCGCCATCTCGTTAAATGGACATTTTCGTGATTTCAGGGAGCCGCAATGATGGAACCGCTCATTTTATGTATTGAAAGTTCCGACAGGTTTTGCTCGGTTGCGCTGTTTGAAGGCGACCGGCTCTTGGCTGTTGAACGAGCGGCTGCACCGCTTGCTCATGCGGAACGTTTGGCGCCTATGGTCGATAAAATAATTCGTGATTTCGGGCGAACTCCAAGTGCAGTGGCCCTGAGCAAGGGTCCGGGTTCTTACACCGGCTTGCGTATTGGCGCGAGCATGGCCAAAGGGCTTTGTTTTGGTTGGAATGTGCCTTTGTTGTCCATCGACACCTTGCAGGCGCTGGCCTGGAACATGAGGGAAGAAGCGGCCTGGGCTGCACCTTCTATGCTTGTGCCCATGACAGATGCCCGCAGGATGGAAGTGTACACCGCCGTTTATGAATCCCAGGAACTGAATACAGTGATTCCGGTGGCGCCAAAAATTCTGGAGCCCGATGATTTTCTCGAGCTGGCCGGCGAGTATCAGCTGGTGTTTGCCGGTTCCGGAGCAGCAAAATGGCAGCAGTTGTGCCGATGGTCAGACAAGGCCACGTTTTTTCCTGAACTGCTGCCGGATGCCACAGGAATGGGCGCGTTAGCGGCTGATGCCTTCCGGAAAGGTCAGTTTGTGGATGTGGCCTATTTCGAACCATTTTATCTGAAGCAGTTCCTGCCTGGAAAAGGAAGTGTGGCATGAAACATATTCTGCTCCTGGACAATTACGATTCCTTTACGTGGAATTTGGTTCACTACCTGATGGAAGCCGGCGCGAAATGCACCGTGCTGAAGAACGACGATCCTGCCTTGCACGATATTCAATGTGACGCTGCGGTGCTTTCTCCGGGACCTAAAGACCCCATGCAGGCCGGACTGTTGATGCCGTTCATAGCGGCCAATCATCAGAAAATTCCCATGTTGGGCGTTTGTCTGGGTCATCAGGCCCTGGGGCTTTTTTTCGGTGGAAGTTTGGTAAAAGCGGCAGAGCCTGTCCATGGCAAAACAACGAAAATCACCCACGATGGGCTTGGCGTTTACCGTGGACTTCCCGAACAGGTTTGGGTTTGCCGGTATCACAGTTTGATCTTGGACAACCCGGGGAAGGAAATGCAAGTTACGGCGCGCACGGAATCGGGTGCCATCATGGGGATCAGGCATCGTTATTTACCCTTGGAAGGTGTTCAATTTCATCCCGAAGCCATTTGCACGGAATCGGGGTTTGGGATGTTGCGCAACTGGCTGGAAGGCCTGAGTTAAGCAAACGTCTGCAAAGCGTTCAGGATGCCAGCGGTATCATAGCCGGCTTCTTTTTGTAAATCGCTGTTGTGGCCATGTGCGGGGAAGTAATCCGGGATTCCCAGTTTGATGATTTGTCCCTGCCATTGTTCCTCAGCAGCGAATGACGCCACTGCAGCGCCCAATCCTCCAATAACGCTTCCATCTTCCACAGTAATCAGCACTTCATGTTGATTCATGACAGCTTTTAACAATGCGGTATCCAAAGGTTTTAGAAAACGCATATGAACCACTGTTGGGTTCAGGCCTGAAGCAAGCGCTGCAGCCTGGGCTGCGGCAGTGGTTGTTCCAATGGTTAGCAAGGCAATTCGCGTTCCTTGTTGCAGGATGGTGCCCGTTCCCGGCTGAATGCACGTCAGCGCAGCATCCCATGCGATGCCAGTTCCATGACCTTTGGGATAGCGGATGAACCAGGGCGCGCTTCGGTCTTGCATGGCCGTGTACATCAGGGCACGCAATTCTGCTTCATCTTTTGGGGCTGCAATCACCACACCTGGAATGGGTTGCAGAAAGGCCAGGTCAAAACTGCCATGATGTGTGGGCCCGTCCTCTCCAACCAGTCCGGCGCGGTCCACGCAGAAAATCACCGGAGCCTGTTGCAGGGCCACATCGTGGATAATCTGGTCGTAGGCGCGTTGCAGGAAGGTAGAATAAACGCTGCAAAAAGGGATTTTTCCTGCCAGGGCCAAGGCTGCGGAAAAAGTAACGGCATGTTGTTCGGCAATGCCCACATCCCAAAATCGATCGGGGTACAGGTCCATGGCTTTGCGCATGCCGCTGCCTGATGGCATGGCCGGTGTAACGCCGCATACACGTTGGTCCAGCGCAGCCAGTTCGCACAAGGTTTCCCCGAATACATCCTGGTATTTGGGCACTTGTTTTACAGGCTGTTTGTCGGCAGGTTCTAGTTTTACATAAGCTGCCGTGCTGTGCCAGCGTGTTTGCTCTTTCTCGGCAGGTTCATAACCTTTTCCTTTAATGGTTTTTACATGCAATACATGAGGGAAAGAGTCATGCCGCAGCGCTTCAAGCGTGCGCACCAGCAACAGAACATCGTGGCCATCAACCGGTCCGCTGTAGTGAAACCCCATTTCCGTAAACCAATTGGGGCTGCCAGATTGCATGTTGCGCAACATTTGGTTCATGGCTCCGGTATTGGGGTCAATACCCATACTATTGTCATTCACCACCACGAGCAGGCGTGTGTTGCTCAGTGCTGCGTGATTTAAGGCTTCAAATGCCATTCCACCGGTTAATGCGCCATCGCCAACCACGGCGGTATAAATACAACTGTTTGGCGCCTGATCCTGCTGTGCCACAGCAAATCCAAGGGCCGCGGAAATAGCAGTGGAGGAGTGGCCCGTGCCAAACACGTCGTGAATATTTTCACCGCGTTTTGGAAAGCCGCTGATGCCGTGGGTTTGCCTTATTTGATTCAGTAATTCTTTTCTGCCTGTGAGTATTTTATGTACATAAGCCTGATGGCCCACATCCCAGATAATGGGTTCCTCCGGTGAATTCAGCACATAATGAAGAGCAACGGTAAGTTCTACCACGCCCAGGTTGCCGGCGAAATGTCCGCCGCTGTGCAGGATGGTTTCAATCAGGAAGTTTCTGAGCTCCCGGCTTAGTTCGGGCAATGCCTCCGGACTAAGTTTTTTTAAATCTGCAGGGCTGTTTATCTGATCGAGAACCGGCATGCTACTTCGGCGCAAACTTATTCATTAAAAGGCGGATTTACCGAACGCCATTCCCGGGTCAGGAATTGTTAGTTTGATTTAAATTTAATGTGTTTAAATTTGCATCACATAACAAATAGAAATGGCTACAAAACAAAATTCAGGAAAAGCGGGTAAAAAAGCTGCCTTCAGGGAAGCTGCCGCAACTGCGGGCGAAGTGCCTGCAGCACCTGCCCGACGCAAGGGACGTCCGGTAGGTTCAAAAAATCGCAAGGTGAGTAAAGCAGCTGTTAAACGTGCAGTTGCAAATGCTAAAGCACCTATTGAATCTCTTTCCATTGGGTTTTCTTTTGACGACATCCGTGCATCAAATCTGGAGAATCTGGTGCGTCAGGAGAAGGAAGTACAGCATGTACTTGCCGCCATTCGTAAAGCCAAGCAGGCCTTTGGTAAATTGAGCGCCAAAACCTTTTCTATGGAAGGCGCAAGCATTACCGGTGGAACTCGTAAGCCCAAGAAACGCGGTCCTAAGAAAGGATTCAAGCGCGGAGGCATTACCAAAAAACAATCCATCATTAACTACATGAACGAAGTTGGTGCACCGGTAAAATCCGGGGATTTAATTGCCGAACTCTTCAAGCGTTCGGGCGAACGTAACCGCACCAGCTTCAGGCAAAGTATGTTTACCACACTGTCACAGATTTACAAAACAGGGGAACTTGTAAAGGACAGTGAAGGGGTAATATCACTTGCCAACAAAGGTTAAGATTCAAAAGAAAAAGCAGAAAAAGGGAGTTATCAACTCCCTTTTTTTATGCACTTCAGCATCCGAGGAATTCCTGTGAAGTCATTTCTGGAGCTGGTTGTGGTGTTGGCATGAGCTTGTTGAAATAAGGCACGCACTTCTTCCATCCGTCCGGCATGAAGCTCTACATACACGGTGCACGCGCTTAATTTCAACAGGTGTTCTGCAATTCTTCTGTAAAAAATTAAAGCATCCTGCCGAGGTACAAACAAAGCAAGTTCAGGTTCGTAACGGGCCACGTGCGCATCTACCAAATGCCGGTCTTCCAGAGCGATATATGGAGGATTTGATACGATTAAATCATAATGTTCATCGGGGAAAAACATCAAATAATCTAATAGCTTCCAATCGATGTGGTGATTAAATCCCAAAATTTTCTGTGCATTTAATGCGGCAATGTTCAACGCTTCTGCCGATACATCCAGAGCGGTTACTGAAGCGTTTGGAAAGGCTTCGGCAAGGCTAATCGCCAGGCAGCCACTTCCGGTGCCAACATCGAGGATTTTGAGCGGTGTTTCCCTCGGATGATCCTGCAGTATCCATTCCAGCAGTTCTTCGGTTTCAGGGCGCGGGATCAACACATCCGGACTTACCTGGAAGCGTTTGCCATGGAAATGGGCTGTGCCGAGCACATACTGCAAAGGTTGTCCCTGTTCCAGCGCTGTGGCATGCTGCATCACCGCCGCCGCAAAATGTTCAGCCACCGGTTGAAGGTACAGGTCCGGATGATTCAGGTCTTTGTTGAGGTAATGCAGGTAGATTTCACGAAACATGGCTGCAGCTTCGCCTGCTCCGTGCACAGGTGCTACTTGTTGGAGGAAGGAACGGCGGAGGTCCTGGAGCTGTGTCATCAGTTGAGTTGCGGATGTTCAGGAGCTTCGCTCAGCCAGTGGTATGGTTCACCAAGGGCGCGGAGGCTTTTCTTCCAAAGGTGTTCATCCTGCTCAAAAAGCTGCTGGGTTCCCAGGTCGGCAAGCACCCAGCTTTTGTCTTCAAGTTCGGCCTCCAGTTGTCCGGGTGCCCAGCCGCTGTAGCCATTGAAAAAAAGCACTTCATTCAGGGGCAGCAATCCACGGTCAACAGCGGTTCTGAGCGCATCAGGATCTCCGGCCCAATAAAGTTCATCATGAATTGGATACGCACCGGAAATATTTGGGCAGGTATGAATAAAAAACACCTGGTCTTGTCCTACCGGGCCGCCGCACATCAGACGTTTCTCCTCAGGAAAACCGTCAACCACATGTCCAACATTAATCGCGCAGGGTTGGTTGATGATAAATCCCACCGATCCTGATTCATCGTGCGACACCAGGAAAATGATGCTTCTGCTGAAGCCGGGATCTGCAAGGAACGGATCTGCGATTAGAAACAAACCGGCCTTTAATTCTTGCTGTACCTGAGGTTTTTTCATGTTTCGGTCCCTAGGGAATCAATTCGAAGATAAGTGCCGACACGGGCGGCAGTTCGAGGTAATCTGTGATGGGAATTCGCGTGCCGTCGATGGGATTTAACAAGTATTGATATCCTTGGAGCCGTTCTGCGAAACGCGCTGTGCGGATTCGTTTGCTCGTGTTTTCCTGGTTTAATGCCACCATAAATGTTTTTCTGGAATTGTATCTGAAATAGACCCAGGTGCCATCTTCTCCGGTGAATTGCATGAGTTTGCCATCCTGAAGGGCAGGTTCGGCTTGGCGCAGTTTTGCCAGTTTGCTGATGTAGTTAAAGGCATCCTGTTCCAAAATGGTTCTGCCTTCGGCGGTGAATTTATTGATCCTGTCGCCGGGGAAACCGCCGGGGAAATCTTTGCGTACCAAAGCATCCGTAGGATGCGTGCTGCCTTCCATCAACAACTCTGTTCCGTAGTAAATACAGGGAATCCCGCGCAGGGTGAGCAACAGCGTGATACCCATTTTCCATTTCTTCAGGTCTCCGTTCAGATGGGTGAAGATGCGTGTTAAATCGTGGTTGTCCAGGAAGATGCAATGTTTGAACGGATCGGTATATAAATAATCTTCTGCCAGGGTAGCATAAATACGGTTCAGACCATCGTTCCAGCCGAAGTTATTGGTCAGGGCATGTTGTATGGCCCAGAGCAGTTGAAAATCGGTGACGCCGGGCAGCCCGCTGTTCAGGGTTTGCCGGATGTTATTTTGCACGAACCAGGCCTGTGTTCCCATGCCGTTGACCCAGGTTTCGCCGAAAATGCCCAATTGGGGAAATTCCGTAAGCAACGACTGGCATAATCTGGTCATGAATTCCTGATCGGGATAGGCATAAGTGTCGATACGGTAGCCCTGTAAACCTGCATATTCCGCCCACCACAGGTACAGTTGCGTGAGGTATCGGTCGATATGGATGTTGCGCTGGTTCAGGTCTGGCATGTGGTGGTCAAACCAGCCATTGCTGTTGAGCCTGCGTTCATGTTCTGAAGCATAAGGGTCAAGCATCACGGATGCCCGATAATTGGTACGTGTAAATTGTGGCCAGGCGTTATACCATCCAGTATCTCGGCTTTCAAACATCCAGTGTTTGTTTCCTGTGTGGTTCGGGATGATGTCCATCACCATTTTCATCTTACGGCTGCGCATGTCTTCCGTGAGCTTCAGGTATTCTTCATTGCTTCCGAAGCGCGGATCAATGAGGTAATGGTCGGTGATGGCGTATCCGTGGTAGCTTTCGCGTGGTTGGTTGTTCCATTGAACAGGGTTGAGCCACAACGCCGTAATGCCCAATTCCTGCAGGTAATCCAAATGCTGATGGATGCCTTTCAGGTCGCCCCCGTGCCGGCCTTTCAGACTGTCACGCGAATAAATATCAGGTTGTGCCAACGGGTGACGGTCGTTGGTTGGGTTGCCGTTGGCGAAGCGGTCGGGCAGAATCAGGTACATGAGGTCGGCGCTGTTGAGTCCGGCCTGTATCTGCCATTGCCGGTTGCGCGCCTTCAGCTCATAGGTCCAGCGTAACTCCTGATGGCCTCTTTTCCCCGGAATCTTCACACGGAAGTTCAGGGTTCCCGGCCGGGCATCGCGGCCTATATTCAGGTTCAGGTAAAGGATGTCGTTGGCAGCACCCTGGCTGGTTCCAACAAAGGCCACCTGTTCGTAGGGTTCCATACTCATCACCCACGATTTGGCATCTGGTCCATGGACAATGATTTCCAGTGATTCGCGGCTGAATCCGCAATACCAGTGCGGCGGAGCCACTTGATGTGGCGTGAGGATGTTTCTTGGAGCAGCCTTTTGGGCCATTGTTCCTGCAAGAAACAGGCGCAACAGAAGGAAGGTAAAGATGGTGCGTTTCATCATGCGTTTAGCTGGTAATTCATGCCCGGAAGCTGGGTAATTAAGCCCTGAAGTTCCATATTGAGCAGAAGATGTGCAAGTTTACTGCCTGAAAAGCCTGTTTCATTCAATAACTCGTCCACCGATTTATTGTGGTGTTGAAGGATGGAAACGAGGATCTGTTCTTCCTGATTGAGGTTCCGAAACAAGGGGAGTTGTTGCTTTACCAATGCTTTTTGTTGGTTCCAGCCCATCATGTCGGCAATGTCATTGGCAGCGCAAACCAAGGCTGCCCGGTTGCTTCTGATCAGCAGGTTGCAACCGGCACTGGCTTCATCTTCTGGTCTTCCCGGTACGGCGAAAACATCACGGTTGTAAGACAGGGCAATATCTGCGGTAATCATTGCGCCACCGTCGGTCATGCTTTCCACCAGCAGCAGCGCGTCGCATAAGCCTGCGATGATTCGGTTGCGTTTGGGGAAATGCTCCGGACTGAGTTTCATGCCGTGTAACTGGTCACTGATGATGGCGCCACCACCGGCAAGCATGTTTCTGGAAAGCTGGTAATGGTTGGGCGGATACAATACATCCAGTCCGTGTGCAACCACTGCGGCTGTGGGAATTCCGGCTTCCACCGCGGCATGGTGTGCCTGCGCGTCGATGCCGTAGGCCAGCCCACTGACAATGCTGCAACCGTAAGCTGCCAGTTCGGTGGTAAAACTCACGGTGCGTGCTTTGCCTTGACGGCTGGCTCGGCGCGTACCAACAACACCGATCATGCGCCGCGCGTTCAGGTCCATATTTCCTTTCACAAACAACAGGGCCGGGCTGTCGCTGCAATGTCTCAGCCGAAACGGATAATCCGTATCCGTAAAGAAGAGTGCCCGGATGCCGTTTTGTTGCACCCAGGCACATTCCTCTTCGGCACGTGCCCAGTCATTAAATCGCTTCACCGCAGTGGCCGTATGCAGGCCAACCCCGGGAATCTTTTCAAGATGGTGCTGCTTCTCCCGGAATACTGCTTCAGCCCCTCCACAATAAGCCACCATTGCCTTGAGCAAAACGTCTCCAACTCCTGGAACGAGCTGCAGGGCAATTTGGTGTACCAGGGATTCTTGCATGCCGCAGGCAAATCAATGCAAGTGCGGTGAATCAAGTTGTGTGTAAACGTTTGTAAATATTTACAATTGCTTCAGCATAAAGCACTGCGGCCCTGGCGTACAGCCTGTCTCATCAGGTACAGCAACAAGATGCCGTACATTATGGCGGCACATTTGGGTTGGAAAAACCAGGCTTCGTAATGTCTGAGTTCCAGGCTGCGCAGAACCATTTCCATATTCAGGAAATAGGCCAGGCTGAATAGGAGGATGGGCAGATAGTGCCGGGTTCTGATCGACCATAAACCCAGGAACAGCCAGGCCGGATGGCTGTAGCGTTCATGCATTTGTGTGGGGAAGTAGAAGAAGCATAATGTCAGGATGCTGCCGGCCAGCAGATAATCATCCTGGCTGAATATTGGGAATACGCGTCTTTTGATGGCTTGTATAAGTCGTTGGCCGAACAAGAGCCACGCGCCGAGCAGGCTGCTTCCCAGCAACAGAAGAAGGCCCCAGATGTGGTAGCTGATGCCGGCAACCCAAAGGCCTTGGTCGTCGGTAATTACCGGGTTTACTGATTCCGGCAAAACCAGATACCAAAAGTTGAAGGCGTTCATGCTGACACGCTGGAAAAAGCCCACCGATCCGATTACTACACGCCATAAAGGAACGATGGAACCACCAAGAAGAAAGGGCAGGATGAGCAGACTCTGAAAGCCAAGTGAAATTACCCCGGTGCGCATCACATGCATCCATGATTTTCTGCGCAGCGTAACCCACAACAACCACAAGATGATGGGCAGAAACAGGATCATCTGCAGTTTTACATTCAGGGCAAGGATGTAGGCTGGAAGTGCCCAGATGGCGCGGTTTTGCAGGAACAGCTTCAGCGACAGCAGGGTGAAAAACACGGGAATGGCGTCCACCTGTCCCCAGTTCAGCGTATTGTACAGGAAGGCGGCATTGAACACGAACAGTGCCCAGTGGAGGTTGTTCCATTCCGTTCGTTGGCTCATGGAAAGCATGAGCAATACCGCGCCCAAATCGAATAAAAGGGTATATAATTTCAGGTAATGCAGGTGCTGCGAGGCTGCTTCGGCACTGCCCATCAGCCATACATGCAACTTCAGCAGGTACAGGTAGCCGGGCAGATAGTTGCAGTCGATGTCATAGATGCGGTGGAATGGTTGCGCGTCCAGTTGTCGCATCCAGGCCGACCAGCATGAAAAGTCGTAGCCGTGGCCGGAATCGGGCAGGTGAAAGGCAAGCAGCAGGAACAAGCCTCCGCTGAACCACCACAGGTGGCGGGGAACCGGATGGAAATCAGGGGAAGCCGTTGTAGGTGTCAGCGCAGTTTATAGCTGAGGTTCACGGTGATGCGTGCGGTTTTCTCGCGCGAATCTGTATTGAAGGCGCCACCCCAGGAAAATTCTTCCGAAGAATGCAAACCGGTGATCTGAAAGATGCCCATATCGGCGCGCTGCAGCTTATCCAATGAAGATCCGGCTGCATCCACAATTTTCTGTGCCCGGTTTTTCGCGTCTTCAGTAGCGCGTTTAATCAGATCCAGTTTTAATTCTGCCAGGCGCGTGTAGTAATATTCCGGCGACTGGGAATTCAGTTCCACGCCCTGGTCAATCAGTTCCGTCACTTCCCTGGAAATCCGTTCAATGCCATCCACGTCTTTCGATTCTACTTTCACACTTTGGGAAAGTTTATAGCCCTCAAAAGTGCGGTGGTTTTCTCCGTTGTAATACTGGTAATCGTATTCCTGACTGATGTCCACGGCGGAAAATACGATGGCGCTGTCGTGCACGCCTTTACCTTTCAGGTATGCCTTCACTTTGGCTTCATCATCTTTCAGCATTTGGTAGGCATCCTTCAGGCTCATGTTCATTTTGTTGAAGCTGCCCCTCCATACAATCAGGTCGCTGCTGAAGTTTTTTTCCGCCAGCCCGGTCACTTCCACACTTTCGCGCAGGCCTTTGTTGCGGATGCCGTTGCCCAGCAACCAGGCAGAAATGCTCAGGGAAACAGCGGCGATGCTTACCGCCAGGATGGCATTGCGATTCATAGATTCAGGGTTTAGTAGGTTTCGGAAAGGGAATCTTCAATGGAACGACACAAGAGGGAGAATATTTCCTCTACCGTGCCCATGCCGTCAATGTGCTGCAGCTTGCCCTGGTTATGGTAGAAGTTGAGCAGCGGTGCTGTTTCATTGTTATACACGCGGAAACGGTTGCGAATGGTGGCTTCATCCTGATCATCGGCGCGACCGCTTACCTTGCCGCGTTCCAGCAGTCGGCGTGTAAGTTCTTCTTCATCTACCTGCAAGGCCAGAACCATGCTGATGTTCATCTCGAGCTTCTGCAGCATTTCATCCAGTGCGGAACCCTGGGCTTCTGTGCGTGGGAATCCGTCAAAGATGAAACCGCGTGCATCCGGATGCTGACGAACGACTTGTTCAACCATGCCAATCACCACCGCATCGGGAACAAGGGCTCCTTTTTCGATATAAGCATTTGCCTGCTGTCCGAGTTCGGTGCCTGCTTTGCGTTCTGCGCGCAGGATGTCGCCGGTAGAAATGTGCTTGAGTTGAAAATGTGCCAGCAGTTTCTCGCTCTGGGTGCCTTTTCCTGCGCCGGGAGGGCCGAACAGGATGATGTTGAGCTTGTTCTTCATGGGTTTATGCAGCTTCTTGTTCTTTTTTTCTGTTGAGGAGGAAGGCGGCGGGCAGCAGCAGCAGGATGAATACCGAGCTTGCCAGTTCCAGTTGCCCGTAGTTATGTCCCTGTTCCGGGGCAAATACAAACAGCACTTCATGATTGCCGGCTGGAATTTTCAGGGCCCGCAGGGCGTAGTTTACCCTTCCGTATGGAACCTCTTTTCCGTCCAGGTAGGCGCGCCAGCCCGGATAATACAATTCGGAAAATACGGCAAGTCCTTCGGCGCTGTTGTTGGTTTTATAGCGCAGCGAATCGGGGTGGTAGCTGCTCAGTTTGATGCTGGCGCTGCTGTCCAGGCGAAACTCGGTGGCGTTGCCCAAAATCTGTTCGTTGTTCAGGTTGCTGTTCATTTTCTGAGCCACGGCCTCCACGCGTGGATAGAACCTGAACACCAGGCTTGAAGTCAGGGAATCGGCGGTGCTGTCCTGAAGCAGGTTTGAAGATTTCAGCGCGTCGATTTCGCTGCGCGGATCGGCCACCCAGCGCAGTTTGTTCACAAACCAGCCATTGCCCAGCGCGCTTGGACGCAGCTGCGCTACCGGCTGATTTTGATTGTCGTAGCCGATGTAGTATTTGCAGTTGAGCATGTCGAGTACGGCAGGATTGTTTTTGCCGAGGTGGTTCAGAATCAGATCCTGATAAACGCTCAGCTTGGCCGGATGGTAGCCGTTGATGAGTTTATGAAACTTGGCTCCGCGGTTGTCGGAGAATGGGTCGCGGTTGGGCGTGAGTTCAAACACGCGAAAATGCGGATCCTTGTCGGCCATAATTTGCTCATCGGCCTGTGTTTGTTCTACAATGGGATCCAAACGGTATTTGAATTTATAGTCTTTCCAGCCAAGGTAATGCCAGGCCAGGCCGCCGAGGTCTATCAGCATTACCGCAATGATGCCGTAATACAGCAAGGTTTCTTTAATGCGTCCCTGCAGCCAATACCACAAGAGCCCGAAGCTCATGCCGATGAACAGCAGCGAGCGCAGGGAATCTTTACGTACCATCGAAGCACGTGCATTTTGCAGTGCATCGGCCAGGAAGGGTTGCATCTGCCCGTCGCTCGCGGCGGCGTATTCACGCAGGTAGCTGCCAATAAATCCAAACAGCAGTACAAATCCACCAGTGATGAGGCCAGCCATTTTCAGGCTTTTCAGTTTGTCTGCCGTTTTGAGGTCTGCGCTCATCCATTTTTGCAGACCAAGAATGGCCAGCAGGGGAACCATGACCTGAGCGATGGTCAGCGCCATCATGGGCGTGCGGAATTTGTTGTAATAGGGAAGGGTTTCGAAGAGGAAGTCGTTCAGAATGGCGAAGTGTTTCCCCCAGGCCAGCGCTACAGACACGCCCAATGCTGCCAGGATGGGCCAGCGAATGGCATCGCGCACCACGAACAGGCTGAGCACAAACAGGAACATGATGGCCGCGCCCAGATATACAGGTCCGCTGGTGAATGGCAGGTCGCCGAAATAGGTTGGGGCGCGTTCGGCAAATTCTTTGGCTTGTCCGGGATCGGCGCCACCGGCAGTGAGTTCTTCATAAAGGCCGGAGGAGCGTCCGCCCACGTTTTCGGTGCTGCTTCTTCCTTCAAAACCGGGGATGATAAAGGTGAATGTTTCGGCCAGTCCGTAGCTCCATCCGAAGGCGTAATCTCTGCCCAGGCCATCGGTGCCCACTTCGCTGCCCGGGCCTTCCGGGCTTTGGGTTTGGTTGTTGGCCAAAGCGGAACCGCCACGCATGGACTGTTCGGCATATTCTGAAGTGGTTTTGAGCTTGCTGATGTTGGAAACAACGCCCAACGCCCCTGCCAGCAGCGCCAGTGCTCCGCCGATGACGAGGTGTTTCCAGGCGCGTTCACGCATCATCTGATATGCGTAGAAGATGGCGAAGATGCCGATCAGGATGGCTGTGTAATAGGTGATTTGATAGTGGAAGTAATAAATCTGAAGGCTTAAGCTGAAGGCTGTGACGAAGAGTCCCCACAGGTAGTTGCGCTTCATGATCATGATGAGGCCGCCGAGGATGGCAGGCATCACGCCCATGGCCAGACATTTGGTATAATGCGCTGCTTCAATACTGCTGATGCTGTATGTGGCAAATGAATAGGCCACGGCACCACCGGCGGCCAGCCAGGGTGTGATGCCCAGTGCGAGCAGCAGCACCAGAAATCCTATCATGTTCACCGCCATGATGCGATACGGATACAAGGCTTTCAGGAACAGGTGGTTGGCTTTCGCGATGAGGTTGTCTGAAGGACGGCCACCAATGAGCGTGGTAGGCATGCCGCTGAAGATGGCATTGGTCCAGTATGGCAGCTGTCCGTCGCGTTCTTTGAATGTATTGGCTTCCGTTAAACTCAGCAAACCCTGGTTTACGTCGCTTTGGGAGTGGATTTTCCCGTTGAACGTGGGCAGGGTGTATAAGGCTGAAATGATCAGGCAGAGCAAGAGCGGAAGCCCGATGGCGCGCAGTTTGTCTTTCATAACGATGCCCCAAATTTGCGCGTTTTACGCGGTTTAACCAATACAGGCACACAGCCTATTTATCCCATTTTGTGCATCTTTGGACTTTCTTTCTTATGAAATTCTTTCACCTCATCACCATCGCCGCATGCTGCGTGGCGCAGCCGATGCGCGCACAAACAGACAGCACTGCTGTTGAAGAAGATTTCAGCCAATATGAAAATGTGGGTTTTGCCGACGATGGCGCCAAGCGTTTCTGCACCAGCAAGGTGCTTGATTTAAGTCCGCAGAAGCTCATCAGCATTGGGTACGACATTCAGGGGCCTTATTCCATGAATCTTGATTCATTTGCCGGCGGCAGCGCTGTGCAGCGGAATATGGGCAACAGCCGTGGATTACGCCTGTTCGCCAACATCCCCGTGATTTCTAATACTGCCATCACCTGGACCATCGGCGGCTATTATCTGGAACAGAT
Organism: Bacteroidota bacterium; assembly: GCA_039796915.1. Classification (GTDB taxonomy): domain Bacteria; phylum Bacteroidota; class Bacteroidia; order NS11-12g; family UBA955; genus REEB481. The sequence continues at coordinate 5,938 of JBDKIU010000113.1, read as the reverse complement.
TTATTCCCGCAAGCAGGAAGGGGGCATTTCCCCTTTACTCCGGCCATCGGACATGATTTGGAACAAGGGCGTCCGCAGCACGGCGCTGAATACCACTGTGTTTAAACCGCTGGATGAACAGCGTTTCCTGTTGTTTCAGGGTCAGCTGGAAATGAATGGCGACTACGGCTGGGACGGCGTTGGATCGGCTTTGGATCAAACCAAAGGCAGTGCGGCTGTTTTGTATGGTAAAAAGGTACACGACCGCAAGCAGTGGGCTTTGGGTGCGGTGCGCACCTGGAGGGCCGGTGAAATCAATTACATCCCGGCTTTGCTGCTGAACTATACCTGGCCTTCGCGCAAATACGGTGTGGAGATGTTGTTTCCCGCCCGTGCCGCCATTCGCCGCACCTTCAATCCGCGCAACCTGTTGTTCTTCGGGTATGAGCTGGAAGGCGGCAGCTACTGGATGCAGGGTGCACAGACTTTTGGCGTGAATGATTTTGAATTACGTCGCAGCGAGCTGCGTTTCCGGTTTACCTACGAACGCAGCCTGCACGGATTCATCTGGCTCAGTGCCCAGGCCGGCATGCGTGCCAACTACAGTTTCAACGCTGACCGCGGCAACTTCTACCGTGGTTTCTTCGGAGAACAGCCGTTCCTGATGCAGAATAAGTTGAGCCCGGCACCGTATGTTCAGGTATCGCTGAATTTGGTGAGTCCGTGAGGGAGGTTGCCATCCAATGGTTTAAACCATTGGATGGCAGTTCCATCCCTAAAAATGCTTCACCACAAAATGGTATGCATTGTCAAAACAGATCTTCCTTGCCAGACTTTCAGCCGTCGCGCCTGCAGGTACGAAGTATGCCTCTGTTCGATTTAAATCGAACATCGCTTCCTGAATTTTTCGCGCAAGGTCTGCTTCAAGAACCGGATAATCCAGCAACGTCGCGTACTTGTTCAAAGGGTCGATGTAGCCATCGAAATCGCTTCCCAGACAGAACAGATTCCACAGGTTCTGCTTTTCCGATGTGCCCAGGTTTGGATGCCTGATGATGCCCTCAATCATGCCGATCAGGTTTTGCCACAGCGCATCAGCACTGCCGCTGTCCATATTTGGTACTTTGTCGTTGTTGCGTTCTTCTGCTTTCGTGTCGATGCCACAGATCCTTTGATCCAGACTCAACCCAATCAGGCCGCCCGTTTTCACCGCCCAGAATAAATCCTCATGACACATATTGATGTTCCACCGGTTGATGTAGCTGCCATCACCCATAGGATTGTTCAGCGCTATGAGTTCCTGCAGCGTATCCACGCCACTGTAGCCCATGTGGCTGTAAATCAATGGTGGAAGATTTTGTGGAATTTGCTTGTAGATACGTTCATAGATGTCCGCACGGGTTCTTGCCGAACTGTGTTTTAAGTCGATCAGGATGTTCTTTCCAGACATCGCCGGATCAGGCATATAGCGACCACTTTGATCTTTGGCAATCCCGAGGAAATGAGCCACACATTGTTCCCCCAGATCCGTCAAACCTTCATCCAAACGTGCGCTTTGGTCGAGTAAAATATCGCCGGGCGAGGGAAGACTTTTGGCATGACCGCTGATATGGTTGTCAAAATGATGTCCCAGCGTGAGGAAGAAGATGCGCGATTGGGTCCAGTTTCTGAGCGCATTAATTCGTTTTTTGATGTGTACGAAAAAGTCAGGATCCAGCGGATTCATTTTGTCAATCCCCAGCACATGCGCACCTTCAATGGTGAGCACCATTGCAATGCCACGTTCCTGTTCGATGATGTTGCGCACTTCCGCGCCCTGATTGCAGATGGTGTATTTGCCTTTTGCTTTGGTGTTGCGGAGGTAGTCTTCCTTTTTCGACTGACCTGTAATTTGCTGAATCAGCCTGTTTTCACCCAGCACAACACTTTCCCGTTCCTCCTTTGAATTATGGATGATGAAATCGCGTTCGGTATGCAATTCCTGCCAATAGTCGTAGCCTGGTGAAGTAAAGAAGTCTGCCCGTTCCTTCGGAATTTTCATCATCAGTGCCTGAATGGTTTTACGCACTTCGGGGTCATTGATTTTTTCCTTCGCCAGAAGGCCCAGTCCGTTGAGCAGTGGATTCAGGATTTCATGCGCGCTCAGGTATTCGGCAATCTGCGCGATATCGGCCGGCCCCAGGGTTCTTCCCGTGATGAAAAAGCCACGTTCAATGGGATAGAGCGCATTAAAAACCAGCCTTGTGTTTGAATTCGTACATAATACCAGGTTGCTCTGGTTGTACGAAAAAGCCCGTTTTCCCTTTCCTTGCTTTTTCAGATTACCTGCCGAAATCGTCCAGGGATGAAAGTATTTCGGGTTGTCGCGGTATTGATCAATCGCCACATTGTTGTAACTGCGCATGTGGACATGAAGATGCAGGTCTGCGTAAGGTTTGTTGCTCATTTACGGAAGATTTTGGTGGAAGGAAGAAGTGAGGTAGCGTCGAGGGTTGTGTTCGGTAATTTGTTCCCATTGATCGGCACTGATGGCCGCTCGGAAGTCCTTCACCAGCTTTTGCTCGGGATTTTCTTTCTCCGTCATGAAGAAATCCGTTCCGAATAAAACTTTATCGGGAAACTCCCGGATGAGTGCCGCGATATCGTCGAAAACCGCATGCTCATAAAGGGTATAGCTTACATCGGTATATACATTTTTGTAACGCAACAGGGATTTTACACGATCGAACCAGTTTTGGGTGCCTAAGGCTGTGCATTTCCGCTCATCAATATTTTTCTGATCATGATTCATGTAGATGCTGCCGCCGGCATGCGCCAGACAAATCTTCAAATCCGGAAATTGCTTCAATACAGGTTCATAATTGACAGGGTTGGAGAAGTTGTATCTAAAGCAGGCATAGTCGGTATCGTCGTTTAAGCGCTGCTGAATTTCTTCCGGAATACCACAAAAAGAAACAGGCCGGCGGTGGGCATCACTGATGCGGTTTTTCTTTTTGAGGATGCCCCATTTTTCATCCGACTGATAATGGATGCCGCCAATGTCGCAATGTGTCATCAGTGGAATTTGATGTTCCTGTGCGTAGGCGTAAAGCGATTCCATTCTGTGGTCGAAGGGATAAAAGCCCAGCGGCGGGTACAGTTTCACCCCATAAAAATGTTTGCGTTCGATGCTGTGCTGCACGGTATGCAGGCCATCGGCATTTCTCGGATCGAAGCCAACAAAACCAAAAATCTGCTTCGGGAATTGCTTCTTCAGCGCATAAATTTCTTCGATCTGGGCGTAGAAATTCTCCTGAGCCTTTCCGGCATTCATGTGGTCCATGTCCATGGTGAGCACAATGAATTTCCAGTTATCATCATATTCGTAGGCTTTACGCAGGTGTTCAAAAACCTCTTGCTGGTGCTGCAACATCCCGATTTTGGCAAAGGCAATCAGGCGTTTGAAGTTATCGCTGACCGGAGCAATACGCTCCAGCGCTTTGATGGAAGCGGCCGTCAGTTTTGGCTTATTGGCCAGTCTGGCAAATCCCGGAAAACCGTAAAAGGCGTTGGGCAGGTTGCGTATGCTGAACAGGTGTACGTGACAATTGTATGGCATGATTTACTTTTTTGAAGTGCCTACCGAACGAAGATTGATGATTTTGTTGATGACATCCCACCAGAAGGGCGCGCCCATACGCATAAGCAATGCAGCAAGAATGTAACCGATCAGGAGTCTTATATAATTCCAAGTCACGCCCCAGAACCCGGGACTTTCAGATGCCGCATCGCGTTTAAAGGGTTCTTTTTTGTTGAGGCAGGCTTTCCACACACCCGGATTGATGCCGATGGGCAAGCCCATCCTGTTCAGTTCCCGGGTAACGGAATCCATCAGTTCCTTCGGGTTTTCACCTTCGTATACTTGCATACTTCCCTGGGCGGCCAGCATCGTCATTTTCGCTTCCAGTGCTTTCTGGGCGTTTTGGTTATGCCATAAATCCTGAAACAGGGTTAAACCGTTGACGTTTAATACCATCGCCACGAGCAAGGCAATAACAAACAGCGGCTTTTTCTGTCTGCGCTTATACTCGCCGGAAATGCGCGCCATATAAGCATCAAACCATTTGACAATATTCGTTTTGATGGCCTCGGCATGGTCTGCATGGTCGTTGCCTGAAGGCAGCAGACTATACAAGAACTGTTGCTGTTTGTAGGAATTTACCAGAGCAATGCCCTGTACAAATCGTTCTGCGTTGGAAACCGATACGCGGTCGGCAGCAGTGGCGCCCACATCCACAGTTTTTTCTGCGATGATGGAAAAAAGCGCATCGGCAAAGTTTTGTCCGTCGATGGCGCTTGGCATATAATCTGTGCCGCTCAGCTGTTGTGCAATCTGTGGATGCCGATACAGCTCAGCAACGAGGTTACTCTTCTCGTCGGTGAGTGCTTTTTCAAGCATTTCCCGCAGGAAGATTTTACGCTTATGAATACGCCCTGAATAGGCATTCCATAATTCCAGAAAGCTGGAAACAATGTTGCTCAGCAGCAGGTAAACCGCCGCGAGGGAAAGTAGGTAGGTGAGTAATGCTGGCATGATGAAGGAGTGTTGATGTAGGAAATATAGACATTAAATGTAAAAAGACAAGGATGAGAAACTAAGTAATAAATTCATTCATGAAATTGAATGTCCCGACAGCTGGAAAAGTAGATGAAACTGCTATACCCTATGCTGTAGTGGAAAGTTGAAAAATCACTATTTATGCGGTGTTTCCGCTTTTAATCTGTAAACGTGCTGTTGCGTGTGTTTCGGAAATATGTATGAAGTATTTTGGTCTTGCCCTGAATAAAAAACAGAGGATGTCTGAAGTGTTTTTAAATTAAACATGGAGGGAAGACAAATGTATGCACTTTAAATGCTGAAATATCGAAGCTGAGCAACGAAGGAATAAGTTGTCGCGGAATTTTAGAGCTAAGGCCCTGATATTGAATCAATTAAATACATGAAATAGTTTGGAGCGTGTTTGATTGAGGTCCATAAAAGCCACAGGCACGGTTTAAACCGTGCCTGTGGCTTTTAAAGCGTGTGCCTGCGATGAGGATTAGTTCACCTTCAAACGCTTCCACACGTCGGTGCGGCCGAAGGTCTGAATGCCAATATATCCGCGTATATCCAGCGTATTGGCATCTTTCATTTTGATTACGCAGTTGTAGGTGCTCCCATTTTCCGGGTCGTAGATGGTTCCATCCGACCATTCATTGCTGCCTTTATAAGTGAAGTCTTTGAGCATGCGATACCCTTTTAAGGGTACGCTGCGCATGTTCACATCAGGATTGTTCTTGTCCACCTTGGGAAGCTTGGTCTGTGGGTCAATGGGTTCCCGCAGCCACACAATCTTACCGTAGTATTTACCGGCAATTTTCTCCACTTTCACACGGGCTTTGCCGTTGCTGGGTTCCCATACGCCAATGAGTCTGTCGCCATCATCGGCAGGGCTGAACGATGCCAGCAAACCGATGCTCAGAATGCTGAGGCAGATGTTTTTGAGGTTCATAATCGTTTGAAGATTTTAGGAGTTGATGTTATTCTTTAACAGTGATGCGAAAACGAAAGTTTCCTTTCAGATGGAAATCAGCATCTCTGTCTGTACCAAAGTTCAGGTCACAAACCATGCTGATGAGTTGTTCATTGAAATATTCCCGCAGTTCGCGCTCGTCAGAGGTTTTTAAGGTGATGCTCTTGCTTCCTTTAGCAATCGGATTCAAGACGGCTACTTCTTTAATGTCGGCTTTCCGAGTTAGCATGCTCACCGTAGCAGATGAGGTTGCATCAAATCCTATACTGTCATCCGTGCTCATGGAGGCCGAAACCAACTTTACAGATTGAACTTGTTCAGCCTTCAGACCATTGGCCTTCAACAGTGAATCCATGAAGTTTTGGAACTCAGGAGCTGCGGTATTGCTGCCTTCAAAAATGGGGCCC
>JBDKIU010000112.1:0-7784 GCA_039796915.1 Bacteroidota bacterium | reverse complement strand
CCGTGTTTGCGGATGTATAATTCGCATTGCTGGTCAATGGCGGCGTTCATGAAAAAAGCCAGCAGCATTGGCGCCGGACCGTTGATGGTCATGCTCACCGAGGTTTTCGGGTCGGCCAGGTTGAAGCCGCTGTACAGCTTTTTGGCATCGTCCAGACAGCAGATGCTCACGCCGCTGTTGCCAATTTTGCCGTAAATGTCGGGACGTGTTTCCGGGTCGCGGCCATACAGCGTCACGCTGTCAAAAGCCGTGCTGAGGCGTTTGGCCGGCATGCCCATGCTCACGTAATGGAAACGTCGGTTGGTGCGTTCCGGACCGCCTTCACCGGCGAACATGCGCGTGGGGTCTTCACCTTCGCGTTTGAACGGATAAATGCCGGCGGTGTAAGGAAAGAAGCCGGGTGTGTTTTCCTGCATGGCCCAGCGCACTTTGTCGCCCCAGCTTTGCATGCGGGGCATAGCCACCTTCGGGATTTTGGTATGACTCAGGCTCTCGGTATAGTTTGGAACCTTGATTTCTTTTCCGCGCACCAGATATACATAGTGCTCATCGCTGTATTTCTGTTCTTCAGCTTCCCAGCCGCAAAGCATATCCCAAACCCGCGCATCGAGGTTCTTTTTTTCCCTGTCGAAGGAAGCCATCAGGGCACGCAACACATCCTGCTCTGCATGTGGCAGGGCACGCAACTGATCAAAAGCCTGCTGATCGCCCATGGAAACCGGCAACGTAAGACCTGAAATGGTTTCCAGGCTGCGCCACAATCCGTAAAGACGGTCGGCAACCTGCGCCTGCGTGCGGGCAAAACGGTCGTAGTTGCGGTTGTTTTCGCTGATTTCGCTCAGGTAACGGTTGCGCGCGGGAGGGATGATGAATATCTTTTCGCTCATCTCATCGCTGCTGTGCCAGTTGCTGCGCAATTGTTCGGCGCCGGTTTTTGCTACAATGCCGTCCATCAGCGCGCGGTACAGGCGGTTCATGCCCGGATCGTTAAACTGACTGGCGATGGTTCCGAACACTGGCATCGTGTCGGGGTCGGCATCAAACAGTTTATGGTTGCGCTGATATTGTTTGCGCACATCGCGCAGGGCGTCGGCGGCACCGCGTTTGTCGCACTTGTTCAGTGCCACGATGTCGGCAAAGTCCAGCATGTCTATCTTTTCCAGCTGCGTGGCGGCGCCGTATTCCGGCGTCATCACGTACATGCAGAGGTCGCTATGTTCGGTGATTTCGGTATCGCTTTGTCCGATGCCGCTGGTTTCTACGATCACCAGATCGTAGCCGGCCAGCTTCAGAATGGCCACGGCATCATCCACGTGCTTGCTCAGGGCCAGGTTCGCCTGACGGGTGGCCATGCTGCGCATGTACACCCGCGGATGGTTAATGCTGTTCATGCGGATGCGATCGCCCAGCAATGCGCCGCCGGTTTTACGCTTGCTCGGATCTACGGAAATGATGCCGATGGTTTTATCCGGGAAGTCGCTGAGGAAGCGGCGAACCAGTTCATCCACCAGACTGCTTTTGCCGGCGCCGCCGGTTCCGGTGATGCCCAATACCGGGGTTTTGATTTCCGCAGCGCGTTTCCGTACATCTTCTAACAGTGAAACATGTTGTTCCGGATGGTTTTCTGCAGCACTGATCAGGTGTGCGATGTGCAGTTTATCTTCCGGCTTCAGTTGCTCAGGGGCGATGTTGATGTTCTGGCCGGTAGCAAAGTCACTTTTGCGAACCAGGTCGTTAATCATGCCTTGCAGACCCAGTTCACGTCCGTCATCAGGACTGTAAATCCGGGTAATTCCATATTCCATCAGGTCGCGGATTTCATCAGGAAGAATCACACCGCCGCCACCGCCGAAAATGCGGATATGGCCTGCGCCACGTTCCCGAAGTAAATCGTACATGTAGCGGAAATACTCATTGTGTCCGCCCTGATAGCTGGTCATGGCAATGGCATTGGCATCTTCCTGAATGGCAGTTTCCACCACATCCAGCACGCTGCGGTCGTGGCCCAGATGAATCACTTCACAACCTGTGCCCTGAATAATTCTGCGCATCACGTTGATGGCGGCGTCGTGTCCGTCAAACAAGCTTGCGGCTGTTACGATGCGTACCTTATGCTGCGGTTGATATACCTCCTGATCCATGTTCGTTTTAAAAACTGCGCGAATTTAACAGTTGCAGGTCACAAGGAAGGCAGAATCCTGTGCTTCCCTGCGGAGGAGTTTGGTTCCTCGGCCTCAATAGGACCAAATGGGCAGGTTTTTCACCCAGGCGTAGTAAACAAACAGGTGCAGGACGGCGGCAATGCCCATCATGATTGGGAAGAATCGACCGGTGAGGTGTTTCCGGACTTGGAAAAACAAGGGAAGGTTGGCAGATGCATAGCGCGGAAAAGAAATAACCTGCCCGGTGCTCAGCGGAAACAAGAGGTTCATGGCCTGAAAAATTTGCATGCCCGGCCCCGCTTTTCGAAATGTGATTCCGGCCAACAGCAACACAAGAATCGCATGGAGGCTGAGCAAGGTAATGGAAAGCGCCTGCTGGTTAAACAAAGATTCCCAGGGCCAATGGTAAGATCTGTTCCATCCCGATTGCGCATGGGAGAAGGCAAGTGCATCACCGCAATGCAGGTGCAGATACAGCATCCATAAAAACAGGCCGGAAGGCGCGCCCAGTAATGGCAAACAGCGGATCAGCCAGCTTTTGATGCTGCCCATATTCAGGTTCACCAAAAAAAGCAAAGGCAGCGTGGCAGCGTAAATCAATCCGGTGGGACGCGTGAGCGCCAGAAACATAGAAAGGAAGAATACTTTAATCGCTTGACCTTGTTCCAGGCTGAGCAAAATCCAGGTCAACAGCACCACAAACAGCTGCTCTGTGTAATACACGTGGTGGAAATGGTGAAAGGGCAGGAGCTGAAAGAAACTCAGGAAGCGAAAGATTTCGAAGTCTTCCCAACCGTACAGGCGCAAGAGTCTGAACATGAGCACAATCCAGGCCATGCCGGTGAGCAAACTGAAGGCGAAGGCCGCTTGCTGGAAATCACCGAACAAAAACATCAACAGCCTTACGGCCAGTGGATACAGCGGAAAAAATGCAAACTCAGATTCCACACCGGGCTGCGGTGCTTGCACAGGGTAACCATGTTCGGCAATGATGGCATACCAGGAACTGTCATTTCGGTGGAAAACATCCAGCCAATGGGCGTCGGATCCCCAATAAATACCCAGCAACAGATAAACAGCCTTCAAAATGAAGAACACCAGAATGGATCGGGAAATCAATCCCGGCAACGCTAATGTTTTTGTTCCCCTGTTGATCATTGCGGCCGCCCCCCAGGCATCTTCAATGCGCAGCAAACATACTCATTCAGCCACGATGCACAGCCGGAGAACCGTAAATGAAACTTTAATTTGCCGCATGGAGCTTCAGCAATTGATGATTCCCTTTGCCACGCCAGCATTGGGTTTCATTCAGCCGCACAGTCGTTTGTTTTTTTCAGGAAGCTGCTTTGGCGCCTCCATGTATGCTGCAGCATCTAAAGCCGGGTTTCAAAGTTTTTACGGGCCTTGCGGCATCGTGTTTAATCCGCTGGCGATGGCTAAAGGTTTTCGCCGCATGCTGGATGAACTTCCTTACGAGTCTGATGATCTGATGTATGATGGTGCACTTTACCATTCCTTCGACCATCATTCCAGCTTTTCAGGAACCGATGCCCTGCAGGTGCTGGATGGTTTAAATCAGGCCAGAACAGCCGCCCGGACCGCGCTGACTGCTGCTGATGTGCTGTTGATTTCCTTCGGCACGGCTTGGTATTACACGCTCAGGCATAACGGAAACATTGTGGCCAACAACCACAAACAGCCTGCTGCCGGGTTCAACAGACAGCTTGCTTCAGCTGCAGAAATTGTGGCTAGCTGGAAGCAATGCATGGAAGATTTCCGTGTGCTTAACCCCAGACTGAAGGTCTGTTTTGCGGTGAGTCCGGTGAAATACCTCAAGGATGGATTGGTGGAACACAACAGGTCAAAGGCTGCCTTGATTACCGCAGTGCATGAACTCTGTGCGCAGGTTCCGGATGTGTACTATTTCCCTTCGTACGAAATTTTGGTGGATGTGCTTCGCGATTACCGCTGGTATGCCGAGGATATGGCGCATCCTTCGGCTCAGGCCACAAGCATCATCTGGAATGCCTTTCTTAAAGCATGGATGTCGGAAGAAGCCTTGAACTTTGAACGCGCAACCCGTGAATACCGCAAGCTTTGCAGCCATAAAGTCAGGTTCCCCGAAACAGCGGCGGCACAAAAACATGCACAACAACTTTCAGCGCTGCAGGCACAGCTGATTCAAAAATATCCGCACCTGCGGGACGGGAATGAATGGATGCGGGCTGATTAAAGGCCCAGCTTCTTTCCGGCAATCATGCGCATGAACGCATCGCGGTAATTTTTCCCGATGGGTATGGATTTGCCGCTGATGATGACATTGTTTCCGGCCACCGCCTGAATCTTGTCCAGGGCAATAATGAATGAACGGTGGATGCGCAGAAACTTTTCTGCGGGCAGTCCCTGTTCCATTTTCTTCATCGTTTGCAGTGTAACAATGCGCTTCTCGTCAGAAATCCAGATTTTGACATAGTCTGCAAAAGCTTCAACATACAGAATATCGCTGTAACTGATTTTCAGCAGCTTGGCATCCGTTTTCACAAAAATATGACCGTCTTCCAGTTCTACTTTTTCATCCTTCTTGTCCCGGCGCAATTCAAAATACTCCTGTGCTTTCTGGATGGCTTTGTCGAACCTTTCAGGAGAAACCGGCTTGGTAAGGTAATCCAGTGCTTCCAGTTCAAATGCATCAACGGCGAATTCGGGATGAGCGGTGGTGAAAATAATGGCCGATGAAACATCCTGGATGCTTCGGGCAAACTCCAGACCGTTGATTTCCGGCATGTTTACATCGCAAAAAATCAAATCCACAGGCGTATTCCTTAGTTTTTCCATGGCTTCCATGGCGTTACCGGCGGTTGCGGTGAGTTTCAGGTCCTGACGTGAGGCGATGAGCTTTTTCATGACTTCAATAGCCAGCGGTTCATCGTCTACGCACATGCAAGTGAGGATTGGTTCCATGATGAATATGATTTAGGTGGTGATGTAAAGGTCTACGGTATAACGGTTTTGTGTATCGCTGATCATGAGTTTATGCTTGTCCTGATACAACATATCCAGTCTCTTCTTCAGGTTGTTCAGTCCGATGCCTCCATTTTTCGCATCGCCGGCTGAGGTTTCTGCAGTGTCTTCTACTTTGCTGTTGGAAACCTGGAAGTGCAGTACGTCCGGTGCAGATCTGCGCAGGCTGATGTTGATCCATGCGCCGATGTTTTGCTTCGCGGTTCCGTGTTTGAAACTGTTTTCCACCAGCGTCAGTAAAAGCATAGGTTCGATTTCTGTGGCTGCATAATCCCCTTCAATCTGGACCTCAATATGTGCGCGGTCACCCAATCTTATTTTTTCCAGTTCGACATAATTCTGCAAATACTCGATTTCCTTTTCCAGTGGTACTTTCCCTTCAGCGGTTTCGTACAGCACGTAGCGTAAAATATTGCTGAGCCGCAGCACCACTTCCGGGGCTTTTTCTGATTTGATCAGGGTCAGCGCGTATAAATTATTCAGGCAGTTAAACAGGAAATGGGGATTGATTTGCGACTTCAGGAATTTGAGCTCCATCTCGGTATGTAATTTCCGGAGTGCGCGTGAAAACTGTTCTTCCTGATACCAGTTCTTCAGCAATTTCAGGCTGCTGGTTACGGCTACCGTCAGAAAAATGCTCAGGCCGTTGGCCAGAAAGAACCTCCAGGTCCAGATAGAATCACGCACTTCGTCATCCAGGTTGAAGAAGCGGTGATAAATGATGGCTTGCGGATAACTGGCCAGCGCAATGATGAGCAGCAACGTGAACAAATACGTGAGGTATTGCCGCTTGAGCAGAAACCAGTTCAATAAGAAATAGTTGTTGAAATAACTGACGCCGGCATGAAAAATGAGTACGGCAGCAGATTTAATAAGTGCGATTTCAAAACGCGGAGAAGGCTGAAACAATACAGCCCAGAACAGGGTGTACAACAGCCAGAAAAGAAGGTGGTAAATTTTCGCCTTGTACAGGAAACGGTAAGTGCGTATCAGCGAACGTTTCAAACGAACATCAGCAGCTTAACGTACCTGATTTCCGGGGCGCATCATTTCCAATAAGGTGAAGGCCCAGCTAAACATTACGGTAGATCCATCACGAACCTGTTGTCCGGTTTCCACGGTTGTTTCCGTTGGAATGCCGCAACTCATGCAGGCGTTTTTATGGAAGTAATTTCTTGCAACAACAAAGCCAATCAGATTTGCCAACAATAAGAACCCAATCAAAACAGACTTTTTATTGAGGTAAGACCTGGTGGTTTTCACGGTTGCTTGATGCTTTACAGTGTTCATTTAACAAAAGGTGGGCCAAAGTTCTCCTTAGAACACCATTTTGTCGAAAATGTTACAGGCCCTGATATTTTTTTATCCAGTACTGTTGCAACGCAGCGGCTTTTCGTAATAAATCATCTGCATCTTTTGTTGCACTGCCTTGCAGCATCGTGCGACGCAAGGGTTGATTTTCACCGATGATACACAAGGAATCGCGCACCACGCCAAATCCGCTGTTGAACGCGTAATAGGCGTAGTCGCTGCTGCCATCAAACCAGCTTGAATAGGGCAGGGAAGTGGATTTTAAGCCGAGCTGCACAAGCAGGTTTGGGGCAAGATGTGCCTGAGAAATGGTTTCCTGCAGGACGGTTCCCTTTAACTCCGCTTTTAGCGCGCCTCCCGTAATAATCATCGGAATTCTGAACAAATCCGGATGAAACGAATGTGCAGGTTGCAAGCCTATGTCGTGGCCATGATCGGCGGTGATAATGATCACGGTGTTTGAATACCATGAGGCTTTTCGTGCTTCCTGCATAAAATGGCCAAGGCAGCGGTCTGCATATTTTAAGCTGGCCCTGAATTTCTCCGTTTCAGTTCCTTCCAGACTGCCGCCGGGAATTTCAAAAGGTTCATGGCTGCTCAGGCTGAGCAGGGTTCCGAACCAGGGCGCATTTCTGTGTTTCAGCTGTTCCAGAAGTTTGAGGTACACAAACTCATCATGTGCGCCCCACTTGCTATTCTGTTGTGCTGCCGGATAATCCGCCTGGTCGTAGCATTCTTTGAAGCCTGTGGCCATCAAATATGCCTTCATGTCTGCAAACCGCAAATCGCCGCCATACGTAAACAGTGTCTGGTAACCTGCAGCCGCCAGGTTGGCAGTAAGCGAAGGCAAACGCGCCGCCTTTTCTGGTTCGTGTAATACGGAATGCCAGGGCTGCGGCGTCCAGCCGCTCAGGATGCTTGCCAAACCTTTGTCGGTGCGGTCGCCGGCAGCTATGGCATTTTGGAAGGAAATTCCTTCTGCCGCAATCTGATCCAGTTGTGGCGTGCAGTCTAATTCTCCATGGAGTCTTTTGCTTCCTTTTGCGGTAAATCCTTCCAGGATGATCAACAGCACGTTCGGCTTTGAAGCTGCGGTAATGGACGATTGTACCGAGTCTTTTCGGTAGAAGAAATCCGTGGCGGCGTGCATTGCATCGTCGGGGCAACAGTAGAATTGCGCAAACGGGATGTTTCTGGTTCCATTGGTCAGATAATATCCAAAATTCCAGAAGCTGTTTACCGCCATGATGTTCAATTTGGTGTCGTTGGCATGAGCTGCGGCGCTCTGAT
>JBDKIU010000111.1:0-4561 GCA_039796915.1 Bacteroidota bacterium | reverse complement strand
ATGAAAATCACCGACCATATTTCCGGGCGCAATGGCCGTACCCTCTTCAGCTTTGAGATACTGCCTCCCCTGAAAGGCGAGAGCATACAAAGCATCTGGAACGGCATTGATCCGCTGATGGAATTTAAGCCTTCATTTATTGATGTTACGTATCACCGTGAGGATTTCATCATGCGCAAACGCCCGGATGGCGGCTACGACCGCATCACCACACGCAAGCGCCCCGGAACCGTAGGCATCTGTGCCGGAATCCAAAACAAATACAAGGTAGATGCGGTGCCACACCTCATCTGCGGCGGCTTCAACAAAGAAGATACAGAAAATGCGCTCATCGACCTGCACTTTGTAGGCATCGACAACATCCTCGCCCTGCGTGGCGATGCACGCAAGGACGACCGCTTCTTTGTACCTGAAGAAGGTGGAAATAAAAATGCCCTCGACCTGATTTATCAGATTAAGAACATGAATAACGGCATCTACCTCGACGAAGGACTGGTGAATGCCACCGTGAGTAATTTCTGCATCGGTTCAGCCGGTTATCCGGAAAAGCACATGGATGCGCCCAACCTGGAAAGCGATCTGAACTTCCTGAAACGCAAGGTAGAAGCCGGCGCCGAGTTCATTGTCACGCAGATGTTCTTCGACAACCGTCACTTCCACGATTTTGTGGCCCGCTGTCGCGAAAAAGGCATCAACGTGCCCATCATTCCCGGCATCAAACCGCTCACCACCAAGAAGCAACTCCTGACCCTGCCGAACATCTTCAATATTGAAATTCCTTATGCGCTGAGTGAGGCCATTCAAGCCTGTAAAGACGACAAGGAAGTGCGTGAAGTGGGCATTGAATGGTGCATTGAACAATGCCGTGAGCTGGTGAAAAACGATGCGCCGGTTTTACATTTTTACACGATGGGAAAAAGCGAAACCATCAGAAGAATTGTCTCACAGGTGTATTAATGCAGGGCACCGTAGTCAAGTCCACCGGCAGCTGGTACCGCATTTTGTGCGAGGACGGCTCGGTGGCTGACGCCCGCATCCGCGGGAAGTTGCGCCTGCAGGGCGTGAACACCACCAATCCTGTGGCCGTTGGCGACCATGTGCTGCTGAAACACGAAGCCAATACCGACCTGCTGGTGATTTGCGACGTGCTGCCCCGACGCAATTACCTCATCCGAAGAAGCAACAACCTGAGCCGGCAACGGCAAATTCTGGCGGCAAACCTCGATCAGGCTGTACTCGTGGTTACGCTGATGGCTCCGGCCACTTCCACCGGTTTTATCGACCGCTTCCTGCTGACCTGCGAAGCCTACCATGTTCCGGCACTGCTGCTCATCAACAAAACCGATATGCTCGCCGGTGCGGAAGCCGCCCTGGAGGAATTCAGCAACCTGTATGCGTCCCTAGGATATCCGGTGATTCCGGTGAGTGCCAAAACCGGTTTCGGGATAGACGCGCTGCATGCGCTCATGTGCGGCAAAACCAGCCTCATCAGCGGCCACAGCGGCGTGGGGAAAAGTACGCTCATCAACAAACTCATTCCGGGACTGGACCTGAAAACAGGAGCCATTTCTACCGCCCACGAAAAAGGGAAACACACCACCACCTTCGCAGAAATGCACTTCCTGCCGGGTGGCGGCTCGCTGATTGATACTCCGGGCATCCGCGACCTTGGTGTAGTGGACCTTGAACCCCGGGAAATCAGTCATTACTTTGCAGAAATGCGCCCCCTGATTCCGCATTGCCGTTTCAACAACTGCCTGCATGTGCAGGAACCCGGTTGTGCCGTCATCGAGGCGCTGGAACAAGGTAAGATCGCGCAGGAGCGTTACTACAACTACCTAAGCATCCTGAACAATGAAGACGTATTTCGTTAAAACCGCCATAGCCATCGGCGCATTGTGGCTGCTGGGCGCAGGCACTGCCTGTACCAGCCTGCACTTTGACCGCTTGCCCGGAACCCCGCACGCGCGCATCCCCTGGAACCTGCGCGGCACGTATTACATGGATGAAGACAAGAAGAAGCAGGAACGCATCCAGGTGCAGGTTGGCGAATATCTGATGATCTGGAGCGGCACAGCAGCCCACGACTCGGACTGTTGCGATACCATGACGCTGAACCAGGACTTCCGTTTGCATGAACTTTCGGGAAACATGTACTGTCTGGGCACCACCGATACGCTGGAAAACGGAATCGGAATCTGGAATATCTCCGTCATCAAAGACCGCGGAAAACGTCTGGAAGTATATCCGCTGAACACCGGAAAAGCCATGGAACAGCACCTGGATGCCTACCTCAGCACTCGAGATTCAGGAACTTTAAAAACTTATGTGATGGATGACGCAAGATTTTATCAATTTTGCAGGCGAAAACTAAAACGGACTCAAGCCGGTTATTTAATGCGCATGCCATGAGCAGCGAAGACAAAAGGCCCATCAGGGTATTAATTGCGAAAGTCGGGCTGGACGGCCACGACAGAGGTGCCAAAGTAATCGCCACAGCGCTGCGCGATGCCGGCATGGAAGTCATTTACACAGGCCTGCGCCAAACTCCGGAAATGGTGGTGAGCGCTGCCTTGCAGGAAGATGTGGACGTGATTGGCGTGAGCATCCTGAGCGGAGCACACAATACCGTATTCCCGCGCATCCTGGATTTGATGGCGCAACACGAAATGAACGATGTATTGCTCACCGGCGGAGGCATCATCCCCGATGCCGATGCGCAACAACTCAATGAGCGCGGCGTAGCCAGGCTCTTCCCTCCGGGTGCCACCATGCAGGAAATCACGGAATACATCCGCCAATGGGTTGCCACGCACCGACCCTTCTGAACCACAGAACTACAACATGGCTTACGAACATATCCTTGCTGAAAACCGGAATGGCGTTTTGGTGATTGCCATCAACCGTGAAGCGAAAATGAATGCCCTGAACATCGGGCTCTTGCAGGAAATCAAAACAGAAGTTGAAGCTGCGCAACAGGACGAGCAAGTGAAGGGCATCATCATCACAGGCACCGGAACCAAGGCCTTTGCTGCAGGCGCAGACATTGCAGAGTTCTCTGAGTTCAATGTGATGGAAGGCACGCAAATGAGCGCCAGCGGCCATGAAGTGATGAATACCATCGAGAACTCAGGAAAGCTGGTGATCGGCGCCATCAACGGCTTCGCCCTGGGCGGCGGCTGTGAACTGGCGATGGCCTGTCATTTCCGCGTAGCTTCAGAAAATGCCAAATTCGGTCAGCCGGAAGTGAACCTGGGTGTTCCTCCCGGATACGGCGGCACCCAACGCCTCATTCAGCTCGTTGGCAAAGGGCGCGCCCTGGAAATGCTCCTCACCGGCGATGCCGTGAACGCACAAAAAGCCTACGAAATGGGCCTGGTAAACCATGTGGTTCCGCAGGAAGAACTCCTGCCCTTCTGTACCGCCATCATCGAAAAAGTTGCAGGAAAAAGTCCTTCTGCCGTGCGCATGGTTATTGACTGTGTGAACGACTACTACCGCTGCGGCATCGACGGCTTCAAAAGAGAAATCTTTGAATTCGGACGCGCCTTCGGCACGGAAGATTTTAAGGAAGGAACTTCCGCCTTTATCGAAAAGAGAAAAGCAAACTTCACCGGCAACTGACAATTCTGAATTCCAATTGTTGCTGTTGAAGTTGTGAGACCTGCCCTTTTCTTCCTGTTCGTTACCCTCATCATCCTATCCATCGACTTCTATGTATGGCAGGGGGTGAAAGTGCTCATTCAAAATTCCTCGCCACGCACCAGAAACTGGGTTCGCTGGGCCTATTGGGGATTTACCGCTTTTAACTTTCTGTTGTTTTTCACGTTCCGCTTTGGAATGCTGCAGGACTTCCACCGTGCCAGCCTGCAGCTGGTGTTCTTCCTGGCTTTTGCAGTGATTGTCGGGAAAATCATCTGGACGGCCTTTCTGCTTACCGACGACCTGATCCGTCTGATTCGCCTCACGCTGCAGCAAACTGGAGTTGTTCAGGCAGAAGCCGGCACAGCAACAAACTCGGTTTCCAGACTGAAATTCCTGTCGCAGGCCGGAGCCCTGCTCGGTGCAGGCTTGATTACAGCCATGACCTGGGGTGTGGCCAAAGGTGCGCACAACTACAGCATCCGCCGCCGTTCCCTGCGCCTGCAAAACCTGCCCGAAGCCTTCCGCGGCCTGAAAATCGTGCAGATTTCTGATGTGCATTCCGGCAGCTTCTGGAGCTACGATGCCGTGAAGCGCGGCATTGACATGATCCTGCAGGAACGACCCGATGTCATCTTCTTCACCGGCGACCTGGTAAACGACCGCGCCGACGAAATGGAACCCTGGAAAGAACTCTTCGGAAGGCTAAAGGCACCCATGGGCGTGTACAGCATCCTGGGCAACCACGACTACGGCGACTATGTTCCCTGGCCCAGCTCCGAAGCCAAACACGCCAATCTGGAGCAACTGAAGCAAACCCATGCCGACCTCGGCTGGAACTTGCTGCTCAACGAACACCGCACCCTGGAAAAAGACGGCGCTTCCATTGCCATCCTTGGCGTAGAAAACTGGAGCAACA
>JBDKIU010000110.1:0-10266 GCA_039796915.1 Bacteroidota bacterium | reverse complement strand
GGGCGCACCAGTTTCAGGCGGTAATCGGCTTTGCGGATGGCAATCTGCACATAGGGCGGCACCGTGGTGCTCCTCGAATCCAAACTGGCCATATAGCTGTTGGCGCGGCCTTCCAGCTCGAACGAAATAACATATTCATCGCGCACCACCACGGGACGAACGTTCAGGTTATGCGGCGCAATGGGCGTGATGGCAAAGCAGCCGCTGCGCGGGAAGATGATTGGCCCGCCACAGGCCAGGCTATAGCCCGTGGAACCTGTGGGTGTGCTGACAATCAGTCCGTCGGCCCAATACGTATTCATGAATTCTCCGTTCAGGTACGCGTGAATCACGATCATGCTGCTGCTTTCGCGCTTGTGCAGCACAAAGTCGTTGAGTGCCACATTGTAATCAAACAGGGGAACAGACGATTCGCATTCCAGCAGTACGCGTTCATCGAGTGTGTAGCGTCCCTGGAGCAGTTCCTGCAGTCCGGTACTGATAGAATCAGGGCCCAAAGCTGCCAGGAATCCCAGCCGGCCGGTATTGATGCCCAGCACCGGAATTTCAGAATCGCGTACCAGGTTCACGGCATCAAGGATGGTTCCATCGCCGCCAATGCCCAACAACATGTCAAAAGGCCGATGGGCACGGCTGGCATGCGTAAACAACTCGAACTTCAGGCCAAAACGATTCATGGCGGCCAATTCCGATTCCATGCTTACGGGAGCACACAGGCCCAGACCTAAATCGCGCGCAGCGCTTGCCACCTGCACAAAAGCATCCAGGTGATGGGGCTCGTGCAATGATTTTGCGTACAGGGCCAGTTTCATGATGTTCTGTTAAAAAGCATTGATGAAGCTGATGTTGCCTGCCGGCTTATTGTTCAACCCCAAACTGATTTCAAATCTAACCATCCGGTCATAAAAGGCAAGTACGTCCAATCCCAAGCCCATCCCAGCCATCCAGCTTTGCGCCAGCTCATTTCCAGGCAGTACAATGGGCCGCAATACCCGGCCCGCATCGGCAAATACATTCAGCCAAACACTTGCCGGCACATCGCGCAGCAATTTGTTCGGTACCAGTTTTTCCGGATGCAGGTGGTGGTCAAACCACAAGGGATAACGCCATGCCGTTTTGAAGAGCACATAGCCATTTCCGTCGGCCACAAAAGGTTCATAACCACGCACGTAATCGGCGCCATAGCCCATGGCCCGCGCATAAACGTAGGGCAGCGCGCCGGTAGCATAACGTCCGAAGGCGCCCAGCACAAGTACCGCGCGGGAAACGGGGACGTATCGCGCGTAACGCGCAGATAGCCATAAATGATTCTTTCCGCCCTGTGGACTCATGATGCGCATGGGCCGCACTTCTGCACGGAGCAGGCTGCCATCAATCGGATAATCGCGGCGCACGCGGCGGTCGCGCACCAAGCGCAGGGCCAGCCAGGCTGCGTCCTGAACCCTTGCTCCATCTTTCAGGTAACGGGCATTTGCTCCGGGCTTCACCACGCTGTCGGCCACCCAGAAATGCTGCCAGCTCGGCTCTGCTTCTGCCCAGGTATAAAGCTTCGGACGGTACGCTGCCAATGCAGCAAACTGCCATTGTGTTTGCCCCCAGCCCTGCCCTACCTTCAGGAATTGCAGCCTGTTTTGTTCAGTACGAAACCAAACTTCATGGTTGGCCGTGAACTGCGCACGCGCGCCAAACGACCAGGCATGATAGGTGCGCAGAAAAGGTGTTCGATAGTTCAGGTCAACCATTTCTGTGTACCCGTGCAGCAACTGCATGACCAAGCGGTGGTTCCAGCCGCCCACATTGCGCCAGATGGCCCATAAACCATACACGCTGCGGGCAAAATCACGGGTGTCCCACCATTGGTTGAAGTTGCGGTCGGCCAGGGCAAAACGCGGATAGCCAAAGATGGGATTGCGGTCGCGGATGCGGATAAACAATGTATCGCGGACCGCTTCAAGATTCACTTCGTTGAAGATGCCTAGGTTGATCAGCCGGTTGCGGATTTCAGACAGTTCCTGCGCGTAGGAACTGCTGTCGTAGCGCACTTCGGGAAGCAGGGTTACTTCGCGGCGGATCACGGAGGGTTTGGTGATGCGGTTGCCGCTGATGTACAGTTGCCGATAGCTCAGTGAATCCTGCGCACCGAGTTTCAGTAGAAAGAAGCACAGGAATCCTGCAGCGAGCAACTTCCTGGTATGTGCCTTCCGCTTCAGACGTCGAGGAATTTTAGCAACGCGCGGTACGCATCATCTTCATCCGCCTGGTCTTCCCTGAGGTATGTATGCAGCACGCGGTAGCCGTGTCGCTCAAAAGTGGCCATGATGTTCCGCAGAATGGTGGTATTCAGTTTCAGCGACACCTGCAAGGCGCCATCTTCCGTTTCATTTACCACCATTCCCACCACGCGGGCATTGTGCTCTTCTACCATGCGCATCAGTTCCGAAGGCGCAAAATCGCGGGGCTCCAAATGCAGTTCCAGGATGGAACCTACGCCTTTGTAAGTCAGGGTTTTACTGATGACCTCGTTCAGGTCGCGGAGGTCGATCATCCCAGCATAACTGCCTGCTTCATCACACACTGCAAGCACACCCACACGGGCATTTCCGAACACCGGAACCAGTTCATACAGATGTTGCCGGATGTGCAGTGAAACCGGAAACATTGGAAATTCGATGGCTTTTTCAAGGCTCTTCTTCGCTGAAAGGCCTTCCAAAGCTGCGGTACTTGCATAACCCAACAGCTGCTGGCCATCTACCACAGCCAATTCAGCCACGCCCTGAACATGCATCAATTCCAGCGCGGCGGCCACGCTGTCGGTTTTACGCAGGGGAATCAGACGGGCAGAAAGGAGCTGTGCGGCTTGCATTAAAGAATGTTGCGCTGTTTCAGTCGGTCGAGGTATCCGTCCATGATGTCATTGAACGTTTGTGGATGTTCCATCATGGGCGCATGTGCGCACTGGTCAATCCAATGCAACTCACTGTCTGGCAGCAATTGATGAAATTCTTCAGCCACATTGGGCGGCGTGATGCCATCCTGCTTTCCCCAGATGAGGCAAACCGGGCATTTGATGTTGGGAATGTCCTTACGCATGTTGTGGCGGATGGCACTTTTCGCCATGGTAAGGATGCGCAACACCTTGGTGCGGTCGTTGGTGGTATGAAGCACTTCATCTACCAGCTCATCGGTAGCCACGGCCGGGTCATAGAAGGTATGTGATACTTTTTCCTTGATGTATTCACGGTCGCCGCGCTTTGGATATGAATCGCCAAAGGCTTTCTCATACAAACCCGAACTGCCGGTCAGAATCATGGCTTTCACGCGTTCGGGGTGACGTGTTACATATACCAGCGCTACATGACCGCCGAGGGAATTGCCCAGTAAGGTTACCCGATCCAGTTTCTTATACACCAGAAAATCGTGGATGAAATCGGCCAGTCCGCGCACACCCAGGTTGATGATGGGCATAGTATAAATCGGCATCAGCGGAATGAGGATGCGGTAACGGTCTTTAAAATGATCCAGCACCCAATTCCAGTTGCTCAGTGCGCCAAAGAGTCCGTGAAGCAGCACGATAGGCTCGCCACTTCCTTCTTCAACATACTGGAAGCCGCCTTCTTCTATTACGTTCAGTGCCATAAGGTCTGCCAAAAATAGGGAATGCCTGCGAAACCGCCATTACCAATGATGCACCTGATCATCCCACCAGCGCTGTTGCAGTTTCATCACTTTTTCAATGATTTCGCGGGCGCAGCCATCGCCGCCGTTCAGCGGAGAGATGTAGCTGCACACCTTGCGGATGTCGTTGGCGGCATCTGCCGGACAGGCGGCCACGCCGGCCAGGCGCAATACAGGCAAATCGGGCATATCGTCGCCCATATAAAGGATTTCCGAAGCGCTGAGGTTCCATGTTTCCAGCAATTGCTGAAACGCTTCTGATTTATGCGACTGGCTGAGGTAAATATGCTTCAGGCCCAGGCCTTCAAAGCGCTTGCGCATGCCTTCACTTTTCCCGCCGGAAATGATGGCTACCGGATAGCCTGCTTTTACGGCATGTTGCAGGGCAAAGCCGTCTTTGATGTTTACGCTGCGCAGCATGTGGCCTTCTTCCGTTACCAACACGCGGCCGCTGGTAAGCACGCCGTCAATGTCAAAGATGAATCCGCGGATGTTCGCAAGCCGGTCAAGGAGTTCAGACATGCTGCAAAGAAATGTATTTATGCAGGAAAGGCAGGTAACCGCACACCGCGATGATAAAACAACAAGCGCAGTGTTTCAGTTACTCGTTCAGGTTCAGTTGTTATCCCGCCATTCGTACACCCACTGGGCCTGGATCATTTCCAGATAACCCTCGTTGCACTCTTCGCGCTTGCCGATAAATCCGGGGATTTCCAATATCCATTCAATCAACTCGGTAAAACGGATACGGTAGATTTTTGATTCATTAAAATCATCGCCGAAACGTTCATACAATTTCATGGCGATGTCTTCGAAGTCGGTCCAGTTTATAGGTGGTTCGTGCATGTAAAAAGTCTGTTAATGTCCGATGATGCCGCTTTGGTCGGGAATGGTTACCACCAGATTTCCTTCTTCACTCAGCTTGCACTGGCAGGCCAGACGGCTGTTGTAGCGAGGGTTGCGGGCACGGTCTACGTAATCTTCCTCGCGGTCGCTCATTTCAGGCAAGAGGTCTTCACCCTGCTCGATGTACACATGGCAGGTGCTGCATCCGCAAACACCGCCGCAGTTGTGGTTCAGGGGAACTTCATTGTCCAGCGCCACGTCAAGTATGCTCTCGCCGGGGAAGATTTCCACCGTCAGCGAGGGCTTTTCTTTTTCCTCAAAATGAAAGGTAAGGGAACCCATAATTTGCAGCAAAGTAACAACAGGGCGGGCGCAAAGTTTTATCCCTTTCCCTCCGTGTTTCGCCTTCAAAAACATAATTTTGCGTCCTCTAAAAAACCCTACCATGGATTTTCAACTTACCGAAGAGCATCTGGCCGTGCAGCAGGCAGCCCGCGATTTTGCGCAAACCGAACTGCTTCCCGGCGTTATAGAGCGCGACGAACACCAGAAATTCCCCGCAGAGCAAATCAAGAAATTGGGTGAATTGGGCTTCATGGGCATGATGGTGGATCCCAAATATGGCGGAAGCGGCATGGATACCATCAGCTACGTGCTGGCCATGGAAGAAATCTCCAAAGTGGACGCTTCATGCAGCGTGGTGATGAGTGTGAACAACAGCCTCGTATGCTGGGGTCTGGAAACCTTTGGCACCGAAGAACAAAAACAGAAGTACCTGATTCCGCTGGCAAAGGGTGAAATCATTGGCGCATTTTTGCTCAGCGAACCTGAAGCAGGCAGCGATGCCACCAGCCAGCGCACCACGGCCGAAGATAAAGGCGATCATTATCTGCTGAACGGTACCAAAAACTGGATCACCAACGGCAATTCTGCCAGCGTATATCTGGTGATGGCACAAACTGACCACGCCAAAAAACACAAAGGCATCAACGCCCTGATCGTGGAAAAGAACAGCCCCGGCGTTACCGTGGGTAAGAAAGAAGATAAACTGGGCATCCGCGGAAGTGATACCCACAGCATCATGTTCCAGGATGTGAAAGTGCCGAAGGAAAACCGCATCGGCGACGACGGCTTCGGCTTCACCTTTGCCATGAAAACCCTGGCCGGCGGCCGTATCGGTATTGCCGCGCAGGCCCTCGGCATTGCCAGCGGCGCCTACGAGCTTGCCCTGAAATATTCAAAAGAACGCAAAGCATTTGGTACTGAAATCATGAACCACCAGGCCATTGCTTTCAAACTGGCCGACATGGCTACGGAAATTGAAGCGGCACGCCTGCTCTGCCTTAAAGCCGCATGGCTGAAGGACCAGCACCTGGACTATGCCCGTGCCAGCTCCATGGCTAAACTTTTTGCCAGCGAAACAGCGATGAAAACCACGGTGGAAGCCGTTCAGGTGCACGGTGGCTATGGTTTTGTAAAAGAATACCACGTGGAGCGTTTGATGCGCGATGCGAAAATCACCCAGATCTACGAAGGCACCAGCGAGGTGCAGCGTGTGGTGATCAGCCGCGACATCCTGAAAGACTAAACATTTCACGTTTCTGAAAAAAAGGCTTCCCAGGGGAAGCCTTTTTTTATATCCGTGCATCATGATTTCTATCAACCGCTGCGGTGCAGCTTATCAGTTCAGGTAGTTACACGGGCACAGGAACTTTGCAACGCTAACCTTTTTATGATATTTTATGATGAAACACACAAAACTGATTCTTGCTGCGGCAAGCCTCCTCTACGCGGGATGGCAGCCCCTACAGGCCCAGAAAGTCTTTACCGACTGGAACGGTTATGTTGAATCCAAGAACACCGGCACCACCGGTACGGTACTTTTAAGCGACGGCTCGGAAGAGCTGGCCGCGCAAACCTATCACTATTCAGGGCCAGGGCGCGTGAACCGCGTGCGGGTGTACGGAAATTTCCAGGGCCTGACAGGCGTGCGACTGCGGGTTTCCGTGTATCAGGTGGACGCAAAAGGCCGACCCACAAGCACCCTGGCCGGAAGCAATGTGCTCTGGTGGGGCGCTGTTGACAATCCTTTGGGTTATGTGGAAGCTATTTTTCCGGGCGGCGTTTCTGTGTCGTCGAATTTTGCCGTGGGTGTAAGTTTGCGCGCACCACAGTTTCCCTACCTGGGCAGCAGCTTCCAGGTGAAGTACACGGGAAACGGCGATGGTAAAGGACGCGACCTGGCTTCCATCGGTGGAACTTCTACCTCCGGAAACTGGTCGAGCCTGAAAGATGATTTCGGGAAAGATGGCGACCTCTATCTGGTGCCACTCATGGCCCATGAACATCGCGCCGGCTTCAGCATTCCCAACAACTGCATGGCCACGGGCAGCACGGTGAATTTCACCAATACCTCTACGTTTACCCGCGACAGCATGTTTAACCGCATCGGACTGGCCGGCTATTCAGGTACGGCGAAACATTATGCCTGGGATTTTGGCGATATGAGCAGCTCAAACCTGGCCAATCCCAGCCATAGCTACAGCAATCCCGGCGTGTATCAGGTGCGCCTGATCACCACCATTGTGGGGTGGAACGGCAGCCAGAGCGACACTTCCAGAACATCTATTTCGGTTGGATTAAGCGCAGGCGCATCGAACATCAGCAATGCCAGCTGCAACGGACAAAGCAATGGCAGCTTTTCAGCCAACGGAAATGGCGGCGCCACACCGTACCAATACGCACTGGGCAGCGGGCCCTGGCAAAGCGGCGCCACCTTTAACGGACTGGCAGCCGGTGCCTACACTGTTAAAGTAAAAGACAACCTGGGCTGCATTGCCACCAATACCGTGAGCATCGGCCAACCCAGCGCCATTGAGTTTACATCCACCAATCACGCCGACGCCACCTGCGGCAACTCCGATGGTTCCATTTTGGTGAGCGCCTCCGGCGGAAGCGGTTCCATCCAATACCAAATTGGCAGCGGCAGCTTCCAAAGCAGCGGAAGCTTCACCGGTCTCGCAGCAGGCAGCTATACCATTACCGCTAAAGACGGCAACAACTGCACGCGCAGTATCATCGTCTCTGTGGACAATACTTCGGCACCGGCGCTGAGTTTCAGCCATACCGACGTAAGTTGTTTCGGCAAGAATGACGGTTCCATCACCCTGAGCGCCAGCGGCGGAACCGGATCGCACCAGTTCAGCATTAATGGTGGCAACACGTATCAAAGCACCGGCAGCTTCAGCAATCTGGCCGCAGGAACCTATCAGGTTCAGGTAAAAGACGCCGCCGGATGCACAGATGCAGCCGTATTGACCATCAAAACGCCTAACCTCATTCGCTTCAACAATACGGTAATGGCGGCCAGATGCTATGGCAGCAGCGATGGTGAAATCCACCTCAGCGAGGTAAGTGGAGGCATTGGTAAACCGTCATTCAGCATCAACGGAAACACCTATCAGTCGTCGCCTGATTTCACAGGTTTACGCGCCGGAACTTATACCATCTACGTTAAGGACATTGCCAGCTGCATCGTGACCGGCAGTGCCGTGATTGGCAGGCCAAGCGATATCAGCACGGCCATCGCCATCACCAATGCCAGCTGCAACGGCAGCAACAACGGCGTCATCCTGGCCACCGCCAGCGGCGGAACACCAGGCTATGTGTACAGCCTTTCCGGAGGAAGCTGGCAAAGCAGCGGTCGGTTTGAAACCGGCGCCGGCAGCTATCAGGTGATGGTCATGGACAACAACGGTTGCCGCGATACTGCAAACGCAGTGGTTGGCCAGCCAAGCATCATTGCCGCAACTGCCAGCAGCACCAACAGCACCTGTGGCAACAGCAATGGCAGCATCCTGGCAACAGCCTCTGGCGGATCCGGCAGCGGCTACCAATTCAGCCTCGACGGAAGCACCTGGAACAGCAGCGGCCTGTTCAGCAACCTTTCCGCAGGAACTTATTATGTTGTGGTGAAAGATGGTGCCGGATGCCAAATCATACATGATGTAACTGTGAAAGATGCCAATGGACCCAACATCACCGGCATCAGCAAAACCAATGTAACCTGCAATGGCGGCACCGACGGAAGCATTACCGTGAACAGCACTTCCGGTGGAACAGGAACCCTGCTGTTCAGCATCGATGGAAGCAACTGGTACAGCAGCGGTACATTCACAAACCTTACCGCCGGCACCTATACCGTAAGTGTGAAAGATGCCAACGGATGTATCGGCAATGCTGCGGCTCAGGTGATTACCCAGCCCAATGCCATCGCCGTTTCCGTGCGTACCACCAATGTTACCTGCAACGGCACCAACAACGGACAGGTGAGCGTAAGCGCCATCGGCGGTTCCGGCACCCTGGGCTACAGCCTTGACGGAGGACAAACCTTCCAGTCTGACCGAAACTTCAGCGGACTGCGCGCAGGATATTATCTGGTGATGGTGCGCGATGCCGGAGGCTGTGTGGGTTACGCTACCTTCAGCATCGAAGAACCATCTGCCATCAGCATCGTTACCGGCGTTTTGGATGTTACCTGCAACGGCGCAATGAACGGTGCTGTTTCCATCCAGGCTTCCGGCGGAAATGCACCCTATACCTACAGCCTGAACGGAAGCACGTACCAGAGCAGCGGCGTGTTTACCGGCATGCACGGCGGCTCCTATACTGCCTATGTGAAGGACGTGAACAACTGTGTACGCACCAAAACCTTCACCGTGCTTGAACCAGATGAAGTGTTTGTCAATGCCAACGTAACGGATGTTTCATGCGCCGGTGGCAACAATGGCGTGATTGACCTCACCGTTACCGGTGGAGTTCGGCCTTATACCTATAAGTGGACCAATGAATCATCGAATGAAGACATATTCAATTTGAGGGCCGGAACTTATGCCGTAGTGGTTTCAGATGCCAACGGTTGCATCAAAACACGGAATTTTACCATCACCGCACCCATGACGCCCATCGTGGTGAATGGCGTGGTTACCGGCACCAACAACAATTCCGGTGCGATTGATATTACCGTTACCGGCGGCGTTCCGCCCTATTCTTACAGCTGGTCTAACGGAAGACGCTCTGAAGATCTGACCGGACTGACACCCGGCGTTTATGCCGTGGTCATCCGCGATGCCAACAACTGCGAAACCTACAGCGAGTTCACGGTGAGCAATACTACAGGTACCGTTGAAGGCGGGTTGTCTTCCTTCCGGATGCATCCCAACCCAGCTGCAGAACAAGTGCAATTGTTCAGCGCCACACGTATGGAAAGCGTACGCGTATTTAACGTTCAGGGTGTGGAAGTATTCCGCAGTGATGATGCAGGCGAACAGCTGAACATCAATACAGCTTCATGGCCCGCCGGCACCTATCTGGTGCATGTTTTTGGCAATGGTCATAAAACCATAAATAAATTATTGGTCATCCATTAACACAATGCATGACACGGCAAAGGGCAATCCCGAAAGGGGTTGCCCTTTCTTTTGATACCCAGAACAATACCTCATTCGACCAGTGCGCAATCCCTGAGCACGAAAGCAAAAACAAAAAAACAGCTGATGGAATTACTCTGATACATAAACTGTAACACATGAACTTGAAACCAACCACCATTTTTCTTTTGCTGCTGGGTCTTTCTGTAAGCTCATGCACCATTGTGCGTCAGGGAGAAGTAGGCGTGAAAAGACGTTTGGGTAAAATCGAAACCAAAACACTTGAAGAAGGACCGAAAGTGTTCAACCCTTTCCT
>JBDKIU010000109.1:0-20645 GCA_039796915.1 Bacteroidota bacterium | reverse complement strand
TCGTGCGCTGCGCCTGAAGAATCTGCCGGAACCCTTTCACGGAATGAAAATCGTGCAGATTTCCGACATACACTCCGGCAGTTTCTGGAGTTACGATGCCGTGAAGCGCGGCATTGACATGATACTTCAGGAACGCCCAGATGTGATCTTCTTCACCGGCGATCTGGTGAACGACCGCGCCGACGAAATGGAACCCTGGAAGGAACTCTTCGGAAGGCTGAAAGCACCCATGGGCGTGTACAGCATCCTGGGCAACCACGACTACGGCGACTACGTGCCCTGGCCCAGTGCCGAAGCCAAACGCGCCAATCTGGAACAACTGAAGAAAACCCATGCCGACATGGGCTGGAACCTGCTGCTAAACGAACACCGCACCCTGGAAAAAGACGGCGCTTCCATTGCCATCCTTGGCGTAGAAAACTGGAGCAACAAAGCCCGCTTCCCGAAATACGGTAAACTGCAGGAAGCCCTGCGCGGAACCGAACCATATTCGGTGAAACTGCTGCTTTCGCATGATCCCAGCCATTGGAAAGAACAGGTTCTGGGGAAAACAGACATTCAGGCAACCTTCAGCGGACATACCCATGGCATGCAGTTCGGTGTGGATTCGCGCTATTACCGCTGGAGTCCGGTGAAATATGTGTACAAGGAATGGATGGATTTGTACCAGGAACAAGGACAATACCTCTACGTAAACCGAGGGTTTGGCTATCTGGGCTATCCGGGCCGGGTAGGCATCCTTCCTGAAATCAGCGTATTCACTTTAGAAACAGCATAAGCCGCACTTGCTTATGTTTGAAGGGTAGTTAGCCCCATGAGCACCCGGCCCACGCTACAAGAAGCCCGACGAAAAGCAGAACACTACTGCGCCTGGCAGGAACGCTGTCATTCCGAAGTCGAAAGCAAACTCATGGATCTTGGGCTGAATTCCGAAGAACGCGGCGAGCTCATTTCACACCTCATCAAAGAGGGATTTCTGAACGAAGAACGCTTCGCCAGAGCTTATGCCCGTGGAAAGTTCCGGCAGCTGCACTGGGGCCGCATCAAAATTGTCCAGGGGCTGAAACAAAAAGGCCTCAACCAAACCCTGATCCAGATGGCATTAAGCGAAATTTCAGACGATGATTATCTGGAAACGCTGCAAACCCTGGCCGAAAAAAAAGCACGCAGCCTGAAAGGTGCGGCCTTGCAGCGCAAGGCATCATTGCAGCGCTACCTTCAGGGACGCGGCTTCGAAGCAAACCTGGTGCAACAAGCCGCCGCACAGGTACTC
This sequence comes from Bacteroidota bacterium, assembly GCA_039796915.1. GTDB lineage: Bacteria > Bacteroidota > Bacteroidia > NS11-12g > UBA955 > REEB481. Next base: position 19,372 of record JBDKIU010000109.1, on the reverse strand, counting down.
CGTTCGTAAAGCAAGCCTTGGCCCTGCTGCGGAAACTTCCTGGATTTCCATTTAATTCGAAGCAACGCCCGTCATGTATCCCGAACTCTTCCATTTTGGCAACTTCACCGTGTATTCCTATGGATTCATGATCCTTACCGGAGCCATCCTGGCCTGGCTGTACATGCAAAGGAAAACCAGGCCCTTCGGCCTGAAAACAGAGGATGTTTCGGGGTTTTTCCTGTTGGCATTTGCCGCGGTGTTTCTGGGAGGAAAGCTGTTTTACTACCTGGAAGATCCAATGCGCTACATCCACAATCCTTCGGAATTGCTGCAATCACCGGGTTCGGGTTTCGTGTTTTACGGTTCTTTTCTCCTGGCCGTGCCGGCCTTTCTGTGGTGGTTCCGCCGACATCAGCTGCCCGTGTGGACCATGTTCGACATCATTGCCGGATGCGGCACGCTGGTGCATGGCTTCGGCCGCATCGGCTGTTTCATGGCCGGTTGCTGCTATGGAAAGGTCTGTGATCCAGCCTGGGGCATTCGCTTCACACATCCCGAAACCCATGCGCGTCCCATCGGCGAACCACTGTATCCCACACAGCTGCTCGAAGCCACGCTCATCCTGGGTTTGTTTGGTCTGATGCAGCTGCTGCACAAACGCAAAAAGTTTGAAGGACAGCTGTTCTTGCTGTACGTTCTGGTTTATGCTGCAGGCCGGTTCGGACTGGAATACCTGCGCGGCGATGAATCGCGTGGTTACCTCTTCGGCGGAATTTTAAGCCATTCACAACTGATTTCCCTGCTGCTGATGGCTGCCGTGGGCGGAATCTGGGTGTACCGGACACAAAACAAGGCCAGGGCTTAACTTCGCAGGCCATGCAGTTTGCAGATGTAATCGGACAGGAAGGCCTGAAGCAAAGACTGCGCGACAGTGTGCGCTCTGGAAGAATTCCGCATGCGCAACTGTTCCTGGGCAAAGAAGGCAGCGGCGGTTTGCCTCTGGCACTGGCCTATGCCCAATACATCGCCTGCGCTGAAAGAACAGATACGGATTCCTGCGGTGTTTGTCATAACTGCAGCAAATACAGCAAGTACATCCACCCCGATTTACACTTCTCCTTTCCATTTATGTCGCCGGCAGAAGAAGCCCGCGAATTCCTGGAAAAATGGAGGCAGGCGCTGCAGCAAAACCCATATATGGGTTACCAGGACTGGCTGTCGTTCATTCAGGACGGACAAAAACAAGGCAATATTCCCATCAAAGAATGCAGGGCCATCATCCGGAATTTGTCGCTCAAGCCCTTTGAAAGCGACTACAAAGTGCTGCTGATGTGGTTTCCGGAGTTTCTGAGTACCGAAGGCAATGTGTTGCTGAAAATCATCGAGGAACCGCCTTACAAAACCCTGTTCCTGCTGGTAGCTGAAAACAGCGACAAGATTTTACCTACCATCCTTTCCCGAACCCAGCTGGTGCGCATTCCTCCCATCGCACAAGATGCCATTGCAGCGGCATTGCAGCAAAAGCTGGATATGGAAGAAACGCAGGCCAACCAAATAGCCATGCTCAGCGAAGGCAGCTACCTCAAAGCCCTGCAGCTCAGCCAGGCCAGCGAACATGAGCTGATGAACCCGTTCCGGGAATGGTTCCTGTTGTGTTTCGAAGGAAACATGCTCAAAATCCTGAACTGGACCAACGAACAGAGCGCAACCAGCAGGGAAGAACTGAAGGCATTCTTTACTTACGGCCTGCATGTGCTGCGCAATTGCCTGGTGACGCCCTATACCGAACAGGGTGTACGGCTGCCCGAAGCCGAAAAGAACTTCATCAGCAAACTGGCTGCACGGCTGAATACACACAACATCGAAGCACTGTACAAACTGTTGAACAGCAGCATCTACCACATTGAACGAAATGCGCATACCAAAGTACTGCTCATGGATCTGTCGATGAAGGTGCATCATCAGCTCAGAACCCAATAAAACCTTGGCTGCACAGGTAGTTTTTGTTTCCTTGAAAAAAACTTACAAGGTCAGGCAACCTGAAGAACGCGGCTTGCGACTAAATAACGAATCCATCCACCGGCTGGCTGCATGAGTACGAACAAGGAACATGTGGACCGCGCACTCATCCGCCGCTGCCTGGACGGGGAACCACGAGCACAAAAAGAACTGTACGAAAGATATTCCGGCAAGATGTACGCCTTATGCCTCCGATACTGCGACAACCGCGACACTGCAAAAGACATGCTGCAGGAAGGGTTTGTACGGGTGTTCCGGTCGCTGGCCAATTTCCGCCATGAAGGTTCGTTCGAGGGCTGGATGAAGCGAATCATGGTCAATCAGTGCATCGAACAATACCGCAAGGAACAATCAGATCCCTGGTTCAGCGATGTACAGGAAGCCCACCACATTGGTGTGGATGACCACGCGTTTTCGCGTTTGGGCATGCAAGACCTGATGCGCGCTGTGCAGTCACTTCCCAGAGGTTACCGCACGGTATTCAACCTGTACGCCATTGAAGGTTATACGCATAAAGAAATCGGCATTCAGCTGGGCATCAGCGAAAATACCAGCAAAACGCAGCTGCTGAAGGCCAGGAACATGCTTAAGCGCATCATCGCCGCGATGGAGGGCAGCAGTCATGGATAATCAGTTCGACGAGCTGTTCCGGAATCAGTTGGAACACGCCGAAGTGCCCGCGCCGGAAGGTGTTTGGGAGGCGGTTTCAGCGCAAGTGGCCACAAAGGCTGCCGCAGGAACTGCCGGCACCGCACTGAGCGGCGCTGTCATCAAAGGTGCTGCCGCACTGCTCATCGCAACGGCGTCTTACCTCGCTTACCGCGCGTACACCACTGAGCCACAAATTGAGGTTCAGGCGCAGCCTCAAACCAATCAAACCCAAGTTTCCAAAGCACTGCCATCTCCAAAAGTGGAAAATGCGCTTACCACGGTGCCTGAAACAGCTGTACAACGACCCGGAAAAGCGACGGGAGAAGCAATTGCCCATACAGAAACCATCGTTTGCAACGGCGTTGACATTGCGGACTACGAAACAGTTCCTGCCAAGACAGAAGAACCTTCAGGCAAACAGTCCACAGGACAGGAAACGCAGACTGGCCATACCGAACAACCCTGTGCCTGGACACGTGCGTTTAAAGCAAGAATCAGCGCAGAAAGTGCGCGATCCGTAGTACATGTGCATTGTCTTGATTCATTCGCTGCAGGAACATTGCTCACCTGGTTTTGCAACGGTACCGAAATTGGCAAAGGACAAAGCATTCGGTACACGGTGCTGAACCATCGTTCGGTGCGCATGAACCTGAAGATTCAGCTTCCAACAGGATGCGCCACGGATCAGGAATTCGGACCCATGGAAATAGAAGGATGCGACGTGGATCAGAACCTGCTGGTGCCGAATGTATTCACGCCCAATGCCGATGGCATCAATGATCCGTATCGGGTGTTGATCTGCGGGGCGGAACAGTTCCAGCTGAGCATTTTTGACCGCAACGGAACGAGATTATTTACAAGCACCGATCCGGACTCCGGATGGGATGGACGCATCAACGGAAAAACAGCGCCGGAAGGTATGTATATCGCCAAACTGCGATATCGTTTTTACGGACATCAGGAGCAGGAAAAAACCACCATGCTTTGGCTAAAAGGAACGCTTCAACACTGATAAAGTAAATGGAACATCTATATTTGAAATTTCCCAAAAAAAGGAACACATCAATGCTTATGAACAGGTATATCAAAACACTTGTATTGTTGTTTGGTACTGCCCTGGCCATCGCTGCTCCTCGGACAGCTTCGGCCCAGTGTCAGTTCACTTATGACGGTGCGCTGTGCGAAGGCAACCCGATTCGCTTCTTCGGAAGCCCGGCCGGAACAACCCACAGCTGGGATTTCGGCGGTCAGGGAACCAGCAGTCAGCAGATCACCACATTCGTGTTCAACGCACCGGGTACCTACACGGTGAAGTACCAGACCACGATTGGCGGCAATCCCTGCCAATCCTCACTCAGCCTGCAAATCAAACCCAGGCCAACCATCAACCTGAAACTGCTGAACCAAAAAACCCAGTGTTTTGAAGGCAACCAGTTTTGCTTCGTGGACAGCAGTAAAGCGGTTCCCGGAAGCACGCTCAAGGAAATGCGTATCGTAGTGAGCGATGGTCAGCTGCTGGTGCACAAGTACACCACCCAGCCACCCCGCACCTTCTGCTTCGACTTCAAAGACGATCGCGGTGGCGTGGTTGACCTGACTGTTGAACTGGAAGATGCCAATGGATGTATCCGCCGCGATACCTTCAAAGCTGTGGGTATTGTACGCGCCCGTCTGGGTATCCGCTTCACCAGCACCAAGCCGGTGAAATGCGACTCTGCACAAGCGTGTTTTGACAACCGATCCAACATTCAGCTGCAGGACATCAAGAAGTTCGTATGGAACTTCGGCGATGGAACCAAAGACAGCACGAACTGGGGTATTCCTCGTTTTTGTAAGTGGTTCAAAGGTGAGGGAACCTATAATACCACCCTTACCGTATAATCTAAATTCGGATGTAAAGAAACCTTTACATTCACAGCATCTGCACAGGTGTTTGAGGCGCGTGCCAAAATCATTGCCGACCGCGATTCAACCTGTATCACCGATCCGAAAATCACCTTTGGTGTTCAGGGCGGCCCACCAAACGGAGCCACCAACTTCCTGTGGAACTTCGGCGACCCGAACTCTGGCCCCCGCAACACCGACGACAAAACCTGGACTCCGGAGCACAACTTCACCGGCCTCGGTCCATTCCGTATCCGTCTTACCTTCAACCACCCTGTATGCGGACCTCGTACCTCCTTTGACACCATCCTGATTCTTGGCCCTTCTTCCACCATTGAAATTCCATTTGGTCGCATTAAAGAAGAAGAAAAGTATCAGTGTATTTCACGCGATACCGTTCACTTCCCGAACAACTCTACGTTCTATCACAACGACCGGAACATGGTAAACGACGACTCCACCTTCTACATCAAAGGCTGGGGACTCGGACATAACTTCTCACCCAAGCCAAACGGACAAACTTCTGTTAAGGCAAGCCCACAGGTACGTAACCGCGACAACGTAGTACGTCTTTGGGATTTCGGAGATGATTACGCTCCACGTTGTACCACAGATACCAAAGCAAACAAAAACGTAGGCCGCAACTGCCGTTGGAGCCGCGACTCACTTCCTCAGCACTTCTACACGCCCTGGGAAACCATCCTGCGCGATACCTTCATCGCCCAGAACCGCCCCATGCGTAAGTCGCTGTTTGTGGACGCCGATCGTCGTTGTACCACAGTAAATATTCTTTGGACACCTGCCGATTCTGCAGAATACCGCAAAATCTTCTACCGCACCGTGCCCCGTTGCTACCAGGTGCGTTTGTTCCACCAGGACACTGCGCATCCTCTGAAGTGTACCAGCGAAAACACCCAACAGATTGCCATCATGCCACCTTCTGCAAGGCGCCTGAAGAAATCTGCAAACACCATTGAATGTCTGGGTTCGCTAAACCCGATGTACGGTGTTACCTTCGAAATTGAAGACACCAAGCCGGGTTGTACTCCAGGTTTCTTCATGATCAACCTCGACTCCGCCAGCGGACGTAATAACTGGGTTGGAACAGGTGGAATTCCAATGGGCGACAGGCCTCCGGGAATGCCACACCCAGGTTATCAGATGGGCGGTTCTTACCCGAATAAATACTCTACTTATTACACTGCATCCATGATTGCCGATCCTTCCGGTTGCGTAACCGTTGGATTGGTAGTAGGTAACGGTTTCAAGCCAGGTCCTGCACCACGTCAGAAGCCCGAATGTGTGGATACTGTATGGTACAACAAGTTCCTGTGCTTCCCGCTGCTTGACCCACGTTTCGATGTATTGTATCCGAACAAAAACCCCATTAAAATCTGTAAGTTCGATACCATCATTGTGCGCACCATCGGTGGCAACAAAACCAAAACCGATGACCTGGCCGACCAGACTTATTCGCTGTACACCAGCAACGCCGGTCGCAACTATGATCAGTTCTACCGCCTGAACCTTACCGAAGAATACAAGCGTTATGTATATCTGCCCGGCAGCAACAAAACCAAGCTTGCCAACTACCTGATTCGTTATTACCAGAAAACACCTGCCAGCGGTATTCCAATTACCCTGTGGCGCGATACCACCCTTACTTCTGTCATTACCAAGTGGGATACCGCTGCAGACATTACCAAGGCCTGGGATCTGTTCAAACGCGCTGTTGACCGCCTCGGCTTCGACATCTATGAACTGACACCAACGCAGCTTGCGAAGATGATCTGGAACAACAAAGGTATTCTGGGCCAGCCAGGCACCGGAGCCCGTGGTTGTATCGATACTGCCGGCTTCGGCGGACTGGTACGCTACTATGTAGTTCCAGACAAGGCTTCACAGCAGATCCTGAACTACCGCGACACCAGCATCCGTGCGATGGATACCAATTACGTTGGAACCAAGATGTTCGCGAATTCAGTACAGTTTGTTCCCGAGCACAACGGTTACTACATCCTTGAACTGCTGCAACGCAGCAACAACGGCTGTTTCGAGCGCTCTTCAAAACGTGTGGTTGTTGGATTCTACAACAAAGTTGCCTACAGCGATACCATCCTGTGTGCCGGAACCAAAACGCTCACCGCAGAACCGACCTTCCGTTACTTCTCTCTGATTCCGGAATTTGAAGGTCTGCTGAACCCCATTGATTACTGGCGCGATGCCAAACGTCAGGCTGATATTGTAAACAATAAGCCAAACCGCGAAAGCATTACCCGTTGGGACTGGGCGAAAGAAGACGACGATCCTGCAAACAGCAATACCATCTTCGGAAACTTCCCTTACGGTGCTACTGGTGTGGGTAACCCAAGCATCCAAATGGGTGGTGGTGCAACCAGCAGCAAATACTACAAAGACTACGGACTGTTCACCAGCCGCGTAACTACCGGTGACTCAACCGGCTGCCGCGACACCCTGAGCCAGTCGATTTACGTAACCGGTGTTGAAGCCAAATTCGGCCTTAACCTGTCTGTTCCTTCCTGCAAAGGCATCGTGGAATTGTTCGACAGCAGCCAGGTGTTCGATCCCTGCGTTGCACGCCTGAAACGCAACTGCGACCGCATTGTAGAATGGCTGATTGATTGGGGAGATGGCAAGCGCAACAACAAGTACAGCGTGTTCAGCGGTGGTTATCCAAGCCGTGTGGCGCACGACTATACCCGCAACGGTGAGTTCACCGTGAAGATGAAGGTGAAAACTGAACTTGGTTGCGAAGACAGCTTCGAACTGAAGATCAAGATCCCCGGACCTATTCCAGTATTCGAATTCAGCAGCAGTAACCGCATCTGCGTGGATGACAGCGTGAAGTTCCGCAACATCAGCGTGAACCCATCTTCCAACGCTAACTGGCTGTGGCGCTTTGGTGACGGCGAAGTATTTACCACTACTACTCCGGTTGACGTGGTACACAAATACAAGAAGCCAGGCATCTACTATGTGTTCCTCGACCAGTTCGACAGCCTCGTGGTGCCTCCTTCCATCCGCAGATATTGCCCTGCAACCTACCCCGATACCACCGAAGGCGGACAGCCCGTAATGATTGTGGAAGTATTGCCCAGAAGAGATGTTGTGGGTGAGGTTGAAAAACAAACCATCTGCGTGGGTGAACTCAACAACTTCATCGACAAGAGCGATACCATCTACAACAGCTACCTGTGGACGTTTGTAAACCGCACCACAAATCAGGTGGATACCATCACTACGATGAATGACACCCTGAAGCGGAGCTTTGCTACCAAAGGTGATTACTACGCCATCCTGAAGCCAAACTTCAGGCCAACCTCACCTTTCCCATGGTGCTCTAAGCCAGACGACACCCTGCAGTTTACCGTGCTTGGCGTTACCGCTGACTTCACCATCGACAGCAGCAACATTCCTACCTTCTGCTTCGACCACACGCCTTCTATGGATGAAACCAAATACCGTTGGGGCTTCTACCACGACAGCGACATCACCGTAACCGGTGGTCCATTCCTGGAGAACACCAACAAGCCTGACCAGATTGTATGTAACCAATACGACAGCATAGGCTGCTGGTATGTGTGTCTGATTGTAGAAAACGACAACGGCTGTAAAGACACCGTATGTAAGTTGGTGTGCAATACTTTCTTCTCAAAAATTGAGATCCCGAACGTATTCACCCCGAACAATACCAAAGACGGTGTAAACGACGTGTTTGATATTCCAATCAAAGGTCATGAAATGTACGACCTGAAGATCTTCAACCGTTGGGGCCAGCGCATGTTCGCATCAGAAGACCACAAGGTTGACTGGAACGGACGCGTAAACAATACCGGCGCAGAAGCTCCTGAAGGCACCTATTACTACGTACTCAAGTACAGGTTCAAGAACCAGGAAAAAGAGAAAGAAGTAAGCGGTGTCATCACCCTGATTCGCTGATCGGTTTTCCAGACTTAAAAGCAACGAAAGCCCTCCTGGTGGAGGGCTTTCGTATTTTTGTACCATCGTCATGTATCACAGCGGAGACACCATCGTATCGCTTTCCAGCGCGCAGGGAGCCGGAGCCATCGCCCTGGTTCGGCTTTCCGGACCAGAAGCCATCTCCATCGCTGCGTCGGTGTTTAGCAGGCCGCTGGAAGATAAACCCGCAAACAGCCTGCACTTCGGACGTATTTATCAGGGAACAGAAATCCTCGATGAGGTGGTGCTGGCCCTGTTTCGTGCACCACACAGTTATACCGGAGAAGATGTGGTTGAACTGAGTTGTCATGGCTCCTCGTACATCATCAGGGAACTCATCACACTGCTTTGTAGCAAAGGCGCCCGACAAGCGGCTGCCGGTGAATTCACCCTGAGGGCTTACCTGAACGGGAAACTGGACCTGAGCGAGGCGGAAGCGGTAGCAGACCTGATTGCCAGCGACAGCAAAAGCAGTCATGAGCTGGCCATCAAACAGATGCGCGGCGGATACAGCAAAGCCCTGAAAGAACTGCGACAGTCGCTGATTGATTACGCCGCCCTGATTGAACTGGAACTCGATTTTTCTGAAGAAGATGTAGAATTTGCGAACCGTGGCATGTTGAAGGACCTGCTGCAGCAACTGTTGACACAGGTGATCGCCATGCGCGATTCATTTCATGCGGGAAATGCACTGAAACAAGGGATTCCCGTGGTTATTGCAGGAAGGCCCAATGCCGGGAAAAGCACCCTGCTGAATGCCCTTTTGAAGGAAGAACGCGCCATCGTAAGTGATGTGGCAGGAACCACACGCGACACCATTGAGGAGCGCTTTGTGTTGCATGGAACCACCTTCCGATTCATCGATACCGCCGGGCTGCGTGAAAGCAATGATGTTGTAGAACGCATTGGCATTGAACGCACCTACAAGGAACTGCGGCAGGCCGGAGTTGTATTGTATGTTTTTGATGGAAGTTCCACCACGCCGGAAGACCTTAAATCCGAACTCGATGCCCTGGAAACCGGCGCATCGATGGTAATTCCGGTATGCAACAAAACAGACCGGATGGAACAACACCACAACCTGGTTTTCGGCCATATTCCCGGAATCATTGGCGTGGCAGCGGCATCCGGGCACATCGAACATTTGCTGGAATCGCTGGGTTCCATTCCCGATACGCTCAAATCCAACCAGGGCAATATGCTGGTCAGCAACCTGCGCCATCATCAGGCACTTGCAGCAACGGCCGAGGCATTAGAAGCTGCACTGCAAGGATTAGAAACAGGGCTGGGCGGTGAACTGTTGGCCTTTCACCTGCGGGAAGCCATCAGACACCTCGGCTCTATTACCGGCAGCATTGATGCCGATGAACTGCTTGGTTCCATTTTCGGACGCTTCTGCATCGGAAAATAAATTCCGTCAGGTTATAAAAAATCCAGCCAGAACCAAGGAAACCAGCGGGTTCCGGCAGGTGCACCATGTCACTTTGTTGTAAAAGAGGCACTTAGTCCATAAATTGCCTTGCTTAATCGAAAGTTGCATCATGCAAAAACTTTTACTTCGGGCCCTGTGCCTCTGCTTCATGTCCACCACAGCAGCTTCATTTGCCCAAAACGTAGGCATCAATGAAACAGGCGCACTGCCTGCAGGTTCGGCCATGCTGGACGTGAGTGCTACCAATAAAGGATTGTTGATTCCACGACTCAGCCGTGCACAAAAATTCCTGATTCCCACTCCGGCCAATGGATTGCTGGTTTATCAGACGGATGATACCGTTGGCTTTTGGTATTACGAACAGAACAAATGGGTTCCGTTGATGCGTTCCATCTCTTTTGGCCCCGGCATGAGCGGAGGGTTTATCCAGGGAAAAGGCAGCGTTGATGTCAAAAAGTCGGGCGTGATTGCAGGAACTTACGGAAATACGTTGGAGTTTCCCGTGGTCAGCGTGAATGATTACGGACAAATCACGCTGGTGTCCACCCAGAAAATTCTGGACAACGACACCACCAACGAACTTCAGTCGCTGCGATTGGTGAATGATACCCTGTATCTTACCAAGAACAATAGTTCGGTTCCATTGAAAGGCTTTTGGAATACCACCGGCAACAGCGGCCTGAATGCCAGCAACAACTTCATCGGAACTACCGACAATATTGCCTTGCGCTTCCGCAGCAACAATCAGTGGTTCGGGGAATTAAACCCCACCAATAACAACATATCATTTGGTTTAAGAACCAACGCCAATTCCTCCGGATCAGCAAATATTGCCATAGGCCGGAACGTAATGAATGGCAACAACGGTGGTCTGAACAACACTGCTGTTGGCCATCAGGCGATGTTTGCCAACAATTCAGGTTCATACAATACCGCTGTTGGCTACAATACCCTATACAGTAATGCTACGGGTGGTTACAATGTGGGCCTTGGTTATGAAGCTGTTGGAAGCAACACCTCTGGATATTACAATGTTGGCGCTGGTTACAGGGCATTATACTCAAACACCAATGGAAGTTACAACGTAGGCGTTGGCATGTATGCCATGTTGTACAACGTTGGAGGAACCCTGAATGCGGGAATAGGTTATTATACGCTTGGGGCCAATACCTACGGAAACTACAACACTGCTTATGGGTCTTACAGCATGCCCAGTAATTCGACAGGGTACGGTAATTCTTTCATCGGCTATGCTTCCGCGTATTACAATTCCACCGGCTATTACAACAGCGGCCTGGGTTACTATGCCGGATACCAGACCACAACAGGATATTTTAACACCTCCATGGGTTATTTATCAGGTCCAAATAATGGCGCTTTGAACAATACCACCGCCATTGGAAATGGAACAAATACCACGGCCAACAACCAGGTACGCGTTGGCAATGCTTCGGTTACGTCCATCGGGGGTCCGGTTGGCTGGACCAACCTGAGCGACGGACGGTACAAAACAGAGGTGAAGGAAGACATTCAGGGACTGCCGTTTATCATGAAACTCAGACCGGTAAGCTACCTGTTGGACATCCGTAAGTTTCACCAAAACCACAACCTCCACGATTCCGTTTCCTGGAAAGAAAAATATGAAGGCGAATCCATGCGCCGCACCGGATTTATCGCACAGGAAGTAGAACAGGTTGCTAAAGAACTGGGCTTTGAGTTCGGTGGCATTGACGCACCTAAAAACGAAAAAGACGACTACGGCCTGCGCTATGCCGACTTCGTGGTTCCAATGGTGAAAGCCATCCAGGAACAACAGGCGCAAATTGACGCACTGAAAAAGCAACAACAGGAACTGATGGAACTGAACCGCAAGCTCCTGGAAGAACTTCAAAAAGCCGCTAACAAATAACCCCGTGCGTTACTTCTGGATGCTTTTGGCAGGCCTGAGTTCTCAGGCTTTCGCGCAGGGACTGGTGCAATCCGGTGCCCATATCGTGGTAACTGATGGCGCCTTTCTTGTGGTTGCGCAGGCACAGGGCGATTACACCGCCAGAGGCGATGCCAAAATCACCCTGTCGGCCAACGCCCGATTCAGGATTTACGGCGACTGGAACAACAACGGCAACACGCCTGTGTTCACCAGCAACAATGGCCGTGTTGAACTGTGGGGATTCAACCAGAACATCGGCGGAAGCAACATCACAGCCTTCCCTGATTTGTCGCTGGTTGGCTTCGGAACCAAAAGACTCACGCAACACACGCTGGTAGGCGGCGGATACAACAAAGGCGGCTCGGGAATGCTGCGCCTGTTCGGCAATACCCTTGACCTGCAGGGAAATACGCTGATCATCAACAACAGAAACCCCACGGCCATCATGTTTTCCGGTGCCGGTGGCATCATCTCTGAAAATCCTCCCGGTTCCGGTTACAGCAAGGTGCAGTGGAACATCCGCGACGGTGTGGGCGGACCGGTGTTTACCGTTCCGTTTGTGACCCGCACGGGCACACGTGTTCCTTTTGTATTTACCTGCAACAGCCTGGGCGTGCAAACTGCAGCAGACTCCGGCTACTTCAGGGTGTGCACCTACCCCACGTCCAATGTTCCTGTTCCGAACAACCGGCCTTTGCCCACCGGCGTATTTCATTCAGAAAATGAATGTCAGGGTGAAAACAGCCAACGACTGATCGACCGTTTCTGGGTTGTTGAAGACGCAGGCTATACCACAAAACCGGATGCCACGCTTGCCTTCACCTACGCTGCAGCTGAACTTACCGCCAGCAACAATACCATTACAGAATCCAGCGTGGGCGCAGTGAAATGGATGCCAGCCACCAACAGCTGGAACTATCCACCCAAGGGAACGGTGAATACGACCAATAACCAGGTGGTGTATCGCGCAGGAACCGGATTCAGCGGAAACTGGACCATCAGCGACACCACACCGTATCCCAAGGCAGCCTTTTCCATTACCGGAACCTGTGAATCGGACAGCATTCTGTTTAAAGACCAGTCTGGCATAGGTGCCACAGATAAAGTAGCTTCCTGGCAATGGAACTTTGGCAACGGGAAGCTGGGCAGTGTTCAAAATCCTGTAGCCTATTATTCTCCTTCCGGCGTGTACACAGCCCGTCTGATCATTCGCTCGGAAAGCGGCTGTCAGGATACCGTTTACAAGAACCTGGTCATCATTCCGAAGCCCACCGCCAAGTTTCTGGTTCGGGATACCTGCGAAAATGCCGATGTGAAGTTTGAATCACAAAGCTGGCCGGGCGCAGGATTTATTACCGGAACATATTGGGATTTTGGCATGGGCGGACCCAAGGTGAACGCCAAACAGGCCTCGTATTTCTATGGCGGCGTGGGTATTCCTACGGTTCGTCTGATTGTGTACAACAGCAATGGCTGCAAAGACACGGCCGAACGGAACCTGTTTATCGCTCCGAAACCTTACGCACAGATCAACTTCGACAACGACTGTCAGTACACGCCCATCAGCTTCAAAAATGGCTCTGCTGCCGGCGGCGGAACCATCACTTCGTACAAATGGGATTTTGGCAACAAACGCTTCTCTACCAATCCCGACGAAACTGTAAGCTATGCCAAACACGGCTCATACCTGGTGAAGATGTCGGTGCTGAACAGCTACGGCTGCGGCGATACTGTGGTGAAACCGCTAACGGTTTATCCGCGTGCCATTGCCAAATTCGACTATACACCGGAAGAGCCGCGTATGCTGGAGCCCATCCAGTTCCGCAATCTGTCGCAATACGACAGTTCCTGGTACTGGGATTTCGGAGACCTGTTTTTCGACAACGTGGCATCGCCCACCCACGCTTATGACATGTACGGAAAATACACAGTTACGCTGATTGCCAATACTCCGTACGGCTGCGACGATACCGCAACGGCCAGCCTGATTGCACGTTCCAAGCCTTTGTATTGGTTCCCGAATGTATTTACACCCGGTTCCAGCGCAGGCATGAATGACCTGTTTGGCCTGTACACGCCATCGGCCCTGCAAAACGCCATCACCAACTACAACCTGATCATCTACAACCTGTGGGGTGAAATCGTGTTTCAGTCGCGTGACCCGAAAAAACTCTGGGATGGCACCTCCGGCGGAAAGGTTTGTCCGCAGGGCGCCTACGTGTATCGCTGCACCTTCAATAACCCGGAAAACGAAATCACCGCCTTCAGCGGTGACGTGACGCTGGTGCGCTGATAGAAATTGTAATTCTCGCGGCAACCAAGTGGGCTGCAGTTTGTTTCCTACTGGCCGCATGCATTCATTTCCTTTCCATTACGCTGACATTCTTCAACTGCTGTCCGGAATCCAACCAAAGCAGTACGCCCGCACACGCAACTTCACCAGCGGTGCAGTCACACGCCTGTCGCCGTACCTCTCGCGTGGAGTCCTCAGCACGCGCATGGTGATGAAACACCTGGCTGAAGCCGGCTACGCGTATGCTGCCTGCGAAAAACTGTTGCAGGAACTGGCCTGGCGCGATTACTACCAGCACGTTTGGCAAGTGCTTGGACCCAACATAAGTTCCGACATCCGCAGGCCACAGGAACGGGTGCACACGAACCTGCTACCAGCCAGCCTGGACAAAGCCTCCACCGGCATTGAAGCCATCGATGCATCCATCCGGGAATTGTACAGCACGGGTTACATGCACAACCACTGTCGCATGTACACAGCCGCACTGGCCTGTCATGCGGCGCAGGCACACTGGCTTCAGCCTGCCCGCTGGATGTATTATCATTTGCTGGACGGCGACTGGGCCAGCAACTGCCTCAGCTGGCAATGGGTGGCCGGAACCTTCAGCAACAAAATCTACATCGCCAACCAGGAAAACATCAACAACTATACTGGAAGCACACAGCGCGGAACCTTTCTGGATGTGCCTTACGAACAACTTCCACCGAAGGAAATTCCATCATCCCTGCAGCAGTGTATTCCTTTTGAAGGGAAAACCAAACTTCCCACCCAACAGTCCGAACTGAACATCAATCCGGATTTGCCCGTGTTGCTGTATGACTACTACAACATGGATCCGGCATGGCTTTCAGGCATGAAGGCGAACCGCGTGCTTCTGCTCGAACCCAAGGTTTTTGAAGCCTATCCCATAAGTGAACACTGCATGCAATTCCTGTTGCAGCTGACGCACAACCTGCCGCAGGTTCAGATCTTCTGCGGTTCATTTCAGGACCTGCAGGCAGCGGCCAAAGGAGCGGAACTGCATTACAAGGAACATCCGCTCACCGCACATTACCAGGGCAAGGTTCATCCACGCGACTGGATGGTTCCCGAAGTGCAAGGCTTCCATCCTTCCTTCTTCGCGTATTGGAAAAAGATACAGGGCCGCATCCAATCGCAGTTCAGCAGCTGAAACCAACTGTATATTCGCGGTAGCGGAATGCTGTTCCGCGCTACGTATCCATGATTGCCCGTCTGTACAGAATATTGCTCCCTGCTGCTTTAAGGAAGCGCCTTTACGAAGCCTTTCTGGGCAAAATGCTCCACAGCCTGCGCCATTCCAAAGTGCGGCTTCAGGGCTTGTTTCAGGCGTTTACCGGACTGTTTCGCACCCTGAACGAACGTCAGCAGGCGTTGGCCTTCATTGGCATTCATGGCATCACATCGTATCCCGGAGCTTATGCGCTGAAGTACAAGAAACAGCATATTCAGGTGTCGTGGGATGCCGAACTGGGTTTGCCCTGGGTGATGCACAATGGCCGAAAACTGTATTTCCCTGCCAACATGAAACCCGAACAGGTGGCGCGTTTGTACCGCAGCCTGATTACAGAACAGGATGAAGCCGCCGCACACAGATATGTGACCGACTATGCGTCTCTGAAAGGTTATACCTTGCTGGATGTTGGTGCGGCCGAAGGCATCTTCAGTCTGGATGTGATTGAACTGGTGGACAAAGTCTATCTGTTTGAATATGAACCTTACTGGCTGGCGCCCTTGCAGGCCACTTTTGCGCCCTGGAAGCACAAGGTGGAAATCGTACATCGCTACGTTGGCGACCACGACGATGCTCAGTTTATCAAGCTCGACACCCTTTTTGCCGAGGCGCCCCCAACGCCGCTGTTCCTGAAAATGGATATTGAAGGCTGGGAACGCAGCGCATTGGCGGGTGCGGCTTCACTACTGCACAAAAACATCCGGATGCGTGCATCGGTAACCGTGTATCACCGTCCGGATGATCCGCAGGTGATTGGAACCATTTTCCGCGAAGCAGGATTCAGTACCAGCTTCAACCCCGGCTATATTTACTGGGGAAAACGCCTCAGTACCGCCATCATCAGGGCGGAGAAAAAGCCATGATTCGCAGCCTCGCATCCAGAATTCCGGGAATCAGAACGCTGCTGCGGCAAGCCGACCGCAACCGCTTCAACAAAGCGTGGCGCCAACGCAATCCGCATAACGATACCGTGCCCGGCGAGCGCATGTTTCCCCTGGAAAATGTACATGTAGGACGAGGCACGTATGGCATGTTAAACGTGCAGAGTTTGTTTGTTCAGGAAGGCGAACAGCTGCACATTGGCAACTTCGTTTCTATCGCTCCGGGTGTACAATTCCTCATGGGTGTGAACCACCAGCTGGAAACCTATACCACCTTCCCTTTCTACTCCAGGCTGGTGGAACGTTCAACCCGCGATGCGCTGGTGCGCGGCCCGATCATCATCGAAGATGAAGTTTGGCTGGGTACGAATGCCCTGATTATGTCTGGCGTGCGTATTGGCAAAGGTGCCATTGTAGCTGCCGGAGCCATCGTTACGAAAGATGTTCCACCGTATGCCATTGTTGGCGGCAATCCGGCACGCATCATCAAAATGCGCCACAGTCCGGAAGTGATTGAAGCCCTGATGTGCATCGACCTGAATACGCTGAGCGACGCGCACATCCGCGCACACCTTGAAGCCATCTACGCGCCCATCCGCAGCGTGGAAGATGTCATCCAACTTAAAAAGACCCTGTTTAGCTGAAACCCCATGACCGCGCAGAAGCCACGCATCATCGCCTTCTACCTGCCTCAGTTTCACCCCATACCCGAAAACGATTTGTGGTGGGGCAAAGGTTTTACGGAATGGACCAACGTGGGTAAGGCCAAACCGCTGTTTCGCGGTCATTACCAGCCGCGCGTGCCAGCCGATTTGGGTTATTACGACCTCCGGCTTCCTGAAAGCAGGGCCGCACAGGCTGCCATGGCGAAAGCCTACGGCGTGGAAGGCTTTTGCTATTGGCATTATTGGTTCGGCAATGGAAAACGGCTGCTCGAACGGCCTTTTCATGAAGTGCTGGAAAGCGGCGAACCCGACTTCCCGTTCTGCCTGGGCTGGGCCAACCACAGCTGGGAAGACAAACAGTTTAAGAAGGGCGGCACAAACAAGCTGCTCATCAAACAGGAATATCCGGGCGATGAAGATTACCGACAGCACTTTTTATACGTGCTGAAAGCCTTTCGTGATCCGCGCTACCTGCGTGTGGACGATAAACCCATCTTCTTCATCCATGGAACCAAGGATTTTGACGTGACCTATTTCATCCGTTTCTGGCAGCAGCTGGCGCTGGAACACGGATTGAAAGGCGTCCACTTTGTAGCCAACTGCCACGACGAGAAAGACATCGACCACCTGCGGAGCCTGGGTTTCGATGCCGTGAATGTGGTGCGTCTGTTTCACTTTATGAAACATGAATATTCCCTGCTGGAACGCATGCTCACGAAATTCAGCAGGTTGTACCTGAAGCGCGGACGTGTGGTTGACTACCGGAAATACTTCAAATACTTCGTCGGGCCTGAAGACAAACGGGCTGATTGTTATCCAAGCATCTTCCCCAACTGGGATCATTCCCCGCGCTCCGGGCGTGGCGGACACATCTTCACCCATTCCAGTCCGGCGCCGTTCAAGAAACACGTGCAGCAGGTACTGAAGCTGGTGATGGAAAAACCCGAAAACAGCCGTTTGGTGTTTCTGCGTTCCTGGAATGAATGGGCGGAGGGCAACTACATGGAACCCGACCTGAAGTTTGGCCGCGGATATCTGGAGGCGCTGAAGGAAGCCCTCGATGAAATTGGTAAAGCTTAAAGCCTGAACCCGTCCAGTTTGCCTGAAAGGGCCATCAGTTCACTTTCTGCCACCCGCTGACGAAACAAGGCATCTTCTGCCGCCAACCGGATGTCTTCTTCACTCCTGCGTGCTTCGTTCAGTTCAAGCAATACCGCAGCACCGGATTCAAAACGCTGTTGCACCAATGCTGCTGCGCGGGAAGCTTTTTCCAGTGCCTGCGCTGCCTGTTGGTAAAACTGATGTGCCGTCCTGCAGCGAATGTAGGCGCGTGTGATTTCTGATTCCAGCGTGCGCAGCCGTTCCTGGCGCATCAGCGCAGCCTGCTTCTGGTTGAGCGAAGCTACTTCCAATTCGCGCCGCACCTGTCCGCCGTTGTAGAGGTTCCAGCTCAGCGTCAACCCACCATTGATGCCATTGCTCTGATTCAGCAGGAAGAACCCGCCTTTGTTGTTGCTGGCATTATATGCATAAGCGCTGTTGGCCCGCAACTGTGGAAGGCGTTGCGCCTGCACGGATTGCTGCGCTGCCAGCGCTATACGTTCCTGAATGTGGGCAGCCTGTAAATCCGGATGTTGCTTCACACCTTCCATCCACACTTCTAGTCCGGTGAGTCCAGCACTCGTATCAGCATCTGCAACCGTTTGCACCTGCTCGGTGTCCACGTTCATGGCAAAAGCCAACTGTGCGCGGGCTTCGCGGATGCGGCCTTCCTGCTCACGCAGTCGGCCCAACCACAATTCATGCTGACTTTCTGCCTGCAGCTGATTCAGCGTGCTGCCCAAACCGGTTTGCGCGCGCAAAGCTGCCAAAGCCGCGATGCTTTTGGACTGTTCCTGCAATGTTTGATAATACCTGTAGAGGCGCTGTTCACGGGCCAGTGCATGGTATGAAAGCCGCACATTGAGCGCCACGCGCAGTGCTTCCTGAAGCACGCCCTGCACACCCAGTTCCTGCAACGACTGCAGGCGACTGCGTTCCGCAAACATGCGCATGCCGTCAAAAAGTACCCAGCTTACATTCAGCGCTGCGTTGTTGTTGGTGGCACCCACGCCATTGCGGCTGATTTCCGTTCCGTTGGAAAAACGTTGTTCAATATTGTTGTTCGAGAATGAAACGCCACCATTCAGACCGACCACCGGCAGCATGCCCGCGTTGCCCGCGGTATTTTGCAGGGCTGCGATGGCGGCATCATTACGCGCCATGGCCAAACCCAGGCTGCGCTTCCAGGCTGTATCCAGCGCCTGGTTGAGGCTCAGCATTTGCGCACCGCCTGCGGCGGGCAACAGGAACAACAGAAACAGCAGCTTAATCTTCATCATCGGCAACTGGGTTAAGTTCTT
>JBDKIU010000108.1:0-3410 GCA_039796915.1 Bacteroidota bacterium | reverse complement strand
CAGGCTGTAGCCTTCAATTTGGTTGTAGAAAACCCCTTCGGTGATGTTGAAGGCCGGTTTCTTCTGCCTTAAATCGTACAACAGGCTTTTTCCTTCCAGATTGGCTCGGGGAATCACAATGTTGGTGAAGTAAAAGGTGATGCAGGCAAACAATACCATCACCAGAAACGCAGGCCACAACACGCGGCGCAAGGATGCACCGGCACTTCTGATGGCTACCAGCTCATAACTCTCGGCCAGGTTTCCGTAAGTCATCAGGCTGGAAATCATTACCGAAAGGGGCAGGGCCAAAGGCACCAGGTCGGCCATGGAATAGAAAATCAGCCTCAGCAGGGTAAACGTATCAATGCCTTTGCCTACCAGATCGTCAATGTATTTCCAAAGGAAATGGATGAGAAACAGAAACAGGCTGATGGCAAAGGTTGCCAGAAAAGGACCGGTAAAAGCGCGAATGATTAACAGGTTCAGCTTTTTCAAAGCAGCGAATTATTCGCAAAAATCGGGCAAAAATCCTCACCCTCTTGCCTTTATTTTGCATCTATGAATCCTAACGAAGAACAAGGTCAGCAAATGGAAATTGAACTTTCTGAAGAAATGGCAGAAGGCAATTATTCCAATCTTGCCATCATCACCCACAGCAATGCTGAATTTGTGATTGATTTTGTAAGGTTGATGCCAGGGGTTCCCAAGGCAAGGGTAAAAAGCCGCATCATCATGTCGCCGCTGCACGCCAAGCGTTTGCTGATGGCGTTGGGCGATAACCTGGCCAAATTTGAAGAAACGTTTGGAGAAATTGACATCCAGGAACAAGGCCCGGGCTTTCACCTGCCCTTGAATTTCGGGGGGCAAACCGGACAAGCCTGATGGCGGTTCTGGCCATCTGGGCCGGATTGGGCATGAAACAATTGCCCGAACCCTGGCAAAATTTGCCGGGTGATGAAGTGTATTGGCTTGTTCCCGAACCTCCGCAAGCGGAAGAATCTTTTGATGCCTGGTGTGCGCGGCTGGCAGCGAAAATTCCACCGCATACAGAGTTCCTCGGCGGATTTTCCCTCGGCGGAATGATTGCCTGCGAACAGGCCAAGGCCATGCCCCGGCTCAAAGGGCTGGTGTTGCTTTCATTCGCGCCTTCCAGAAAGTATTGGAGGAATTACCTGAATGGCCTGGCTCGTTCAGGTATTTTAGGATTGTTTCTGCGTTTGCCCGCCCGTTTGGTGTTTCAATACGGCCTGCCGTTGATGCGTGTGTTTGGCAGAAAGACTTTTGTAACCATGAACCGCGCCCTCAGATATTGGAATCCGGAACAAACGAAAACAGTGCTGCGCTGGTTGCTGGCATTCGGTTCAGCTTCCATCAGCAAACCTTTTTTGCTTGTGTTGGGCGGCAAAGACCCCTGGCTGAAATCGGGTGCTGAAGCTGTTTTGTTGCCGCACGCAGGCCATTTTCTTTTCCCCAAACACCGTCATGTCGTTGGACAACACGTGCATTCCTGGATGCAATTACACGCCTGATCAGTAGCCATGCCTTTTCGATTTGAACACAGCACCAAGCCGGTCATCAGCCGGAGTCGTTACGCCGGGCGTCAGCTAACCTTCTTGTTTTATTCCTTGTTGGTGATGTGCTTCGGTTTGCTGGTTGGCGTTTTGGGTTATCATTGGTTTGCCGGATTTTCATGGCTCGACTCTTTGCTGAATGCCAGCATGATATTGGGCGGCATGGGGCCGGTAGATCCGCTACCAAATGCCGGAGCCAAAATTTTCGCCAGTTTTTATGCCTTGTTCAGCGGATTGGTGTTCATCACCACGGCCGGCGTTTTACTGGCGCCTTTTGGTCATCGTCTGTTGCATTTGCTGCATGGAACCACGCACCACCACTGAGCATTTGTTCATCCTCGCTTTTTTGAAGAGGCTGAAAAACTCCGTTTAACTTTGCCCATCGAAAAACATCATGACAAACCCATCAATGAATTTGTTGCATGAGGCTATTGAAGCCAACCACAAGCGCGTGTTTTTTGCCGCTTTTCCTGAACAGCCCAAAGCCTATGCGGAAGATGCACCCCAACAAGGGCTGGCAGCATTCCAGCAAAAGCTGAATCAGAATTTCACAGAGCTGCATACAGATGCTCCTGAATCATGGATAGGAACGGAGCTCAGTCCTTACCTCCAGACAGGTCTGGGGATTCATTATCCCGCATTTCCAATCGAAACGTACATTCAACGGGCAAATACCGCCTGGGATTCCTGGGCTGCATGGCCGGCCCGGAACAGGGCAGAAGTGCTCATAGACAGTCTGGAGCGCTTCAAAACCAGGTTTTTTGAAATCGCCTATGCAACAATGCATACCACCGGCCAGGGCTACATGATGAGTTTTCAGGCCAGTGGCCCGCATGCAGCCGACCGCGCACTCGAGGCCATTGCCGTGGGCGTTGAAGCCCTGGAGCAATATCCTGCAGAAGTAAACTGGGTGAAGCCCATGGGGAAATTCGACCTGAACATCCGCAAAACGTTCAAAGCCATTCCCAAAGGCATCAGCCTGGTGATTGGCTGTTCGACCTTCCCGACCTGGAATACCGTTCCCGGATTGTATGCCGCGCTGATTACCGGAAATCCGGTGATTGTGAAGCCGCATCCCAAATCCATTTTACCTATTGCCATCGTGGTGGCTGAAATCAGAAACGCGCTGAAAGCGGCCGGTCTGAATCCTGACCTGGTGCAGCTTGCCCCTGATACAATTGCTGCACCTGTTACGAAACAACTTGCAGAACATCCAGCCGTGCAGATGATTGATTATACCGGAGGCCCCGCCTTTGGCTTGTATGTGGAAGGCTTGAAGAAAACCTGTTTCACCGAAAAAGCCGGTGTAAATCCTGTAATCGTGGATTCGGTGAAAGACGTAAAGGCGGTTCAGCAGAATTTGGCTTTCAGCATTTGTTTGTACAGCGGACAAATGTGCACCGCGCCGCAATACATTTTTGTTCCTGCCGGTGGCGTGCAAACCGCCGAAGGAAACGTATCCTATGACGACTTTGTTGCTGGTCTGGCTGCAGCGGTAAAAGAGCTGGTGGACAATCCCAAGGCCGGTCCGTTCACTTTAGGAGCCATCCAGAATGATTACACCATTGAAAGAACGAAAGAAGCAGCAGCACGTTTCCCTCACATCGCTTTGGAATCAGGACAGGTGACGCATCCGGAATTTCCAGATGCCCGCATGTACGCGCCTGTGGTGCTTACCGCTGCTGCCGGAGAAGTGGCTGGCAATTTCTCAGAACTGTTCGGCCCTTGCGTGTTGGTGGTAAAGACCGATGACACCCGACATTCCATTGAACTGGCCGCACATGCTGTTGCCGAAAATGGCGCCATTACCTGTCTGGCATACACCACCAATGATGAAATTATGGCACGCATAGAATC
>JBDKIU010000107.1:0-9686 GCA_039796915.1 Bacteroidota bacterium | reverse complement strand
ATCAGCTCCTTACCGGTTTCTGCATAAATGCGCTGGTTCAGCATAAAGGTTTGACGGGTAGCGCCCAGTCCGAACTTTACCCACCAAAAGGGTACCGGAGCATATTTAAATCCAAACGCTTCAATCAGCTGTCCGGGGCTCATGAATCCGGAAATCAAGGTTTTTACCGGCGACCCGGTAGAATCGGTTTTATACTCAAAACCTCTGTCGGCCTGTGATTGGAAGGTGACACCGGCAAAGGCCTGCAGCTTTGGAGAAATGGCATAGTTGTAATCACTGGTAATGAGCAGTAAATCCTGGCTTTTGCGCATCATTTCTCCCTGGTTTTTAATCAGGCCGTACAACAGGTTGAATTTTTGTTCCCAGCTGTGTTTCCCGCTGGTGTATTTGCCTTTCAGGTTGGCATAGCTCAATACGCTCAGGTTGTTGGTGCCACCACTTTTCCAATTGCTGGAAAAGGTGGCCTGTGCAGCACTGAAGCCAAGTTCTATATTTCTGGTCCAGCTGGAGCTGTCCGTGGTATGAGCTGTTGCATTCAGGGAATTACTTCCGGCCGTAAAGGCAGCAAACATCATCGGAACCATGGCCAGCTTGTTCATGCGCTGCAAAGATATCAACCAGCATTGATGCCCTTGCCGGCTGTTGCCGGAACCTTAAGCGGAACCTAAGAAAACATGCTCCCGGTTTTATTAAATGAAACGGGGAACCTATGGCTCCCCGTTTCGTTACTTTTTCAGTTCAGTGGAAACAACTTCCGCCAGCTTTCGTTTCGTTCGGTTATAAGTTCGGATAAAGACAAACAACACAAAAGCCACCAGCAGGAAGATGATGGTCTGCTGAATGAAGTTTCCGTATTTCAGTTCGGCTTCGCCTACCTTCAGCGAAAGGGTGCTGAAGTTGATGCCGCCGGTAATAATCCCAATGATGGGCATGATGATGTCACTGACGAGCGAGTCCACGATTTTTTGAAATGCTGCACCAATAACCACACCCACGGCCAGATCAAAAACACTGCCTTTGGTGATAAACTCTCTGAATTCCGAAACAAGTCCCATGTTTTTTTGGGTAAAAGTAGGGAAATTTTATTGCTGTGCGCTTCCTTGTTCCACCAACAGCTTTTTCACCAAATCGGCAGCCTCTTTCAGCATGATGGCGCTGTACACTTTCAAACCGCTTTCATCAATGATTTTCTTGGCTTCTTCAGCGTTGGTTCCCTGCAGACGCACGATGATCGGGATTTTGATGTCGCCAATTTTACGGTACGCTTCTACCACACCATTGGCCACACGGTCGCAGCGAACAATGCCACCGAAAATGTTGATCAGGATGGCTTTTACGTTCGGGTCGCTCATGATGATGCGGAAACCTGCTTCAACAGTTTCTGCGTTGGCAGTTCCACCCACATCAAGGAAGTTGGCAGGTTCGCCACCGGAAAGTTTGATGATGTCCATGGTGGCCATGGCCAAGCCGGCACCGTTTACCATGCAGCCCACGTTGCCGTCGAGCTTCACGAAGTTCAGGTTGTATTTGCCGGCTTCTACTTCTGTAGGATCTTCTTCTGCGAGGTCGCGCAAACCGAACAGGTCGGCGTGGCGGTACAGCCCGTTGTCGTCCAGGTTCACCTTGGCATCCACAGCGATGATGCGGTCGTCGCTGGTTTTCAGCACAGGGTTGATTTCAAACATGGCGGAATCGGTTTCCTCATAAGCCTTGTATAAGGCGGTAACGAAGTTGACCATTTCCTTGAAGGCTTTTCCCGACAAACCCAGGTTGAAAGCGATTTTTCTGGCCTGAAATGCCTGGAAGCCTACTTTAGGATCAACCCATTCTTTGAAGATTTTCTCCGGATGTTCTTCGGCAACCTGTTCAATGTCCATACCGCCTTCGGTGGTGTAAATGATGACATTGGTTTTGGTGCCGCGATCCAGCAATACACTCATGTAATATTCTTTGGGTTCGGAAGCGCCGGGATAAAACACATCCTGAGCAACCAGAACCTTATTCACGATTTTGCCTTTGGCGCCGGTCTGGATGGTAATCAGGTTTCCACCGAGCAGGTTTTGGGCGATGTCGCGGGCCATGTCGGCATTTTTTGCCACCTGAACGCCTCTGTGTTCGGTACCTTCGATTTTGCCTTTGCCACGACCGCCTGCATGAATCTGGGCTTTCACAACACACCAGTCGCTGCCGGAGAGTTCTTTAACCTTTAAAGCTGCTTCATGTGCCTGCTCGGGCGTTTCAGCCACATATCCTTCCTGGACGGCCACGCCGTATTTTTTCAATACTTCTTTGGCCTGATACTCGTGTATGTTCATGGTTGAATTTAGAGCCGCGAAGTTAATAGGCGCTGGCATATCTTTGACTGCCGCTTTTTGTAAGTTAGAAGCTTTATGGTCATCAGCGCACGCAACATCACAAAGAAGTTTGGAACCCTCGAAGTGCTCAGAGGCATCAGCCTGGATATTCCGGAGGCGCAAATGGTCTGTATTACCGGGGCTTCAGGAGCGGGAAAAACCACCTTGCTTCAAATTCTGGGCAGCCTGGATAAGCCAAGTTCGGGCACGGTTTTGCTGAATGGCCAGGATATGTTCGCCCTGAATAAAAGAGCGCTGGCCGCGTTCAGAAACCGACATATCGGCTTCATCTTCCAGTTTCACCAGCTGCTGCCTGAGTTTACCGCCTTGGAAAACGTGTGTATTCCGGGCTGGATTGCCGGAAGGTCAAAGGCTGAGGTGAAAGATGAGGCGGCGTCGCTGCTGCAATTTTTAGGGCTGGAACACCGAATGTCACATAAACCCGGCGCGCTTTCCGGTGGCGAACAGCAAAGGGTGGCCGTGGCACGCGCACTGATCAACAATCCTTCAGTGGTATTCGCCGATGAACCCAGCGGCAATCTTGATTCAAGGAATGCCGCCGAACTGCATGATTATTTTATCCGCCTCCGCGATGAGCGCAAACAAACTTTTATCGTGGTTACGCACAACGATACGCTGGCAGGCCTGGGGAACCGCATCATCCGGATGCAGGATGGCATGATGGCTGATGCATGAGTGCTGAAACCCAGGAGATATTAACCCGTTTCTGGGGCTATGCATCGTTTCGCCCCGGACAAGAATCACTCGCAGATGCTTTTGTTTCCGGCCGCGATGTGCTGGCATTGTTGCCCACAGGTGGCGGGAAATCGCTGTGTTTTCAGGTTCCTGCCCTGGTTGTTCCCGGCCTTACACTGGTGGTTTCTCCGCTCATTGCGCTGATGAAAGATCAGGTGGAAGGTCTGCACCGCCGAGGGATTGCAGCGGCTGCCATCACCAGCCATCATACCCGGAGAGAGCAGGAGCGTTTTCTTTCGTTGGCCCGCGACCTGCACTTGCGCCTTTTATACCTTTCTCCGGAAAAGCTCGCCTCTGCATCCTTTCGTGAATGGTTGCCTTACCTTCAGGTGGACAGACTGGTGGTGGATGAAGCTCATTGCGTGAGCCAGTGGGGCTATGATTTCAGACCGGAATACCTCAGCATAAAAGAAGCCAGAACCTTGCTGCCCAAAGTTCCCTGCATGGCCTTAACGGCTTCTGCCACACCAAAGGTGCAGCAGGATATTCAGGCGCAGCTGCAATTGCACGAGCCGTACATCTATTCCGCTGGCTTCGATAAACCCAATCTGGATTTCTCGGTGCATGAAGTGGAATCCAAACCGGCATGGCTGCAGCAACATCTGGCTGGTGTAAAAACCTGCGGACTTGTGTATGTGCCTACGCGCCGCGACACGCTGGAAACCAGTCAGCTGTTGCAGGAACGCGGGCAGCGCGCCGATTTTTACCATGCCGGACTGGCGCCGGAAGTGCGCGTGCGGAAGCAACAAGACTGGATGCAGGGTCGTTCGCGCATCATGGTGTGTACCAATGCTTTTGGCATGGGCGTGGACAAGCCCGATGTGCGTTTTGTGGTTCATACCAGCCTGCCGATGTCGCCCGAAGCGCTGTATCAGGAGTCGGGCAGGGCCGGTCGTGATGGGAAAAAGGCGGTCGCGGGTATCCTTTGGTATGCTTCCGACCGCAAGAAATTGCTGGATCAGCTGGAAGAAGCGTTTCCTCCCTTTGAATTTGCCAAACGGGTTTATACCGCTTTAATGAATCATTTCGCCTTGCCCACAGGCACGGGTGCCGATCGTTTTTTTCCTTTTGACGCCACCTTGTTCTGTAAAGCCTTCGGGTTTCAGCAGAAAGAATTGCATTACGCACTTTCCATGCTCGAATGGAGCGGCTTGCTGAAGGTTTCTGAATCGGTGCGCATTCCGGCCCGTTTACGCTTTTTATATCCTTATCCGGATGTGTACGAGTTCAAGCTCGACCACCCAACTTTTGACGGAATCATCAACGCGCTGCTGCGCACGTATCCGGGCATCTTCGACCATTATATCAACCTCAATACCCAACAGCTTGCCCTGTTTATGGGTTGTCCTGAGCCGGACGTAGCCCGACAGCTCTCCGAATTGCACAAGGCCGGCGTGGTGGATTATATTCCTCTGAGAAACAAACCCGGCATCACGCTGCGCTGCGACTATCAGCTTCCGGTGGTGTTGAATGAATCACTCATCAATTCCATTAAAGAACGTCGCCGGGAAGCGTTGGATGCGGTTCTGGAATTTGTGGCAACACGCGGATGTCGACTTCAATACCTGCGGCGATACTTTGGCGAACTGGATGCAGCGCCCTGCGGTCATTGCGACAATTGCAGGCGCGCACATCAAGGGGCACCGTCGAAGTCGGTTGATCCGGAGCGCGTGATCGCGTTAGTGCAATCCGGGCCCATGAGCATTGTGTCGCTGATGGCCCATTTTGGTTTTACCGATGCGGCTGCATTCCGGCATGAGCTCAGAAGCCTGCTGGATTCAGGAACAGTTGTCATTAATGAAGAAGGAAATTTAGCATGGGAAAGCGGATCGTCTTTACGGTAATCAACGACCTGCATACGGACCGCAGGATGGAGCGCATTTGCAGCACCCTGACAGAAGCCGGATACGAGGTAACGCTTGTTGGCAGAACGTTGCCGGAAAGTAAAGCACTTTCGCAGCGCGCCTACCGCACACGCCGGTTGCGCTGTTGGTTTCAGAAAGGAAAACTGTTTTACCTGGAATACAACCTGAGGCTGTGGCTGTTTCTATGGTTTCAGCGCTTCGACATTCTGGGAACGGTGGATGCAGATACGCTGCCCGCCGGCTGGATGTTGCGCAAACTCAAACCCATCAAACTGGTGTTCGATGCCCATGAGTGGTTCAGTCAGGTTCCGGAGGTGGTTGTCAGGCCGCGGGTGCAACGTGTTTGGGAATGGGTAGAACGCAAGCTAATTCCCGCCGCAGATGCAGCCTACACGGTTTGTGGCGCCATTGCCGAACATTATTCCCGGCTGAGTGGTGTGCCTTTCCATGTGGTGATGAACGCGCCTCCTCTGGATCCAACGCATCCGCCGCATGAGCCGGCATCGCCGCCGTTTATCCTGTATCAGGGTGCGCTCAATCAGGGCAGAGGCATTGAAGCCATGATCAAAGCACTACATCAGCTGGACATCCGGCTGGTTTTGGTAGGTGAAGGTGATTTGTCGCAATCCCTGCGCCACATGGTCAGGGAAGAAGGCCTGGAACACAAGGTGCATTTTGCTGGCTGGATTGCGCCCGATCAGCTGAAATACCAAACCTGCAAAGCCTGGCTCGGACTGAACGTGAGTGAAAACCAGGGACTGAGTTATTACTATTCCCTGAACAACAAGTTCTTCGACTACATCCACGCCGGTTTACCTTCACTCATCAACGCCTTCCCCGAGTATCTGAATTTGATGCGCCAATGGGAAGTGGGCATTCCGGTAGATGCAGAGGTGGATCAGCTGGTTGCTGCCGTAAAACGCCTGCAGCAAAATCCTGAATTGTATGCTCAACTGGAACAAAACTGTCTGGAAGCGGCGAAAACCCTAAATTGGCAGCGCGAAGCCGAACAGCTGAAAGACATTTATGCCCAACTCTGAACGATTCCTCCACCTGGTAGCTTTTGACATTCCCGAACCAGCTGACTACGGGGGCGTTATTGATATTTTCTACAAAATCCAGGCGCTGCACAGCTGCGGCATTTCCGTCATCCTGCACGCCTTTGAATACGGAAAGCGCGGTAAGGTTTCAGCCCTGAACCACATCTGCCATAAGGTGCACCTCTACAAGCGGCGCACATTCAAAAATCCATTCTACGGCGACATGCCGTACATCACCGGAAGCCGCGACAGTGCTGAACTTCTGGAACAGTTGATGCAGACCGATGCGCCGATTTTCTTTGAAGGTTTGCATTCCTGCTACTGGCTGAATCACCCGGCCCTGGCCAACCGGTACAAGGTGGTGCGCACCCACAACATCGAACACGATTACTACGCCAATCTGGAAGCTGCCGAAACGAATTTCTTCAAAAAGTATTTCTTCCGCGTGGAAGCAGAACGACTGCGTCAGTTCGAGCCGATTCTGAAGAAGGCCAGCCTGATTGCGGCTATTTCTCCGGACGATACCGGCTATTTCTCCCGCTTATACGGTCATACGGAATACATCCCTGCGTTTCATCCAAATACGCAGGTGGAAATCAGTACCGAAGGTGGCGCATTTGCCCTGTATCACGGAAACCTGGCCGTGGCAGAAAACAATCAGGGCGCGTTGTTTCTGGTGAACGAGGTTTTCAGCAAGCTGCAGGTTCCTTGTGTCATTGCCGGCAACCATCCTTCCGCACAGCTGAAACAGGCGGTGGCCAGACATCCGCACATCAGCCTTGAAGAACAGCTGGATTCTGAAGCGGTTTTGCGGCTGATTGGCGCGGCGCAGGTGAATGTACTGTGTACCTTTCAGGGAACCGGCATCAAACTCAAGCTCATCAATGCCTTGTACCGTGGCAAACATTGCGTGACCAACAGCGTGATGGTGCATCATACCGGCCTGGAATCTCTTTGTCGCGTGAGCGACGATCCGGAGGTGCTCAGGTCTGTCATTTCCGAACTGATGCAACAACCATTCACAGAAGCCGATGTGGATCAGCGCCGGAGGGTTTTACAACAGCAGTTTGACAACCGCAGCAATGCAGCGCGTTTGATTCAGGTGATGGAACAGGCCCGAGCCTGGGGCTGAACCCAATCAGGATTTCTTCTTTGGAACGGGTTTCAGTTCCTTGATCAGGAAGCGACCGGTATGGCTGTTTTTATGCGCAGCCACCTGCTCCGGCGTGCCGCTCACCAAAATGGTGCCGCCACCCGAACCGCCTTCCGGACCAAGATCAATCACATGGTCGGCCACTTTGATCACATCCATATTATGTTCTACCACCAAAACAGTATTGCCGCGGTTTACCAGTTCCTGCAATACTTCCAGCAGCAGCCGGATGTCGTCAAAATGCAAACCGGTGGTTGGCTCATCAAGGATGTAAAAGGTTTTTCCTGTATCGCGTTTGCTGAGTTCAGTGGCCAGCTTCACCCGCTGTGCTTCTCCGCCGCTCAGCGTGGTGCTGCTTTGTCCGAGCGTGATGTATCCCAGGCCAACCTGTTGCATGGTGATGATTTTCCGGCGGATGAGCGGGATGTGCTCAAAGAACGTTACAGCTTGCTCCACGCTCATTTCCAGAACGTCGGTGATGCTTTTTCCCTTGTACCGAACTTCCAGTGTTTCCCGGTTGTACCGGCGACCGTGACAGGCATCGCAGGGAACTTCCACATCCGGCAGGAAGTTCATTTCAATAACTTTTCTGCCCGCGCCACCGCAGGTTTCGCAGCGACCGCCCTTCACGTTGAATGAGAATCGCCCGGGTTTGTACCCGCGTATTTTCGCCTCCGGAAGGTTGGCAAACAGGTTTCTGATTTCCGTGAATACGCCTACATAAGTGGCAGGATTGCTACGCGGTGTGCGGCCAATGGGCGACTGATCGATGCGGATCACTTTGTCCACCAGCTCGGTATTTTTCGCCTCTTTCAGGCCAAGGTTTTTGTAATGTGTTCCGTAAATGCGGTTGGAAAGCAGCGGAAACAGGGTTTCGTTGATGAGTGTGGACTTTCCGCTTCCGCTCACGCCGGTAACACAGATGAAACAGCCCAGCGGGAAGCGCACATCTACGTTTTTCAGGTTGTTCCCGGAACAGCCCAGCAGTTCGATGTACTCTTTGCCGATCTTGCGACGTTGCTCGGGAACCGCAATTTCCAGGGCTCCCGTCAGAAATTTTGCCGTGGTCGTTTCGAAGGAAGAAAAGGTGTTCAGGTCGCCCTGCGCCACAATGCGCCCGCCATGCACGCCGGCACCCGGTCCGATTTCCACCAGATGGTCGCTTTCCAGCATCATGTCGCGGTCGTGTTCTACCACCAAAACGGTATTGCCCAGGTCGCGCAACTCTTTCAGGCTGGAAATAAGTTTCTCGTTGTCGCGCTGATGTAATCCAATACTCGGTTCATCGAGGATATACAATACATTGGTGAGCCTGGATCCGATTTGGGTTGCCAGACGGATGCGCTGGGCTTCTCCGCCGCTGAGGGTGCGCGCCGGACTGTTCAGGTTGAGGTAGGAGAGGCCCACGCCCTGCAGGAACGATACGCGGGCATGGATTTCCTTCAGCAGATCGGTGGCGATGATTTTTTGGCGTTCGCTGAGTTCTGCCGGAACGGATTCCAGCCACTGCAGCAGCGCGCCGATGTTCATGGACGCGAGGTCGGCGATGTTCTTGCCGGCAATTTTATAAAACCGTGCTTCTTTTTTCAGTCGGCTGCCTTCACAATCCGGACAATGCGTATTGAGCATGAACTGTTCCGCCCAGTTGCGCATCTCTTCATCATCGCTTTCAAAAAACTGTTCCTGAACAAAATGAACTACGCCTTTGAAGTTGCTCTGGACCTTCGTTTTCTTTCCGCGTTCATTCACTTGTTCCAGCGGGAAACCTTCTTCGGTTCCATGAAGAATCATGTTTCGAACTTCAGGAGACAGACTCTGAATGGGGTCGGCAAGGCTGAATTTATAATGGCGCGCCATGGCACGCAGCTGGGTGAAGGTCCAGTTTTCTTTGATTTCTCCCAGGGGCAAAATGCCGCCGCGGTTGATGCTTTTTGATGGGTCGGGGATGATTAAATCCTCAGAAACAACCGAAATCTCGCCGAGGCCTTCGCAGGTTGGACAGGCGCCGTAAGGAGAGTTGAAGGAGAACGAGTTGGGGTTGGGCTCGTCGTAGCTCAGGCCGCTCACCGGATCCATCAGGAATTTGCTGAACAGTTGCCGGCTTTGGTCGCTGGTATCGAGCACCATCATGGTTCCTTTGCCCATTTTCAGGGCTGTACGCACGGATTCTGCCATTCTTGCGGCGGCGGTAGCGCCGGCATCCATGCGGTCAATTACCAGTTCAATGTCGTGGATTTTGTAGCGATCCAACTGCATGCCCGGTTGAATTTCCACCATCACGCCATCCACGCGCATGCGTTGAAATCCGCGTTTGTGGTACAATTCGAACAGTTCCCGGTAATGTCCTTTCCGGCCTTTCACCAAAGGCGCCAGGATGGCAATCTTTTTCCCAAAATAGCGCTGTTCGATGGCATCAATGATCTGGCCTTCGGTGAAACGCACCATGCGTTCCCCGGTTTCGTAACTATACGCGTCGCCGGCACGGGCAAACAGCAGGCGCAGGAAGTCATATACTTCG
>JBDKIU010000106.1:0-12365 GCA_039796915.1 Bacteroidota bacterium | reverse complement strand
GCTTACGCAGCTCCGGCGAGTGTAAAAGCCATCACCAGCATGATTCAGGCTAATAATATGGTTGATGAAGTGCGCTACCAGCCGGACATGCTTGATCAAATTACCAAAAACATCAATACTGCGCAGTGGGTCATTGGAGTTTTGTCGCTGATGCTTGTACTTGTAGCCATTTCGCTCATCAGCAGCGCATTGCGGCTCAGCATTTTTGCCAGCCGGTTTCTCATCAAAAGCATGCAGCTTGTGGGCGCTACAGAATTCTTCATCATTCGGCCATTCATCTGGCGCTTTGTGAGCTTCGCCCTTTGGGGATGGATTATTGCCGTGAGTTTGCTGTCGCTGACCCTCGGATTCTTCGTGTATAAAATGGGCATGTCGGCCTTCGATCCACAAGCTTTGGCAATACCCTTGGTGATCTTAAGCGCTTCCCTCCTGCTTTCTGGCATTATTCTCGCCGCCATCAGCGCATGGTTTGGGGCAAGGAAGTATCTTCGCATGAAAATAGACCAACTTTACTGATCGTATTATGGCCACCAAAAAGCCTGTTTCCAGCGCAGCTTCCAGGAAAAATGTTCCTGCTCCCAGACCATCAGCGGTAAGCGCACGCTCCTTCATTTTCAGCCGTCAGAACTACCTGCTGATGATTGCTTCCCTTGCCATCGTAGTGGTAGGATTTGCACTGATGTACGGAAAGGAAGACATCTATAATGCAACCAAAACCATTGTTGCACCGATTGTAGTCATGGCCGGACTGATGCTCGGTGTGTATGCCATCATGTACAAAGGTGGCAACGGCTCCACAGAAGCATGACCACCTGGGAGGCCATCATTCTGGCCGTTGTTGAGGGGCTTACCGAATTCCTTCCTGTAAGCAGCACAGGTCATTTAAGTATGGCCAAAACCCTGCTGGGTGTTAATTCCAGCTTCAGTGAAACGTACATCATCGCCATTCAGTTTGGCGCCATCCTAAGCGTGGTGAGCCTGTATCCCAGACAATTTTTCAGTTTCGATTTCACGTTTTACCTGCGCCTGATTGTTGGATTTATTCCGGCTGCTGTTTTGGGTTACCTGTTTGATGATCAGCTTGAATTGTTGCTCGGCATGCCATGGGTTGTTCCGGTGATGCTCATTTCAGTAGGTATGTTTCTGGTGTTTGCCGACCGATTTTTCCCGGGTACTGATTTAGATGACTTGCAAAACGTAAGCAACCGTCAGGCGTTTTTGGCCGGGTTGAGCCAGTGCGCAGCGATGATTCCGGGTGTTTCAAGATCAGCGGCATCCATCATTGGCGGCATGGCTGCAGGCATGAACCGCAATACCGCAGCCGCGTTTTCCTTCTTCCTCGCTGTGCCAACCCTCGCAGCAGCGGGTCTTTACAAGGTGTATAAAAATGCTGATCAGCTGCTGGATCAAAACATCACGCACTTGCTGCTCGGCAATCTGGTAGCCTTTATTGTGGCATATTTTGCCATGAAAGGGTTTGTACAATTTTTAAAGAAATACGGATTCCGTTATTTCGGTTGGTACCGAATTATTGCCGGTGCAGCCTTCCTGATCTGGCTGTATTGGGGAGGAATTAATTGATTCTGCGCTGAATCACCTCATTGGAAATCTCGCGGCGATAGACGTAAAAATCTGTCCAGGCGCGTACAATATCGCTGAGGTATAAATCAATGATGCGCACAAAGCGCTGGGCATCTTCCTCATCTAATACTTCAAAACCAGCCACAGGTGAAGTTTCAACTTTACTGAATACACCTTGGTGAAATTCTACTTCTGCACGAAGCACTTTTTCACCAAAAGCTCCATAAATGGCCATGGGTTTGTAATCGTCCGGATTGAAGAAGAGCAATAAATGATAATATTCAAATACCGGTATTCTTTTCTTGTTGTTGAGATAGGTGACCATAATCTTGGAGCGTTAAAGTTCCGCTTGTTGGATAAACAAGATTAATGAAAAAAACGGATGTTATTAATCCTTTTCTGTTTTTTTCGACTGAAATCGAATAAAGTCACTCATGGCCCTGTAACAGGCTGCCATTTCAGGATGCTCCTGAAGCAGGTTCAGATGTGCTTGCATGGTTTGTACATCTCCGCGCAGCGCCGGACCTGTTTGCAAGGAACGCGCCGGCTGGTGCTGAAGTTGATTCAGCATGTTTTGAATGATTGGATTCAGGGTATCCGGAGAACACGCTGCATCAGCTGCCAATTCCTGCGCCATGCTGATGCAGGCATTTGAGAAATTATGTGCAAATACTGCCGCAAGATGCATGTATCGTCGCGAGGTTTCGGTGGCCTGAATGGCTGTACCACCCAGCGTTTTAACCAGCATGTGAACCGCAGCTGTCGCAGTTTCGTGCGTAGCCTCCCAAAACCACGGAATCTCCGACCATGGAACCGTTAACAGTTGGTTAAAACTCATCAAGGGCCACATCACCGCGGCCTTGTCGCAATCCAGGACGTCCAGCGCTACTGTTCCCGACAAGTGAATCATGCAAGATGCGTGTTCCTTGAACATTCGCGCGCTCGGTGCAATCTGATCGTCGGGCACACACAGCAGCAGCAACTCAGCGCTCCAGGAATGCCCATGATCACTGGCATCAACAAACTGCGACTGGCAGGCTTCCGCCAACTTCTGACCGCTTTCTTTATTCCTGGATACAATCCAATGAATCGGCCAACCTTGTGCCACCAGCCGCTGCGCCACCGCTGTAGCTAATTTTCCGGAACCCAGAATGGCTGTTTTGGGTGGCGTCATGGGCACGCGTCAAGCTAAAGTTCAGGCAGCAGAAGGTTCGGCACGTCGCCGCAGGATGGACATCACAAAACCGATAACCATGATAATGGTTCCCGCCCAAACCAAATTAATCCATGGGAAAAGGATGGCTTTGAGCACCACAAAATCGCGGCGCGGGTCACGAATTCCGGTAGTTACAATTACCTGCGACGCTGGCAGGTTGTTGTTATCAGGATTGAATTTATCGAAGCGCATCAACAAACCGGCTGCATCCAGAATGGTATCTCTGGAACCAATCAAACCCAGATTCAATTGATAATCGTGGTAAGGCATGGCGTGAAATACACCGTCCAGTGTTTCAACACTAAAACGCGGTTGAATTCGGATGGTTCCTGTAGATTCTTCCCTGGTTGTGATGATGGAATCCAGCGTAATTTTCCTAACGCCATCAGGACTCAGTTTGGAACGGAACAGCGTGAATGTATCGGTTTTAAAATCGCCAAAGGGTTCTTCTTGTTCCAGGCTGCTCTCGTAACTCACATGGGTGAACAAATCTGCCCAGAGGTAGTGTCTGGTATCCGGCTCGGCGAGTAAACCCATCTTCGGGTTGTTCTGTGCCAGCGGATATAAAGAGAAGCTGTCGGTAATGCTTGAGTCTTTCGGATTTCTTTTTGTGAAGTGGATTTGAAAATACTTGTTCAGCCCGTCCTGCTTGAATCCTTTGAATTGCACTTCATAAGGACGCATCATCGCAGGTCGTTCCTTATACAGCGTAATGTTTTCAGCAAGGGTTGGTGTTTTACCTGTAGGATCCACGGGCACGGCACTTAAAACCTGTTTGTTGACCGAAGAGATAAGCACGCCAACCATCAAAATCCCGAAACCGGCATGTGCAATAGAAGCACCACCCAACTTGAGCTTATGTTTTTGGCGATACAGGTACAACACATTTGCAACCACTGCATAAACACCCAGGAAAAGAAAAAGCAGGTATTTAAAACTGATGATTCGGAAGGAAAAATTCACCGCCACCGTAATGGCCAGGGCTACAGACGCGCCCAATAGGATGTCGCGACCCAGCTTTTGCTTGTCGGATTTGCGGTACGCCAGAAATTGTGTGGCCCCAATGAACAGCAGGATAGGCATGGCCAGCCACAACTGAACTTGGTTGTAATCTGCTTCCTTCAGCGTTCCAAGATTCAATCCAAATAATTTATTCCAAACGGGATTGCTGGTGCTGAGGAACACCTGGACCAGACTTAATACGATAGCCAGGCTCCCGGCCAGCATCCAGAGTTCTCTGCTGAACAGTTGTTCTTCCTCTTTCTCCGGCTTCAGCTGCAGGGTCAGGTTCCGCACAAAAAACACCATGCCGCCCACAAACGCCAGAATGTCCAGGATGCGGATGCCCAACACAACATTGGCGTGGGTTTTATGTCCACCGGCTTCCAAGACTGCAGGAACCAGGTTGATCATGATCAGCGCAATAAATGCCACACCCAGCCACTGACGTTGCACGCCCGCAGGTGTGCTGAACAGAATGGATATAAAAATGAACATAAACAGGAACAGCAACAGCTGTCCGCTCATGCCTAAATCGGTAAAACTGTGTACACTTGCATCACCCAAAATTCCGCTGCGTGTAAGGAAGGTGGCATAAAGCACCAGAAAGAAGGAAATGCTCACCAGCAGCATGGCCGTAATCAGGTGTTTGCCGGTAGCACGTGCCACAAGAATCAGGTGCACGGCCGCGATGAGCAATAACCACGGCATCAGTGAAGCATTTTCCACCGGATCCCAAGCCCAATAACCACCGAAGGAAAGCGATTCATACGCCCAGAAACCACCCATGATGATTCCGGTACCAAGCACACCGCTGCAAATCAATCCCCAGATGAGCGCAGGCGTGAGCCATTGACGCAGTCTGCCGGTCCAGATTCCTGCCATGGCATAGGCAAAAGGAACTATAGCTGTAGCGAAGCCCAGAAATAAAGTGGGCGGGTGAATCACCATCCAGTAGTTCTGCAACAACGGATTCAATCCATTTCCATCTTTAAGAATTTGCAGGTAGTTGGCTTTACCCATGGTTTGCAACACCGGAACCTGCAGCAACTCTGGACTCACCACGCGGGTGAGTTCAAAAGGACTGCTGCCAATTTTAAATGGCGCTTCTCCAATGCCTAAAAGCATGGTTGAAAGAGCCACCTGCACCAAACACATGATGGCCAACACAGGACTTTCCCATGATTTCGAACGAAAAACCAGAATCACACCAATTACCGCGTGCCAGAACATCCACAGCAGAAAACTTCCCTCCTGCCCTTCCCAGAAACAGGAAATCATGTATTTCAAAGGCAGGGTATTGCTGCTGTGCTGCCAGGCGTATTGATATTCGTAATAGTGATTCTGAATGATGATGAACAGCGATACAAAGACCCCCAGAACCGAACCCGCGTGAATCAGGAACATCCAGCGTCCGGCCTTGCGTAAAGACGCATCATTTTTTTCTACAGAAAGCCAGTAAAAGATGGCACCGAACAGTGCGGTGCAAAAGGCAAGAACTACCAGTGCATGTCCAAGGTTTCCAATGAACAGATGCTCGCCATTAAAGGTGATGTTGGGTTCCTTCATCAGCGTGTAAGCTGCTCCTTACTCAGTTCTTCATTATACTTACTCGGACACTTGCTTAGGATGGATGTAGCCTCAAAGTGATCCTTGGACCATTTCCCAATCAGCACGACCTTTTCGGTACGTTCGATATCCTGAGGTTTTGCGTTGTGGTAAACCACTTTTGCGGGATTGTCCAGTGAATCAATGGCATAAAAAGCGCAGTAGTTAGGATTCTGCCTAGGGTTGTATTCCAAATCGCGTTTTTTATCCAATCGCGCCACCACATGGTATTCCTTATCAGGGTTTTCAGCCGCGTATTTTGCTGCTTCCGGAAAGGATACATATTTTGTGGGATTGCCATACAGACTTACCACAAAGGCCAGGGCGATGCCGATGAAAATAATGCCCAGAATATGTACAAGTTTCATGACTGTGGTCCGGTTTTTTTCTGTTCCTGTTCCATGCGGCTCACTTTACGGTCCAGGCGAACCATCCAGACGATGAGCCCGGTGAAAATGATCGCCAACACGGCGATGACCGCATTATTCTTGCCATTGGCACGAAGCATTTGTGCTGCGTCAGAGGCTTTCAGCATTCCGCCAAAGCCCAGGAACAACAAAGTGCTCAGCATTATTTTTCTCATGATATGATTGAAACCGGAGTTCATGCTTTCTGAGTTATTATTTTTTTAATGTTAGTTTCTGAAGACGGATGCCAAGGCTTGCCATCCATACATACAAAAGGGTCCAGCCTACCACTGCAGGATAGAAGAACATACGCAGGGTATTGTCCATGTCATACTGGCTGAAATTCACCGAATCACCGCTGCCGGGATGGAGTGAAACCGCAGATAAACGAGGCATCACAACAATCAGCGCGATGAAAACAGGAAACACGAACAGATTATAGACCGCAGCCAGTCTGGCGCGTTGATGACGATCATCCAATGAAGCCCGCAGGATTAAATACGCCAGATACATAGCCAAACCTACAGCTACGCCGTTCAGCTTAGGATCGCTGGTCCACCAGGCATCCCAGGTTGCACGCGCCCAGGCCGAGCCTGTCAGGGTTCCAAGAATACCGGCCAAAACAGCAATCGAAGTAAATCCGGAAGCAATGCTGTCGTGTTCCAGCTTTCCACTCCTTAAATACATTCCGCTGTAGATGGCCGACACCAGCAACAAAATAATCATGCTAAACCACTGCGGCACATGAAACAACAAGTTCCGTACGGTTTCCTCAAGAATACTACGGTACGGGAATGTAAGTCCCGGAAATGCTATGTCTTTTTTGTCCTTCAAGGGGTTGGCCACGATGGTGCCCATTCCCAGCGAATCAGCAGGACTGTGTTCCAGCGCCAGGGCATTGTCAAACTCCATGAACCCATGGATGCTGTCCCAGGTGATCAGGTTAAGCATCAGGTGCTCCTGGGAATTTCTGCCCAATCGAAGTACAAATTGAGCCTGCAGAATTTCATTGGATTCCTGAACCGCCCCGGCTACAAAGCAAACACTGTCTTTTTTCAATACCACCAGCGGCTTCACCTTTTGAAAGAAGGTATTGAAGCCGTGAATATTCACTGTTACCGTGCTGTCGCCGCTGCGCAGCCTGAGTTTACCCGAAGCATCTACGCCGGCAATAGCTGGTCTGAGCGGAACATAGAGTCCGAAAAAGAGCGCATAGGCCAACAGGATTACGCCTGAGAATTTCCACCACCAGCCCCTCATGATGTTGCGAATTTACGCGCACAGTGCATGAAAAAAAGAAAGGAGCCGCATGGGCGGCTCCTTTCCTCAGATAAAAAATTGGGATGGCTTACTGAACCACCAATTTCTGGCGTGCAATTCCGCCGGTCATGGCAATTTCAACCATATAAACACCTGGCTTCAGGCCAAGGTTGTTCAGTGTTGCAACAGTTCCGGAAACCTTGCTTTCGAATACAGTTTTTCCGTTGATGTCGCGGATGGCAATAGCATCCATGTTGCGGTTGTTCCAGTTGTTTACAATCTGGATGTTTCCGTTGCTGGGGTTGGGGAACAAGGTGATGTTAGAAGCAAGATCCTGCTCGTTTACACCTACAGATGCAACCAGACCCATAGAAACCGCCAAACGGGGAGCTACATAACCCATGATGCTGTCCACGTACAACATGGCACGGCTTTTACCCAACACTTTGTGCAAAGGATTGGTTGCATCGGCGTTCTTCAGGATGGTAGCAGTGTTTGGCAGACCCAGTGCTTTGATGGCGGTAGTATCCCACCACTCGTAAGGACCAGAAGCATTGGCAGCACCGGCAATCGGGAACAAACCATCCAAGCCGTTGTTCAGCTTGTTGGCCTGCATGGTGTACACATCGTACACTTTTCCTTTGTAAGAAGCATTGTTGCCGAATTTGTTGGTGCGCTCCATCACGTCATAGCTACCGGAAACGTCCACTACGTTCAGCGGAGGATTGGTACCTGGTACGCTTACAACACCCAACTTGTAGGGCGCGAAAGGATCCTGGATGCTGTGTATGCTGATGATGGGAAGGCTTCCTTTTTCCAACCAGCTGCTGTCACCCAATGCACCTCCGATGTTGAAAGAAATATTCACATCTGAAGTATGGCCTTTGTGGTTCTCAATTACCAGCTGACCAACGGTACCTGGGATTTTGAACCCGTTGCGGTCACCCATCAGCAAGCTGTCCTGAACCATCCAGCGCTTTGCATTCAGGTTGTAGAACTTCTCGATGCGGATTTCAGACTGACGGTCGAGTGTGGAATAAGCCAGGGTGATGTAACCACCGGTTCCCTGACCGCCGATGGCAATCTTGGTGGTGTCAACCGCATAAGTGTTTCCACCGGTTTTAACGTCTTTCTTGAAGAAACGTACGCAGGCAGCCAAATCCTGAACACCGCGGTACGCAGCGTTGATGATGGTTTCGCGACGCACGTTTTCATCAGTGCTGGCAGGGTTCCAACCCAGGCGGTAGCTCATAGAAGCAACCACATAGCCACGCTGTGCAAGTCTTTTGCAAAACGCAACGGTAGCACTGTCGTCGCGCGCACCCGAAGTGCCATTGTTTACGTAACGGGGAAGGAAGTTTCCTGTATGCAGGAAAATAACCAGTGGCTTGGCAGCATCCGTGTTTGAGGTAGAACTGTAGATGTCCATTGACAGGTTTTCCGGTGCGGGGTTTCCTCCAAACAATACGGGAAGCACGGTGATGTGCGTTGCGTACTGGATGTTCTTGGTAACCTGAATGCTGGATTCAGGATACATGATGTCCACGTACTTGGTCTGTGCCATTGCAGACACAGCAACAAGCAGCGAAGCGGTTGATAGTAGTATTCTCTTCATGTTGATTGGTTTTTTTCCGGGGCTAAACTACGCGAAATGCTTGGGTTTTCAAACATTATGGCTCGTAAGTGAGGCTGATGTAGGCCATGCGGCCAATTCTTGGTCCGCCGTACACCTGAAACACCATATTGTTGGTAAGATTGGATGCGCCCAGCTTTAAAGTAGACTTCCATTTCGGTATAAGTTTACTCACCTGAGCGTCGAGCATGTAATAAGAAGGCACATCGCCAGTAAATTGTGGAGAGCCTTCAAACCTGTAACCTTCCACATATTTAAAGTTGATGTTGAAACCCACATGTTGCATCTGGCGTTCTTTTCCGGCAAAATTGAACTTCCGGCTCACGTCTGAAGCGCCAACCATCAAGTTGAATTTGTGCCGGGGTGTATTGAAGGCGGGAATCAGCGGATCGGTACTTCCGCGGCGATCCAGCACATTCCAGCTCCAGTTGCCGCCTACGGTAAATTCACGTGCAAAGAAGTAGCTGACACCGGCCGACAAGCCCTGGGTGCTTACCACATCGCGGCTGTTGGAGGCCACGCGGTACAGTTGGGCTGTTTTGGGAAGGAATAAAGCAGAATCAAATTCAACATCCACGGCAAGGCGATAACCTATGAAATTGGTGTAATAGCTCAGGTAATAACCGGCATCCACCATCAGCTTGCCATTGTACAGAATGCCTTTGTATCCCAGTTCAAAGGTGCGCACACTTTCCGGACGGATGGCGGGTATGTCAATACGCTTCAGGGTGTCGCGGTTCAGCGTGTTTAAGAAGTCCACGAAATTATCCAGCTCGCACACGTTTTTGATGCCATTCTTATTTCCGAGCAAAATGGCCCTGCCCACATTGTAATACAGGTATTGATCCTGCAAGGTGGGATTTCGAATTGCGCTGCTGAAACCCGCCCGCCAGGTATTGTTCTTGTTTCTGGTATAGATGATGGAAGCCGCAGGAGAAACCAATACCGGGAAGTTCTGGTTCTTGTCCACCCTGGCGGCAGCATTGATCTTCCACCTGTTGTCCCAAAGTTTTCTTTCAATCCCTACGTAAACGCCGGCCTCGGCATTTTGAATGCGCACCGTGCCGGTATCCAGGAAAATCGTTCCATTGGAATTGGGTCGGTACAAACGAGCACTGAATCCGGTGGTGATTTTGGTGCCGCCCCAGAAATACCTGCGTTCGCCGGTCAGGTGAAACAAGGCCGAACGGTCGTAAAACCTTGAACCGGTCGGGCCACCTTCCCTGTTGTAGCTATACGCAGAGGTAAACTTCTCCTTCATGGCATCAAACTCGGGCGTTCCCGGAGTGAGGCGCGTATAAAAAGGATCTGGATAATTCAGTCCCTGATAGTTGGTGCCTTTGTTGGCCTGGGCCCGTGCAATGCTATGCCAACGAAACAGACTATCGGAATATTTGCGCAGCAGCGCTTCCTGGTCAGAAGCCCAATTTGGGTTGTAGTTGGGTAAACCAGGAACAAAGGTGCCCAACTGATTATATCCGGGCAGGCTTTTCACCTTTCCAACCATATTGTTGAGCCAATAATTCTGATAATCTGAAAACCAGTAAGCTCCAGGCTTGGCGTCGTTTTGCATGAGGAATGCCGTAAGCACCGCATCGAAGGTGTTGCCCGCATCTTCATTGGTAGCATAAAAGCGCAGGTGGCCTTTGCGGCCCATCCATTCTAAACGGTTTTGGAAAAACAGAATATCTTTCAGGCTGTAGCGGTTGTCGCCCTGATAAACCGTGGTTCCGGTTCCAAAATTGAAGGCATACTGCAATTCATTTTTGCTGTTGGGTTTGTAGGCCAGCAACAGGTTTGTTTTCAGGTTTCGGGTATTGTAATCTACCAATTCCCGCTCTGCGTAACCATTTCTGTAATAGGCACCAAGCCCGGGCGTTCTGCGCCGGCTTTCCATAGAAATCTGATCATTGGCTGCGGTGCCGAACACTTCATCTCCATAAACGTTCACTGCATCATAACCACCTGGATTTTCTCGTCCTGCCTTGCTGTCTAACGTTGGATCGTAATTATCTGCCACCCAGTCGTAAGCGCGCATGTAGCTTAATCCTGTTTTGAAGGCAAACACGTCCCTGCCTTTTTTATCCTTGTATGCCTTGGCATAGCGAAGCATGATTTGTCCCAGCTCGCGTTCTCCAATTTTCACCTGTGCAGACAAACCCTGGTGTTTCCAGGGACTTTTGGTGGTCATGCTGATAACGCCGTTGAAAGCATTCGGCCCATAAAACGCACTGGACGCACCTACCACGATTTCCGTATTGGCCACATCCAATTCATTCGCGCCCAGGAAATTCCCCAGAGAAAAGTTCAGTCCCGGTGCCTGGTTGTCCACGCCGTCAATCAGCTGCAGGCTGCGCACAGGGCTGGTGCTATTGAATCCTCTCGTATTCACGATGCGAAAACCCAGGCTGGCCGCTGTAACATCAACGCCGCGCAGGTGGCCCAGTCCTTCGTAGAAATCACTGGCAGGGGTTTCCTTGATGGATTGTGCGCTCATGCTTTCTACCGTAAGTCCACCTTCCTTGATTTTGTCTTTCAGGCGACTGGCTTTGATGACCAGCGTGCGTTCGTCAGCTGCTTCCTTCAACAGGCGAAACTCGATGGAGCTTGCGCCGGGGTTCAGGGTTTGGGTTTGCAGCTTAAAGCCTACAAACAAGGCTTCCAGTTTATTGCCCGAGACGGCGGCTATGGAGAAACTACCGTCGGCGGCGCTTTCGGTGGTTTTACCGTTGCTGAGGTTTCGAATCACAGCACCTTGCAGTGGTTGGAGCGAATCGGCTTCTACAACACGGCCGGTGATGATCTGGGCGTGAAGCAGGACCGGAAAGAGTCCAAAAGTTGCCCAGGCAAGCATAACAATGCGTTTGATGGCGCTCATGAAGGGTGCAATATATGAGAAAAGTCTGCTTCCGTAAACACAGCAGCCGGTTGAAACGGGGCCGTTCAGGGCGTGAACACCAGCT
This sequence comes from Bacteroidota bacterium, assembly GCA_039796915.1. Lineage (GTDB taxonomy): Bacteria > Bacteroidota > Bacteroidia > NS11-12g > UBA955 > REEB481. The sequence continues at coordinate 698 of JBDKIU010000106.1, read as the reverse complement.
TCACCTGAGCCGAAACAGTTCCTGAACGCAGCCTGAGCACATAAGTACCTCCGCTGATGCCCAGACGCTTCAGGTTCAGCTCCTCATAAGAAGTGCCTGCCGGAGCCTGTCTCCAGGTTCTGGACCAAATCGGATCTTGTCCCAGAATGTCAAACAATTCCACACGCACATCATCTGCCTGGCTCAACCTGAATTTATAGGTAAAGCTTTCGTTGGTGGGATTCGGATACAGGTAGAAATCCAGCACGTTGTCCTGCGGTTTCAGGTTCGGGCTGCTGAGCACGAAATCAACTTCCGAAGTATCGGCGCAGCCTTGCTGGTTGTCCACCACGAGGCGCACCGGAAATGTTCCATTTTGTTCGTAGGTATGCGCCCATTCCCTGCCCTGTCCGGTAAAACCGTCGCCAGAACTCCAGTCGTAGCGATAACCGGGAATCATGGTATCCAGGGCAGAAAAGCGCAGGCGCTCCCGATTCAGATTTTGGGATAAAAAGTCTGCAGAAACCTCGGGCAGTGCGGTCATGGATTTCACCAGAATACGCTGACAGTATTGTGTTGTCACGATTTGTCTGATGTTGTAGCTGCCCGACTTTTTATATCGGTAGTTCACCCGACTTCCGCCCGCATTGCCTCCATCACCAAAATCCCAATTGATGCTGAAAGGCAGATTGTCGGGACTTGAAGCCGCCGCAGTGTAT
>JBDKIU010000105.1:0-23418 GCA_039796915.1 Bacteroidota bacterium | reverse complement strand
CCTTTCTTTCCGGATATTTCAGTGCACGCGCCGGACAAGAAGTGGTGCGCACCCTGCGCAACTATGTGTACGAACACCTGGTGGCCCTGCGTATGAAGTTCTACGACAAAACGCCCGTGGGAACCCTGGTCACACGAACCATCAGTGACATTGAAACCATTGCCGACTTGTTTTCCGCCGGATTGATCACCATTGCAGGAGATATTTTTCAATTGCTGGTTATCCTGTCCTTCATGTTTTGGATGAATTGGAAACTCACGCTCATCTCTTTATCTGTATTGCCCATTCTACTGTATGCAGCGCAAAAGTTCCGCATTGGCGTGCGCGACAGTTTTCAGGAAGTGCGCGCTCAGGTAGCAAGGCTCAACGCTTTTGTGCAGGAACGAATCACAGGCATGCAGGTGGTGCAATTGTTTCACAGGGAAGTTGCCGAGTTTAAGCGCTTCGAACAAATCAACCGCGATCATCGGGAAGCACATGTGAAAGGTGTGTTCTACTATTCCGTTTTTTTTCCGGTGGTGGAACTTATTGTGGCGCTCACGTTTGCCCTGCTGGTATGGTATGGCGCTCAGGGTATGCTGGCAGGAACGGTTGCCTTTGGTGAAATTACCGCCTTCATCCTGTTCATCAATTTGTTTTTCAGGCCGGTACGCGCCGTGGCAGATCGCTTCAACAACATCCAGATGGGTCTGGTTGCCGTAGAGCGTATTTTTAAATTGATGGATGAAACCGAAAACCGCGAGCAGCAAGGTACCCTCGATGCAGATCAGCTGCGCGGTGACATCCGTTTTGAACACGTAAACTTTTCTTACGAAGCCTCAACACCCGTGCTTCATGACCTGAGCTTTCATCTGGAATCAGGTAAAACCCTGGCGATTGTGGGCCCTACAGGCGCGGGAAAAACTTCCATCATCGGACTGCTCAGTCGATTTTATGAACATCAGCAGGGCCAGATTCTCATGGATGGGGTGAACATCGAATCTTACCGGCTGGAAAGCCTGCGCCGAAAAATCGCGGTGGTGTTGCAGGATGTGTTTCTGTTCTCAGGTTCAGTGTATGACAACATGCGGATGAAAGATCCGGAGGTTTCAGAAGCGCGACTTGCAGCGGTAGCTCGTTCCATCGGCGCCTACGAATTTATTGAGCAGTTGCCGGGCGGATTTTCCTTTAATGTGATGGAACGAGGTTCGGCCTTATCGGTGGGACAACGACAACTGATCAGTTTCATCAGGGCGCTGAGCACGGATCCGGCGGTCATCATTCTGGATGAAGCTACCAGCAGCGTGGACAGCGAAACAGAAGCACTCATCCAGAAAGCCATCAGCAAAATGCTTGAAGGAAGAACCGGAATTGTCATTGCGCACAGGCTGAGTACCATTAAAAACGCGGATTACATCATGGTTCTTGACCAGGGTCGCTGTGTGCAATGGGGAACCCATGAAGCATTGCTGGAAACTTCGGGATTGTACCAAACCTTATACCGCAGCCAGTTTGGAATGAAACAGGCTGAAAGCTGATGCCTGCTGCTGTGTAGGAAATTGATGCAATTCCTGCATTTTTGTTGCATGCGACGTACATCCATTTTCAGTTTGCTGTTTTGCGCCGGAAGCCTCTACGCGCAATTACTTCAAAACGAACCTTTTGCGCTGCAATGGCAGGTGCGCAATAACTACCGCAGCAGCAGCAATCCGCTGTACTGGAAACATAAAACACCAACACCGGGTTACTGGCAGCAGGATGTGCATTACCGCATCAAAGCCGCATTGGATGATACCGCCGAGCGTATAGATGCAAAGCTGGAATTAACCTATTTCAACAACAGCCCCGACACGCTCAGGCAGGTGTTTTTTCATCTGTATCAGAATGCTTTCCAGCCTGAATCTTACCTGGATAAGTTGTATGGTTCGAATAAAGTAAAGCCGGAATGGGGAAGGTACGAAGCTCAAAAGCTGGGCACCCGCGTGAACCATATTGCCTGCACTCATGGCAGCGATCTGAGGCAACAGTTTACACCGCTGAAGCCGTGGTATGACAATACGGTGATGGGCATGGATTTGCCGTTCGCGCTGAATCCCGGCGACAGCATGGTGTTCCGCATAGATTTTAATACCTGGTTTGACCGTGGCTCCGTGCGTCGCAGGATGAAAGTGTACGATGTGGACAGCGGATACAAACACTTCAATACCGTGCACTGGTATCCCCGCATCAGCGTGTACGACCGCAAGTTTGGCTGGGATGTGCAGCAACATCTGGAACATGAATTTTATGGTGATTTTGGCACCTTCGATGTAGAGCTCTACCTGCCGGCACATTATGTCACTGAAGCAACCGGAACGCTCATCAACCCTGAACAGGCTTATGCCGATGGTTTGCGGGAAAAAGCGGATATGTCGCGCTATAAAACCAAGGAACAGGCGGAAAGCCTTCCCCTGCTGCTGGCCAATCCGCGCATGCGCCGCATCTGGCGTTACCATGCTGAAAATGTGCACGATTTCGCCTGGACCGCAGATCCAACATACCGGATGATGGAAACAGATTGGGAAGGGGTGAAATGTGTTGCAATTGCCGAACAGCGCCATGCACCGAAATGGCAAACCACCGCAGGATTTGTGGCTTTCGTGGTCAGTACCTTCTCCCGCGATTTTGGTCGTTATGCGTATCCCAAAATGGTTGCCGCCGACGCCCGCGACGGTATGGAATATCCCATGCTTACGCTGGATGGCGGCGAATGGCCTTCGCATCAGGGTCTTATTGCCCATGAAGTAGGCCACAACTGGTTCTTTGGCATGGTTGGGAATAATGAAACCTACCGCGCCAGCCTCGACGAAGGATTTACCCAATTCCTTACCAGCTGGTGTCTGCGCAGATACCGCAACGAATTCAAACATCCCAACAATATTGACGACGGCACCGTTTATGGCCGTTACCTCTATGATGCCATGGATCAAACCGATCCAATCCTGAATACACACAGCGATGACTTCAATGGCGCTTTAGGCCACGGGGGCGGATACAGCCACGTGTACATGAAAACGGCAACCATGCTCTACAACCTGGAATATGTGCTGGGGAAGGAACGCTTCCTGGAAGCCATGAAATACTATTTCAATACCTGGAAGATTGCCCATCCGTATGTTGAAGATTTCCGCCAGGCCGTTCATGAATCCTCAAAAGTGGATTTGGTTTGGTTCTTCGACCAATGGTTCGAAACCACCAAAACAGCGGACTACGCCATCAAAAAGGTGAAAAAACTGGAGCATAATGCCGATGGCTATCAATACAGCATCACCCTGAAGCGCAAAGGTGAAATGGTCATGCCCCTGGATTTGCTCGTGCAGACAAAGTCAGGCGAAAACCAAATGGCGCTGATTCCCAATACCTATTTCCGCAAAGAATATGTTCCGGCGTATGAATCGGCATTGCATGCCATTCAAAAAACAACGCAGGCTCAAAATGTCTGGTCGGGTTGGGCAAACATCAACCGCGAATACACACTGAAACTTCGTACTTCCAGTCCGATACAAAACGTCATCATCGACCCTTCCCAGCGGCTGGCCGACGTATATCAGCTTGACAACAGGCTGAACGATCGTTGCGTAAGGCTGAAATCGCTGCGATGGAATAAGGTTGGCGACATGCACCGATATGTATGGCGCGTCAATCCTGACATCTGGTACAACAAAGTGGATCGGGTGAAGCTTGGCATCAGTTTCTCCGGCAATTATGCCATGCGCAAGCATCGTCTGGATGGTTTTTTCTGGGTAAATGCTGCGGCTGCGCTGGATCCTGAGTCGCCAAAGCGTTCCGGCAACCTGTTTTCCCTGTCCCTGGATTATACCAACCGCATCGGGCGCCTGTTTGAATACAACCTGCGCCATGAATGGCTCGACGGACTTCAGGTGGCACAGGCCGGAATTTCCAAGCGCTGGGCTGCCAATACCGCTTACGCCAACTACCGCTACATGAAGCGCTGGGATATGCGCTATGTTTTTGGGGGAACCCTGCGGGATCAGTTCGGCAACCTGCCCGGCTGGTGGGACGAAGCGCGCTGGGGAAGCGAACGCAACGCCAGCTTCAACTTCGGACTCAAACATGATTACCGCTATGTAAAAGGCTCCGGACAAATGCATCTTTTTGCCCGCAGCAGCGCACCCGGAAGTCAGGTGCAGTACAATTGGCTGGGACTAGAAGTCATCAACAGAAATAAGCTGGGTAAACTCGATGTGAGCACCCGTTTCTTCGGACAATTCTCGGCGCAAAGTCTGCCTTTTGAAAGCGCATTGTATGCAGCAGGTGCAAATCCTGAGCAGCAATGGCACGACAGCAAGTTTACCCGTTCCGACTGGCACAACCAGTTTGGAAGGGCACAGCAACAGTTGATCTGGCAGCAAGGCGGAGGCCTGAACCTGCGTGGGTTTTCCAATTCGCTGGTTGCCCAGAATTACGGCGACAGCACGGTGTCTTTGCTCCGTGGCAATTCAGGATTGTCTGCTTCCGCCGAACTAGATCTGGATCGCCTCATTCGCTTCGCACCCAAGTTCACCCGCAATTGGCTGAAGGCAGATGTGTACTTGTTCGCTGACGCAGGGTTGATGCGGCCCACGCAGGCATTCAGAAATTATGCACCCGTGCTGATGGCCAATGCCGGTCTCGGAACAGCCTGGACCCTCAGCAATGTGTTTGGAAAACGTGGTGCCGCGCCTGTAACCCTCCGCTTCGACCTGCCGCTGCTACGCAACATCACACCCGACGGAAAAGCCGTGATGAACCAGCGTTTCCTGGTATTTGGGGTGAACCGCAGTTTCTGAAGAAAAAAGCTGCGGTCCTAAACTTCTGAGCGTCGGCAAACCAAGGATGGTTCCATTGGTTTATTTAGGGATGCAGGAAAAAAACTACCTCATTGCCGGTGGAACATCCGGAATTGGCAGAGCCATTGCCGAAGCCTTACTGGCGCAGGGTCATCAGGTTTGGATTTTATCCAGAACCGATGCGTCCATTCCCGGAGCACATCATATTTCCTGGGATGCCACAGCCAACACCCAGCCATCGGGCTGGCCTGAGGTTTTGCATGGTTTGGTGTATGCACCGGGTTCCATCAATCTGCGTTCTTTTCGCGCCCTGAAGCCGGACGATTTTCTAAATGATTTTCAGGTGAATCTGTTAGGCGCAGTGCGTTTGTTGCAGGCAGCACATCCGGCATTGCGCGCCGCACAACAGGCTTCGGTGGTTTTGTTCAGCACCGTGGCAGTGGCCCAGGGAATGCCATTTCATGCTTCGGTTGCCGCTTCGAAAGGCGCCGTGGAAGGACTGGGCCGCTCGCTGGCTGCGGAATGGGCACCCAACATCAATGTAAACATCATCGCTCCGGGTTTGGTGAACACCCCGCTGGCAGCCAAACTGCTGGACAGCGATGTGAAGAAGGAAAATTCCGCAAAACGTCATCCCCTCGGCCGGGTTGGCAATCCGGAAGAAATTGCCGCACTCGCCACATTTCTGCTGAGCGAACAGGCCAGCTGGATTTCAGGTCAGGTTATAGGCATCGACGGAGGTTTGAGCGCATTGCGCACTTCATGATGAAACATATTTCTGCTGAAGCAATTGCCGGGATGGAACAGCGCTACCGCGCCAACCTCATCAATTCGGCGCCCGGCTATAAAAACCTCTGTCTGGTTGGAACAAGAAATGCGCAGGGCGTGAATAACCTTGCGGTGTTCAACTCCTTGTTTCACGTAGGTGCCAATCCGCCACTGCTCGGATTGGTATTCCGCCCGGATTCAGTAGATCGGCATACGCTTTCCAACATCCGCGAATCGAACTTCTATACGCTGAATCTGGTTGCTGAAGGCATGGAAGCTGCGGCACACCAGACCTCTGCACGTTACCCTGCAGCTGTTTCAGAATTTGAAGCCGTTGGATTTACGCCCTTTCATCCCGAAGATTTTTTTGCCCCTGCCGTATTGGAATCACCCCTGCGCATAGGTATGAAACTGGAAGAGGAAATACAGATGGCGCTCAATGGAACTTCGATGGTCATTGGCCGTATCTGCTGGCTGGAATGTGCGGAGGAAGCGATCGAGGAGGATGGATTTGTCAATCCTGAAGTGGCAGGCCTGATGAGCGTTTGTGGTTTGGATGCCTATTACAAGCCTGTCCTGAAAGGTCGCTACGCTTACGCCAAACCGGATAAAAAACCGGAGTTGCGCTGAGCAGCAATCTGTTGTTTTGTGTAACTATTTGTTTTCTTGTTTAACTTTTCGAAGCCTATCCTTGCATCAGAATCTGGTGACTGGAGAAATGTTTTCTTCTTCAGGCTGAAAAGGGAATCCGGTGAGAATCCGGAACAGTACCCGCTGCTGTAAGTTCCGTGAAGCGCATCCAACCTGAAGCCACTGACGGCTTAGTTCGTCGGGAAGGCCGGATGCAGGGAATAAGTCAGAAGACCTGCCTGATTCTGAAAAACGGCTTTCGGGAATAAAAGCGCGTGGATATTACTTGTTAATTCCACCCAACCTGTTTGTCGTTCCAGGAATTTGAACATGAACAGGAACGCATATATCATCTGCACCGTATTGTGCTTACAGGGCGCCATGCTGGATGCCCAGACTTCATTTACGGATACTGCCGGCATGATGGATCTGGTGACCGTGTCTGCATCCAGAACTTCCGAACGCATTCAGGAAGTGCCGCGCATGGTTACCGTACTCACCGCGCGCGACATCGCTGAATCACAGGCGCAATCGCTGGGCGAATTTCTTTCCATGCAGCTGGGCGCTTCGGTGGTTGGCGCAGTACAAAATCCGGGCGCAAACCAATCCATATTTCTCCGTGGATCAGGCAGCAATCAAACGGTGATTATGATTGATGGCCTCCGTATTTCCGATCCTTCCACACCCAATGGCGCAATAGACTTGTCAGAACTTTCACTCGCCGACATCGAGCGTATTGAAATTGTGCAGGGCGGCCACAGTGCCATGTTTGGAACCGGTGCGCTGGGCGGTATGATCAACATCATCACCAGAAAAAATGCGCAGACCAACCGCAGCCATCTGAATCTGCACGGCGCAGCATTCGGGCCAGGACGTGCCTGGGGCGTTTCCACCGGGGTGCAGCGCAATTACCGAAATACATTCTTCAACGTTCAGGGACAACAATATCGTTCCGGAGGCATGAACAGCACTTTGCCTCCGCCCGTGTCAACCGGGTTGCTTCTTGAAAAGGATGGATTCCGCAAAACAGACTTGTCTCTGCGCGGCGGATGGTCCGGCAAAACAGCATCCTTGTGGGCCGGTTGGAGGCACAACAATCAGCAAACAGATATCGATGCCGGCGCCTTTCGCGATGATGAAAATTACCGGCTGCGCATGAAACGCCATACCTTACATGGCGGTGCCGACTGGAAGCTCAACAGCCACCTTAAACTAAACCTTACCGGAGGCTGGAGCACTTTGCAACGGAATTCGAACAACGATTCTTCGCTCACGGCTCCGGGTGTTTACGATGGCGCGGTGGGCCGAGATGTGTTCCGTGGCACCAACGCCAGTACGGATTTGTTTCTCCAGGGGAAATACGAACAGATTCAATGGACCGGAGGTCTTAGTTATTATGCTGAATCGGCTGCCGTTAATTCCTTTTATTACAGTCGTCCATGGAGTTTTGAAAGCACCACCAGCTACGACACGGTGGGTTTAAACAGCCGCATCCTGGCTGCTTACGGAATGGCGCAATTCTTCAGCAACCGCAAAGTGTCTTTGGCGGTCAGCGGAAGGGTCAGCCGGCATAATCTGTTCGGAAATGTATGGAATGGGGCCATCAATCCTTCTTGGAACATCGGAAAGAACAGCATGCTTTTCGGGAACCTGAGCAGCGGATTTAATACGCCATCGCTGTACCAGATGCTTGCTCCTGAACGTTCTTTTGGCGGCATGCGTCGTGGCAATCCCAACCTGAAACCGGAAGTGGGCACCACAGCAGAAATAGGATTTAAGCGTAAGGCTGCCCGTTGGAATGTTCAGGCATCTGTATTTCACCAAACTACCCAGCGCGTGATTCAATATGTGTATGCCTGGACAAACAAACATCCGGACAGTCTGGGCTTCGCAGATTATATCGGCGATACGTACATCAATAATGGGAAGTCGGTACAAAATGGCATTCAATTGGAAGGCAACCTGACTTTACCGCTAAAATTCCAGCTCAGTGGCAATATTTCTGTGGTGCGCGGAACGCAGTTTCTGGAACAGGTGCAGGCTCCTTCGCTCATGTATCAGGCCTTTGAAAGTGGTTTATTCATGAATCGCGACAACAAGCTGGATAAACTTTCCAGGAGGGCTTCCACCGCCAACCTCATGCTGACGCGTGTGCTGGGTAAAAATGCTGCCATCTCATTAAGGGTGCGCTCCGTTTCCAGAAAATACGATGTGGCCTACGACGGAGCCCTGGGTTTGTTTGGTGCCCTGAACTACATCGAGGTTCAGTCTTATGTCCTCGGAGATTTGCTCTTCCGCACGAATATTGGTGAGAAATGCAGCCTTGGCCTTGCCGTGCAGAACATCAGCAACCGCACCTACACGGATATTGCAGGATTCACCACCAGACCGCGGAGTTTTGCTGTCAACCTGAGCTTCAGACTGCCCTGAAATACCTGGCGCCGATATGGTTATTCTTCTGCTTCTCAGCCTGTTCCGGGCCGGGGAATGATCGCAGCTTGGTTCAAGGTAATGCGCTGCAGTTTGCGCAATACTTCCGCACGGATGGAGATTCGCTGCTGTGGGTCGCTTCCCTCGATCAAGCCAATACCTGGATTCCGGTGCAACAAAACACATTGTCACCAACATCCAGACTCGTTTGTCTTTCGTCGGTGATTGTAGCATACCTTGAAGAACTCGGATTGAGCAACACGGTGCTTGCTGTAGATGATGCCAAGTACATCAGCAGTATTTCGCTGAACAGCCGCATCAAGTCTGGCGATTTGAAGTCTGTTAAACCCGGTGCACAGCTGGATGTGGAAAAGGTGCTCGCGTTGAGGCCCGATGCAGTGTTGTATTATGAAGGAGGGAGCGGGGAGGATGCAACCCTGAATCTGCTCCGGAGACGTGGCATTCGCCTCATTCCGGTGAACAGTTACAAGGAGCCACATCCGCTGGGAAGGGCCGAATGGCTGAGGTTTATGGGGCGATTATTCGGAATGGCAAACAAAGCAGATTCGCTTTTTGATCAGTTGTCACGCGCATACCGGCATCAGAAGGAACAAGCCACCGGCAGCGCGGTAAACCGGCCCACGGTGTTTTGCAACGCGCCTTTTGCAGGCGTTTGGGATCAGCCCCAAGGCAACAATTATATGGCCACGCTGATTAAGGATGCAGGAGGTGATTACCTTTGGTCTGAAAGCCCGGGCAGCGGCACCTTACACCTGCAACCAGAAGCGGTGTTCACGAAGGCGGTCACAGCAGATATCTGGCTGAACTGCAACGATTATACGGAGCGTAAACAGTTGCTTGCCGACGATGCGCGCCACGCTTCATTTGCGGCCTTTGCCAAGGGACAAGTTTATGCGGCCAATGGCCGGAAATCAAACGGTGCCGCAAATCCATTCTGGGAACTTGGAGTGGTTCGTCCGGATTTAGTCTTGAAGGATCTGGTGCACATCTTCCATGATACTTCCGCACAGCAAAAGCTTTACTTTTACCGGAAACTACCGTGAAGCGTTCGCAAAAGTTTTTATTCCTATGGATACTTCTGGCCATGGTTTTTCTGGCGTCCCTGATGTTGGGCAGTGGAGGATTTCTTTGGAATATGGACGCAGGCATGGCCAGGTTGCTCTTGATGGAATATCGTTTACCTGCTGCATTAATGGCGCTGCTGGCCGGGGCTTCACTTGCACTGTGCGGCCTGATGATGCAAAATGTGTTCAGAAATCCATTGGCCGGTCCGTATGTTCTGGGAATCAGTTCAGGTGCAAGTCTGGGCATTGCCCTGGTGGTGCTTGCCGGAACAGGAATTCCAGCTTTGGCAGGTATTGCTTCGATTAAAACAGTTGCTGCCGTTTGTGGTGCATTGCTCATGTTGCTGGTGAATATTGCCGTGTATAGTAAACTGAAAAGCACTGTTTCTCTGCTTATTTTCGGTATCCTCGCCGGGCATTTTGTTTCAGCCATTGTAGAGTTTCTACAGTACATGGCAAGTGGAAGCGATATCCGCAACTTTGTTTTGTGGGGAATGGGGAATTTATATGTGCCCGGTTGGGTGCCACACTTCGTCATAGCCACGGTACTTGCCGGAACATTCTTTTTTGTGCGCAGCAGGCACGGAGCCATGGATGTTTATCAGCTGGGTGATGCGTATGCCCAAAGTCTGGGTTTGCATATTCATATATTCAGAAGGTGGATGATGCTGTTGACGGCCATTTTAGCCGGAACGGTTACCTCATGGTGTGGCCCGCTGTCATTTGTGGGCTTGGTCATACCCCACATGGCGAGGTTACTTTTGGGAACATCTTTACATCAGTTTCTGCTGCACGGAACAATACTGCTTGGCGCTTTATTCATGCTTACTGCACATTTTTGTTCCATGCTTCCGGCCGCAGGAAGCAATTTACCGGTCAACGTGGTTTGTTCCATCCTGGGCGCTCCGCTGGTTATGCTGATGCTGCTCAGAAATAAAAATATGCTTCTTGAAACCTGACGGCAAGCTGCAGTTGCGTTTATGGAACTGTGGCAGTGTGTTGAGGATGAAGGAAGTATGCCTTTCGGGGGAAAGTAAAAACCCAATGAAAAAAGTCTGAAGGACTGTTGCGAAAGCCGAAATAGAATCGTACTTTTGCCGTCCTTTTTAAGGAAGATTACGCAAAAAACAAAATGCCAACCATACAACAATTGGTAAGAAAAGGCCGGGAAACACTGGTGAACAAAAGCAAGTCGCCAGCGCTTGATGCCTGCCCTCAGAGAAGGGGTGTTTGTACCCGTGTGTACACCACAACGCCTAAGAAACCTAACTCTGCGATGAGAAAGGTTGCCCGTGTTCGCCTGAGCAACGGAAAAGAAGTGAACGCCTACATTCCAGGTGAAGGTCATAACCTGCAGGAACACTCCATCGTACTGGTGCGTGGTGGCAGGGTAAAGGATTTGCCAGGTGTGCGTTACCACATCGTTCGGGGTGCTTTGGATACGGCCGGTGTTGAAGGACGTAACCAACGCCGCTCTAAGTATGGAACGAAACGTCCTAAGGCAAAGGATAAAAAATAAGCTGAACTGAAATGAGAAAATCACGCCCGCGCAAGCGCATCACTGCACCCGATCCTAAATTCAACGATCCACTCGTAACCCGTTTCGTAAACAGTTTGATGTGGGATGGCAAGAAATCAACAGCATTCACTATTTTCTATGATGCTTTGGATTTGGTTGCCAAAAAGACGGAAGAAGAAGGACTGGAAGTTTGGAAACGAGCTTTGAATAACGTTATGCCAACCGTAGAGGTGAAAGCCCGCAGGGTTGGAGGTGCTACCTTCCAGATTCCAATCGAAGTTCCTCCCGCAAGGAAAATCGCCGTAGGCATCAAATGGATGGTTTCTTATGCACGTAAGCGCAACGAAAAATCCATGGCTTCCCGCCTCGCAGGTGAAATTCTTTCAGCAGCTAAGGGTGAAGGTGCTGCAGTAAAGAAAAAAGAAGATACCCATAAAATGGCCGAAGCTAACAAGGCCTTTAGTCATTTCAGGGTATAACAGTCTATTGAATATTTATGTCTCGCGACTTAGCCTTAACAAGAAATATCGGTATTGCAGCGCACATTGATGCGGGCAAAACCACAACTACAGAGCGCATCCTGTATTACTCCGGTGTGAACCACAAACTCGGGGAAGTTCACGATGGAGCTGCTACAATGGACTGGATGGTGCAGGAGCAGGAGCGTGGTATTACCATCACTTCAGCTGCTACTACCGTTTTCTGGAACTACCGTGGCAACAAATACCATATCAACATCATTGACACTCCTGGCCACGTTGACTTCACTGTTGAAGTAAACCGCTCCTTGCGTGTGCTTGATGGTCTGGTGTTCCTTTTCAGCGCCGTTGACGGTGTTGAACCACAATCTGAAACAAACTGGCGTCTTGCCAATAATTACAATGTTGCGCGTATCGGTTTCGTAAATAAAATGGACCGTGCTGGCGCCGACTTCCTGAACGTAGTTCGTCAGGTAAGGGAAATGTTGGGCAGCAATGCAGTCCCTCTGCAATTGCCTATTGGAGCTGAAGATAATTTCCGCGGTGTAGTTGACCTGATCAACTTCCGTGGAATGATCTGGAATGAAGCGGACAAAGGCATGACTTACGAAGTAGTTGAAATTCCCGCAGACATGTTGGATGAAGCTACCGAGTGGCGCGAAAAGCTTTTAGAAGCTGTTTCTGAATACGACGACACGTTGATGGAGAAGTTCTTCGATGATCCTACTTCCATCACTGAACGTGAAATCTTGAATGCACTCCGCAAGGCAACCCTCGAAATGAAAATCGTTCCGATGGTTTGCGGTTCTTCATTCAAAAATAAAGGTGTGCAAACCATGCTCGACCTGGTAATGGAATTGATGCCAAGCCCGCTCGACAAGGACGTGATCAGAGGCACCAACCCTGACACAGACGAGGAAGTAGTTCGTAAGCCGGATTACAAAGAACCTTTCTGCGCACTGGCGTTTAAAATTGCAACAGATCCTTATGTAGGCCGTCTTGCCTTCATGCGTGCCTACTCTGGTAAACTTGATGCAGGTTCTTACGTGCTCAATACCAGAAGCGGTCAGAAGGAACGAATTTCACGTATTTTCCAGATGCATGCCAACAAGCAGAACCCTATCGATTTCCTGGGTGCTGGTGATATTGGTGCAGCTGTAGGTTTCAAGGATATCAAAACAGGCGATACACTTTGTGCTGAGAATCATCCAATCGTGCTGGAAGCAATGAACTTCCCTGATCCGGTGATTGGTCTGGCCATTGAGCCTAAAACTCAGGCAGATGTTGACAAGCTGGGAACAGCCCTTGCCAAGCTTTCTGAAGAAGATCCTACTTTCCGTGTACATACAGATCAGGATACTGGTCAAACAGTTATTTCCGGAATGGGAGAATTGCACCTCGAGATCATCGTTGATCGTTTGAAGCGCGAATTCAAAGTTGAATGTAACCAAGGTGCGCCTCAGGTTGCATACAAGGAAGCCATTACAAGAAACTTCACCCATAGGGAAGTATACAAGAAGCAAACCGGTGGACGCGGTAAATTCGCTGATATTCAGTTTGAATTAGGCCCTGCTGATGCAGACTTTACGGCTGAAGGACTTCAGTTTGTGAATGAAATTGTGGGTGGTTCAATCCCTCGTGAATTCATTCCTTCAGTAGAAAAAGGTTTCAAAGCAGCCATGGAAAATGGTGTGTTGGCTGGTTATCCCATCACCAGGATGAAGGTTCGTTTGTTTGATGGTTCTTACCACAACGTGGACTCTGACTCTCTGTCATTTGAAGTTGCTGCACGCGGTGGTTTCCGTGAAGCTGCCAAAAATTGCGGACCGGTGTTGCTGGAGCCAATCATGAAATTGGAAGTAGTAACTCCTGCTGAAAATACGGGTGACGTAATGGGTGACCTGAACCGTCGTCGCGGTCAGCTTGAAGGTATTGATGAGCGTGCAGGTTCGCAGGTAGTAAAAGCGAAGGTTCCACTGAGCGAAATGTTTGGTTACGTAACTTCACTTCGTACCATTACCTCCGGTCGTGCAAGTTCAAGCATGGAGTTCAGCCACTATGCCGAAACGCCTAGGAACATTGCCGATGAGGTGCTCAAGAAAGTGAACGGAAAATCATCATCTAACGCATAAAAGTAAATAGTTCAATGATCAGCCATAAGATCAGGATAAAGCTCAAGTCTTTCGACCACAACCTGCTTGATAAGAGCACGGAGAAAATCGTAAAGGCCGTAAAACAAACCGGTGTGGTGGTGAGTGGTCCAATTCCACTGCCTACCAGAAAGAAAGTGTTTACTGTCCTCCGTTCACCTCACGTGAACAAGAAGGCCAGGGAACAGTTCCAGGTTTGTTCTTACAAACGTCTCATCGACATTTATAACAGTTCTACGAAAACCGTGGATGCACTCATGAAGCTTGAGCTTCCTAGTGGTGTAGACGTGGAAATCAAAATATAACTATCATCATGCAAGGATTAATCGGTAAAAAGTTGGGAATGACCAGCATATTTGATGAGAACGGGCGCAGTGTCGCTTGTACCGTCATCCAGGCTGGACCATGTGTTGTAACCCATGTGAAGAATGAACAAAAAGATGGCTATAGCGCCATTCAGATTTCATGGGGCGACATGAAACCCAAGCATGCCTCCAAAGCCATTACCGGGCATTGCGCCAAAGCGAACACAGCTCCAAAAAGAGCATATCATGAGTTTCGCAACATGGAAGGCGCTGAGGCCACTGCAAAAATCGGCGACGTGTTAGATGTAAACATCTTCACTGAAGGAGATTTTGTGGATGTCATCGGAACTTCCAAAGGAAAAGGATTCCAAGGTGTGGTTAAGCGCCACGGCTTTGCGGGTGTGGGTGAATCTACCCACGGTCAGCACAACCGTCAGCGTCACCCTGGTTCCATTGGCGCCTGTTCGTTTCCAGCACGCGTATTCAAAGGAATCCGCATGGCCGGTCGCACAGGAGGCAGCAGGGTAAAAGGAGTGAACCTCCAAATCTTAAAAGTAGTTGCAGATCAGAATCTTTTGATCATCAAAGGAAGTATCCCTGGCTACAATGGTTCCACAGTTATAATCGAACGCTGAGATGGAATTTAAAGTCTTAAACAAAGAAGGAGTAGAAACAGGCAGAACAGTAGTTCTCCCGGAAGCAATATTTGGTATTGAACCAAACGACCACGCCATTTATCTGGATGTGAAACAGTTCTTGGCCAACCAGCGTCAGGGTACGCACAAATCCAAAGATCGCAGCGAAATCAGCAAAAGTACCAGAAAGCTGTTTCGTCAAAAGGGCACAGGCGGAGCACGTCATGGTAGTATCAAAGCCGGTATTTACGTTGGTGGTGGTAGAATTCATGGTCCACGTCCAAGAAACTACAGTTTCAAACTCAACAAGAAACTGAAAAGGCTGGCTCGTTTTTCTGCACTGAGCTATAAAGTGAAAGAAAATCAAATCAAGGTGATGGAAGATTTGATCATGGATGCGCCTAAAACAAGCGACTTCAACCGCGTGCTTGGCAATCTGAAAGTTACAGGCAGAACATTGTTTGTGACGCCTTCGCTGAATAGAAATGTGTATCTCTCGGGCAGAAACATTCCGAACAATCGAATCATGAATGCCTCAGATTTGAACACTTATGAAATCATGAAAGCCCATAACCTTATTCTATTTGAATCTACGGTGAAGGCTATTGGGGACACTTATAACAATGACTGAGATGGTACTGAAAAAACCCCTGATTACAGAAAAAATGACTGGCCTTACTGAAAAGAGGCAGCAATATGGTTTCGTAGTTGATCCGAAAGCCACAAAGGATGAAATCCGTAAGGCGGTTGAAGATTTCTACAATGTGCAGGTCGATCGCGTAAATACGATGATTGCACGTGGCAAATCACGCAAAAACAGGCGCACCGGACAGATTTCAGGTTACAACAAGGCAGTGAAAAAGGCCATTGTTACCCTGAAAGAAGGTTCAACTATTGATTTTTACGAAAATATCTAAAGAAGAATGGCACTGAACAGATTACGTCCGGTAACTCCAGGAACTCGTTTTCGCATAGCGAATGCGTTTGCTGAACTTACTTCAGATAAACCTGAAAAATCCTTATTGATCCCCATCAAGAAATCTGGTGGCAGGAACAATACCGGTAAAATGACCATGCGCTACATTGGCGGAGGCCATAAGCGCAAATACAGGATCATTGACTTCAAAAGAGACAAAATGGGAATGACTGCAGAAGTTATGTCCATTGAGTATGACCCAAACAGAACAGCTTTCATTGCATTGGTAGGTTATACCGATGGAGAGAAGCGCTATATCGTAGCACCAACAGGCCTGAAGGTTGGCATGAAGGTAGAAAGCGGCCCAGGTTCAGCTCCTGAAGTTGGAAATGCACTTCCTATGAGTCAAATTCCTTTGGGTTCTATGATTCACAACGTAGAAATGCAGCCTGGTCAGGGTGCCCGCCTATGCAGAAGCGCTGGATCTTCAGCACAGCTTTTGGCTCGTGAAGGTAAATATGCTGCCATCAAACTGCCTTCAGGTGAATCTCGCCTGGTATTGGCAAACTGCATGGCTACTATTGGAACTGTTTCCAACAGCGATCATAGTAACACACGCAAAGGAAAAGCAGGTCGTTCACGCTGGCTCGGTATTCGTCCACGTGTACGTCCGGCAGCAATGAACCCGGTAGATCACCCCATGGGTGGTGGTGAAGGTAGGAACAAAGGTGGTCAGCCACGTTCCAGGAACCTTATCTATGCTCAGGGTCAAAAAACCAGAAGCACCAAGAAAGGCAGCAGCCGCTTGATTATTGAACGCAGAAAGAGCAAACGTAACAGCAAATAAACTACATGGCACGATCGCTGAAAAAAGGCCCGTTCGTAGACTTTAAACTCGACCGGAAGGTGGCCAAAATGAATGAAACCAATAAAAAGACTGTCATCAAAACATGGTCCAGAAGGAGTTTGATTATTCCGGACATGGTTGGTCACACGTTTGCCGTGCACAACGGTAACAAATTCATTCCCGTATATGTAACAGAAAATATGGTGGGACATAAACTGGGTGAATTTGCACCTACCCGTACTTTTAAAGGACACAATAAGTAAGAAGCAGGATGGAAGCAAAAGCAATTTTAAGGAACTGTCCCATGTCACCGCGCAAAATGCGACTGGTTGTAGATCAGATTCGCGGTGTAAATGTGGATAAAGCATTGAACATCCTGCAGTTTAGTCAACGTCCTTTGTACGCTCAATATGTGAGCAAGCTGCTGAGAAGCGGTATTGCGAACTGGGCTCAAATGAACGAAGGCAGACGCATCGAGGAAAGTGACCTGTTTGTAAAGACTGTAATGGTTGATGCAGGTTTTACCATCAAGCGCCTGCGCACAGCGCCACAGGGACGCGGAAACCGTATCAGCAAGCGCAGCAACCATATCACCATTATCGTTGACAGCCGTCAAGATGTTGGAGCACAAAAATCAGCAGAATCATTAACCGAAGATACAAACGCATAAAATGGGACAAAAAGTAAACCCCGTAGGTCTGAGGTTGGGAATCATCCGCGGTTGGGACTCCAACTGGTACGGAGGTAAGAACTACAGCGATAAACTGGTCGAGGACGAGAAAATTCGCAAATACCTCCGTGTGCGCATTCCCAAAGGCGGAATTAGTAAAGTAATCATTGAACGCACCATGAAGCGCATAACCATTACCATCAACACTGCCAGACCTGGTATTGTGATTGGTAAAGGTGGGCAGGAAGTGGATACCATCCGTGAGGAGATTCGTAAAATCACCAAGAAGGACGTACAAATCAACATCAACGAGATCAAGCGTCCAGAATTAGATGCAAAGTTGGTTGCCGATAGCATCGCCAGCCAGATTGAAGGAAGGATTTCTTTCAAGCGTGCATTGAAAGGTGCCATCGGAAGTTCAATGAGGATGGGTGCGGAAGGTATTAAAATCCGTATCAGTGGTCGCTTGAACGGTGCAGAAATCGCGCGTACTGAACAATATAAAGACGGACGTACTCCTTTGCACACACTTCGTTCTGATATTGATTATGCGCTGAGTGAAGCTCAGACCGTTTATGGAAAAATTGGCATCAAGGTATGGATTTGCCGTGGTGACATTTTTGGAAAAGTAGATCTGGCTCCGGTACACGAAAAATCTGACCGCAGAGAAGGTCATGGCGGAGGACGTGGTCCAGGCCGTCGCGACCAGGGTGGTAATAATGACAGGCGTCGTCGCACAGGCGGTGACCGTGACCGTGGACCAAGAAGGGATAACCGATAATATAGAGGAGCAATGCTGAGTCCTAAAAGAACCAAATTCCGCAAAATGCAGAAAGGCCGCGTAAAAGGTCTTGCAACACGCGGTCATCGTTTAAATTTTGGCAGCTGTGGCCTGAAGAGCCTTGAACCTGCCTGGATTACTGCACGTCAGATTGAAGCAGCACGTATCGCACTGACCCGTTATCTGAAAAGAGAAGGTCAGGTGTGGATCCGTATCTTCCCGGACAAACCAGTTACCAAGAAACCAGCCGAAGTGCGAATGGGTAAAGGTAAAGGTGCACCAGAGTATTGGGTAGCCATCATTAAACCTGGAACCATTATGTTCGAAGTAGCTGGTGTTCCCCTGGAAGTAGCTCAGGAGGGAATGCGTTTGGCAGCCATGAAATTGCCCGTGCAGACTAAATTTGTAGTAAAACCTGATTTTTCAGAGGATAACTGATTATGAAATACGAGGAAATCAAGTCAACTCCAACCCGTGAGTTGATCGAAAGATACAAAGAGGAAAAACTTCGTTACCAGAAGTTACGCTTTACCGATGCTGTTTCAAAGCTGGATCAACCCAGCAAATTGAAAGAAGCTCGTCGTAACGTAGCCAGGTATCTTACTGAATTGAATGCACGCCGCATTACCTTTGAACTTGCGGCTTTGAAACGTAAAGAAGAACAGGATTAATGGAAGCCAATAGGAACGCCCGCAAGGAAATCGTGGGACGCGTAACCAGCGCCAAAATGGATAAAACCATTTCAGTAGCTGTGGTTCGAAACGTAAAACATCCGAAATACGGAAAGTACTTTAAGAAGACTAAAACCTTCTATGCTCATGACGACAAAAACGAATGTGGTGTAAATGATGTTGTACGCATCATGGAAACACGTCCGCTGAGCAAAATGAAGCGTTGGAGGCTTGTAGAAATAGTTGAAAAGGCCAAGTAATGATACAGCAGGAAACCAGACTCAAAGTAGCCGATAACAGCGGCGCAAAAGAAGTATTATGCATCCGCGTGCTCGGTGGAACCGGCAGACGCTATGCTAGTGTTGGCGACAAGATTGTTGTCAGCGTGAAGTCCGCTATGCCTTCTTCAGGTATGAAGAAAGGTGCTGTTTCAAAGGCCGTAGTTGTTCGTGTCAAGAAGGAAGTTCGTCGTCCTGACGGATCTTACATCCGATTTGATGAAAATAGCTGCGTGTTGTTAAACAACAACGACGAACCAAAAGGTACACGTATCTTCGGTCCCGTAGCGCGTGAGCTTCGCGACAAGCAGTTCATGAAGATTGTTTCACTGGCTCCGGAAGTATTATAATAAGTGATGAAACAGAAAATCAAGAAAAACGACACGGTGAAAGTAATCGCCGGGGACGAAAAAGGAAAAACCGGTAAGGTAATTCGCGTAATTCCTGCAACGAACCGAGCTGTGGTAGAAGGCCTTAACCTGGTAACCAAACACTACAAGCCCACTGCCCAAAATACCAGTGGACGTATCGAAAAAATCGAGGCTCCGATTCACATGAGTAACCTCATGGTGATGGAAGGCAGCGATGTCGCTAAGGTGGGTCGTAAACAGGATGCTGAAGGCAAAAACAAACGTTACAACAAGCGCACTGGTTCATTCATCGACTAATTGAAAATATCATGAGCTATTCACCAAGGCTGAAAACGCACTATAAAGAATCCGCTGCTCCTGCAATGATGCAGAAGTTTGGATATGGAAACCCGATGGAAGTTCCAAAAATCACCAAGGTATCATTAAACCAGGGTGTTGGAGCTGCTGTATCTGATAAGAAAATGATTGATGCGGCAGTTGACGAAATGTCACGCATTGCAGGTCAAAAGGCACAGGCAACCATCTCCAGGAAAGCAATCAGTAACTTCAAACTCAGGGAAAACATGCCTATCGGAGCAAAGGTTACGCTTCGTGGAGACAGGATGTATGAATTCCTGGAACGTCTCACTTCCGTTGCACTGCCTCGTGTTCGTGACTTCCAGGGTTTGGCTGTTAAAGGTTTTGATGGTCGCGGCAACTATACGCTCGGCATCACCGAACAGATCATTTTCCCGGAAATTGATATCGATAAAGTAAGCCGCATCAACGGTATGGACATCACAATCGTGACAACCGCAAAAACCGATGAGGAATGTCTGGAACTTCTTCGCAACATGGGCTTTCCTTTCAAAAGCAAATAATTAGATGGCAAAAGAGTCAATAAAAGCAAGGCAGCGCAAAAGAGAGCAAATGGTTGCCCGTTATGCTGAAAAGCGCAAAGCCCTGATTGAAGCAGGCGACTATGAAGGTTTGCAGAAGCTTCCAAGAAATGCATCACCCGTGCGTTTGCGCAATCGTTGCAAAATCACCGGTAAGCCCAGAGGCTATATCCGCACCTTCGGCTTGTGCAGGAATATGTTCCGTCAAATGGCCAACGATGGCAAGATCCCCGGTGTAACAAAAGCCAGTTGGTAATTTATAAAAGAAACAATCATGACTGACCCAATAGCAGATTACCTTACCAGATTGCGGAATGCTATTCATGCAAACCACCGCATCGTGGAAATCCCTGCAAGCAATATCAAGCGTGAAATCACACGTGTGCTTTACGAAAAAGGATATATCCTGAAGTACAAGTTCGAAGAAACTGAAAACCATCAGGGCGTTATCAAGATTGCATTGAAATATCATCCCGTAACCAAGGAATCCGCCATCCGTGATCTGATTCGTATCAGTAAGCCCGGTCTGCGTAAATATTCCGGTAAAGACGAG
This sequence comes from Bacteroidota bacterium, assembly GCA_039796915.1. Taxonomy (GTDB): domain Bacteria; phylum Bacteroidota; class Bacteroidia; order NS11-12g; family UBA955; genus REEB481. Next base: position 2,644 of record JBDKIU010000105.1, on the reverse strand, counting down.
TTGCCTCGCGTCTTGAATGGTTTGGGCGTAGCAATCATCACCACGAGCAAGGGTGTAATGACCGATAAAGAAGCTCGCCAGCAAAATGTCGGCGGAGAAATTTTGTGTTACGTTTCCTGATCAAAAGAAGAAAAAAATGTCACGCGTAGGAAAATCAATCATTAAACTGCCTGCTAAAGTGGAGGTAAGTATTGATTCAGCAAACCTTGTTACGGTTAAAGGACCGAAAGGTACGCTTACACAACAACTCAACCCGGGCTTTTCCATCTCTCAGGAAGACGGTCATCTGACCGTGAGCCGTTCAGGTGAAACCAAGCAGGAGAAAGCGCTGCACGGCCTCTATCGTTCGCTCATCAACAATATGGTGATTGGTGTACATGATGGCCATACGGTAAAGCAAGAGCTGGTTGGTGTAGGTTACAAAGTGAGCAACCAGGGAAACATCCTTGACTTCTCTTTAGGACATTCGCACAGAATTGTTTTGGAAGTACCCAAGGAAATTCAGGTGGTTACAGAAACAGTGAAAGGACAAAATCCAAGCATCACCATGACCAGTGTTGACAAACAACTGCTGGGACATATTGCTGCGAAAATTCGTTCATTCCGTAAGCCTGAGCCATATAAAGGAAAAGGTGTTCGTTTTGCAGGCGAACAGTTGAGAAGAAAAGCCGGTAAATCTGCATCTAAATAAGTGATTAAGAGCAATGGCAACGAGAAAAACGTCCAGAAGAGATAAAATCCGCAGAAGAATCCGCGGTAAAATACAAGGCACGCAGGAAAGGCCTCGCCTGAATGTGTTCCGCAGCAATACTGATATCTACGTTCAAATAGTGGATGATCTGAAAGGTCATACATTATGCGCTGCTTCCTCTAAAGAGAAGGATATCGCAGCGGTAAAAGAAACCAAAGTTGCAAAAGCTGCGATGGTAGGTAAAAAGATTGCAGAAAAAGCAATTGCTGCAGGAATCACTTCCGTGGTTTTCGATCGTGGTGGTTATTTGTACCACGGCAGGGTAAAAAGCCTGGCTGATGCAGCCAGGGAGGGAGGTCTTCAATTCTAAACTACAGAAATGTCCAATCAGAATATAAAACGTGTTAAGTCCAGTGATCTGGAGCAACTTACCGAAAAAGTTGTGGCCATTAACCGTGTAGCGAAAGTTACAAAAGGAGGTCGTACGTTCAGCTTTACAGCTATTGTTGTAGTTGGAAATGGTAAAGGTGTGGTAGGTCATGGCCTGGGTAAGGCTTCCGAAGTTCAGGATGCGGTAACCAAAGGCATAGAAGACGCCAAAAAGAATCTGATCAAGGTGCCAGTGATTAACGGAACTGTTCCGCACCCTCAGCATGGAAAGTTTTGTGGAGGTAATGTGTTTCTGAAACCCGCAGCTCACGGTACCGGCGTTATTGCAGGTGGTGCGATGCGTGCAGTTTTGGAAAGCGCAGGCATCCATGATGTATTGGCTAAATCTAAAGGCAGCTCTAACCCGCACAACGTGGTAAAAGCTACTTTTGATGCGCTGACCAAAATGAGGGATCCTTATACCGTGGCTCAGCTTCGCGGTGTTCATCTGAAGAAAGTTTTTAATGGTTAAGAACATGGCGAAAGTGAAAATTACTTTGGTGCGAAGCGCCATAGGTCATCCTAAAAATCAGAAAGCAACTTTGGTTGCACTCGGATTGCGTAAACTTCACCGCAGTCGCGAATTGGAACTCAATCCCCAACTTTCGGGTATGATTGATACAGTGAAGCATTTGTTGACGATAGAAACAATAGACTGAACTTATGAACCTCAGCAACCTAAAGCCGGCTCCCGGTTCGGTAAAAAAATCAAAACGTATTGGCAGGGGCCAGGGCTCCGGAAAGGGTGGAACTTCTACCAAAGGTCATAAAGGTGCACAATCCCGCACAGGTTATTCCAGGAAAGTAGGTTTTGAAGGTGGTCAGATGCCATTGCAACGCCGGATTCCTAAAGGTGGGTTTAAAAACATCAACCGTGTAGAATATGCTGCCATCAATCTTGATGTGTTGCAACAAATTGCGGAAGAAAAGAAAATCAGCAAAATTGATTTTGCTGTTTTGATTGAACGCAACATGGTGGGTAAAAATGATCTGGTGAAAATCTTAGGTCGTGGTACCGTTTCTACTGCGCTTGAAGTTCACGCGCATGCTTTCTCCTCTACAGCTAAAGAAGCCATCGAAAAGGCGGGTGGTTCTGTACAAATAATCAACTGAAATGCGACGTCTGATCGATAAGATCAAAGATATCTGGCGTATTGAAGAACTTCGTACGCGTATTAAGAACACAGCATTGTTCCTGCTGGTTTACCGCTTGGGAACATTTGTGATTCTTCCAGGTATCGATTCAGAAGAACTGGCAGGTTTACAACAGCAATCAAGTGATTCGCTGCTGGGTCTGGTGAACATCTTTGCGGGTGGTGCCTTTGCACGTGGAGCGATCCTCGCGCTTGGCATCATGCCTTACATCTCAGCTTCGATCTTTATGCAGCTGGTGTCATTGGCTATTCCAGCCTTTGCACGCATGCAAAAGGAAGGTGAAGAAGGTCGCAGGAAAATCAATCAGTACACCCGTATTCTTACCATAGCCTTTACCGCCGTTCAGGCCATAGGTTATCTGAATAACAT
>JBDKIU010000104.1:0-8798 GCA_039796915.1 Bacteroidota bacterium | reverse complement strand
GGTTTTTCATACAGGCAGGGACCTTTCAGCCTCTTTAATCCAGCGGGTGCGGCACAGCGATAAACCTTGTATTCTGCTGCTGATGAGTTCGGGCAAGTTCGGCGACTTATCACTGCCCGGGCTTATTGAACAATGCAGTCATTAACACTTTTCTTATATGCATATTAATATTATTCCTGTTGCGCATCTGAGCTTCGTGCTGTTGCACCTAGCCTGCCAGCCTCTTGATTCAAAACGTCCTGAAACCAATCGCAGAAACAACAGCACCGCCCTTGCTTCTTCAGGCAAACCATCCGGCGATGTAGTATCCACGCGATTTCCATGTCCGGAAGGATGCACACGCATGCCCTTAAGTCAGGGCAGTTTCGGCGCTTACCTGCGTCAGTTCCCACTCAAACCACACGGCACGGCGGTGTACTATCATGATGGTCAGGAGAAAACAGGCGCGGCACATGCGGCGGTTCTGGAACTCAGCACGGGCAGCGAAAACCTGCAGCAATGCGCCGATGCGGTGATGCGCCTGCGGGCAGAATATTTATATCAGAAGAAGGCTTATGCGCAGCTGCACTTCAACTTCACCAACAACTTCTCCTGCCGCTTTGATCAATGGATGCGGGGTTGCAGGGTGAACGTGAACGGTAATCAAACCAGCTGGGCATGCACACAGCAACCCGATTCAGGACGCAGCAGCTTCGATGCCTGGATGAAGCAGGTGTTCATATTTGCCGGAACCCTTTCTCTGGAGCGGGAACTTCAATCAGTCAAAGCCACCGAGGTTCAGTCTGGAGATGTATGGATCAAGGGAGGCAGTCCGGGACACGCTGTGATTGTGATGGATGTGTGCCAGGACAGCCTGGGAAATCGATATTTCCTGCTGGCCCAGAGCTATATGCCCGCGCAGGATATGCATGTATTGCGTAATTACAGACAACCTGAGCTTTCGCCTTGGTTCAAAGTTCCCGATGATGGACAAGAACTCGAAACGCCCGAATGGACGTTCCAGTACAATCAGTTAAAGAGGTTCCGCTAAGCGGAAGATCACATCACGTTAACCTTCACCCGAAGGTAGCTCTTCAGGAGCAGCGTCATTTTCTGGGAATCGTGAATACGGATTCGCTCTTCCATGATGTGTTGCACCGTGGATCGTTCAATTTTTTCGAGCAGCTTCAGGTAATACCTGTAGGCGGTGTACACCCCGAAACGGCAGCCAATGGGCAGTTTTTTGATGCCCTGATATGCAAGCTCGAAATCTTTTTTGATGTCGGCAATGATGTCCATTTTTTGATGGTCATTGAAGGCCGAAAAGTCAACACCGGGGAAATAAACACGTCCGCGTTCATCGAAATCACTTTTCAGGTCGCGGATAAAGTTCACCTTCTGGAATGCAGAACCCAGCGCCCGCGCTGAAGGAACGAAGAAATCATAGCGCTCCTGGTTTCCGTGACAGAACACCTTCAAACACATCAAGCCAACCACTTCTGCAGAACCATAAATGTATTCACTGTACGAACCTGCATTGTGCGTGGCACTTTCCAGATCTTCTTCCATGCTGTTGAAAAACGGTTCAATGAGTTCCTCACCAATATTGAACTCTCGACATGCTTTTTGAAAGGAATGCAGGATGGGATTGGTGCTGATGCCGTCTCTGATGGCGCGGTAGGTTTCTTTTTTGAAATCGGCCAGCAGTGCAGCCTTGTCGTGGTCATGGAAGGTGTCCACCACTTCATCGGCCAGCCGCACAAATCCATAGATGGCATAGACCGCCCAGCGGTAGTCGTTAGACAACATGCGAATGCCCAGCGAAAACGAAGTGCTGTAATTCAGTGCCACCCGTTTGCTGCAAGCCAGGGCCGTTTTATGATAAAGTTCCATGCTCATGGGTAATCCTTTCCGTAACGAGTTTAGAACCAATAACAACGATGGGCAATCCTGTGCCTGGAACGGTGCTTGCGCCCACATAATACAGGTTGCTCAATTGTTCGTCTTTGTTGGAAGGGCGGAATGCTCCGATTTGGTTCATTCCATGCGCCAGACCCAATCCACTTCCTTTGTATAAATTAAACATACGCATCCAATCGACAGGTGTATAAACAGTTTTACTGATGATGTTGTTTGTGATGTCGTAACCAACCCTGGCGCTCAAATCAGCGATGATGTCTTCGGTGAGTTTTTCCGCATCAGACCAATCGGGTTTATGCCGCAGGTCGGGCACCGGACAAAGGATGAACAAGTTCTCACAGCCTTCAGGTGCACATTCCGGATTGCTTTTGGACGCCACATTCACGTAGTAATAAGGTTTCTCGGGAGCTACGGATGTTTTGAAAATCATATCGGCGTAGGCCTTGAAGTTGTTGCCCAGGAAATAATTGTGGTGGGCAATACCGTCAATTTTACCTTTTACGCCCAGATAAATCGTGAACGGCGCAAGTGTCCAATCCAATTTATCCAGCTTTTCCTCGCGGTATGCTTTGCGGTTTAGGATGGCGCCGCGGAACCAGGCGGCATCCGCATTGCACACGAAAATATCCGCCGTCCAGCCTTTACCTTCCGCATCAACAACAGCATGGAGTTTACCTTGTTTCAGTTCTACGCCGGTAACTTCGGTATTGTAGTGAAACCGCACGCCGCGTTCCTGAAGGATGGGCATGATTCCTTCCACAATTTTGTACATGCCGCCTTCCACATTCCAATAGCCGTCGTGCTGTAATTCTGTGTAGTTCAACAAGCTGTAAACGGCCGGCGTATCAAAAGGTGTAGCGCCAAGAAAGAAGGAAACCAGAGAGAAAATCACTTTTACATCTTCCGTTTCAAAATTCCGCTCCAGCTCAGCCCACATGCTGCGGAACATTTTGGGCAGATGCTTCATGGGAACTGTTGCCAACGATGCCAGATAAGGCACCATGCCGTTGAAGTTCCGCTTCACCACCTTGTATTCCGTATCGTGGAAGATGGTGCCTGCTGCCTTTAAGTAGCGTTGTGCTTTTTCTTCAAAATTGGGTTCATCGGCAAATTCCTGAGCCAGCTTTTTCAGATCCTTGAACATGCGGTACACTTTGTCGCGACCGGCGATGTTGACCGTATAGAGCGGGTCGAGCTCTTTGATGGTAAAAGGAACTTCCAGGCCTTGCGATGTAAAAAGTTCCCTGAATTCATAGCTCATGCTGAAGAAAGAAGGACCCACATCAAAGGTGAAACCGTCCTTTTCCAGCAAATTCAGGCGACCACCGGGCCGCTGATAACGCTCAAGCACTTCTACCTGATAACCTAAATGTGAAAGACGAAGAGCTGTGGCCAGGCCTCCCAGACCTGCACCTACGATGAGCACTTTTTTTGCCATGAATTATTTTTTTGAAAATCGTTTCAGAAACCTGCGGGAAACGAACAGAAAGCCAAAAGCTTCCGAACCCTCTTTCCCGTGAAAAGTATGGTGGTGGTAATGGGTCATCCGCATGGCGTGGAAGTACGGACTGTTGGTGGTTTTCAACCACTTGATGCGTTGGTGTACAAACACATCATGAACCAGAAAATAAGCTAAGCCATAAAGGGCAATACCCAATCCTGCAAAGAAGCGCCAGTCCAACATTTCAGCGCCGGCCACAATCAGCCATACGCTGGGAATGGCAAACATGAATCCGAATAAATCATTGCGCTCCAGCGCTCCGTGACGGGGTTCATGATGACTCCGGTGCCAAATCCACAGAAACCCGTGCATGATGTACTTATGGGTAAACCAGGCCACCCCTTCCATCAGCACAAAAAAAGCAAGGACGATGAGGATGTTCCACAACCAATTCATATTGGAAGTAACAACCTTTTTTTTCTATTGTTCTGGCGCGGGGATATGATATCGCTCATATTCAGCGAAATAAACCCGCAAGGGCTCCGTTTGCCTGCACATGCAGCACCGCAAAAAACACCACCTGAATAGCCAGCAGTCGTTGGGCAAATGGATTCGCATTCATCGGAACCCATTTCAGAAACAGGTAATGAAAGAGGAATGAAATCACGAACCAGGCAATGTAATTCTGCAATGGAATGAACCCGGCATCCCAGGTCCAGAAGTCGTAGCGAACAGCCACCGGTTCCATGATGAAATCGTAGCCGGTCATCAATGCAGCGGCAATGAACGAAAGCAACAAGGGATCTTTCACCCACGACTGGGCAAGGCTGCGGGTAGCATAAACCAGAAAAAACCAATTTACGGACAAGATGAGGGGAACGCCAAGTGCCGCAAATCCAAGCGTGGATTGATACGAATAAGCGCCAAAAATGGCTCCTGTTTTCACCCCGGCGACTTCAATGCAGTAACCGCCCAACGCAATCATCAGGGCAGCGGCCACAAATCCGGAACTCCATTTTTTGTGAAACAGCAGCGCAGCGGCCATGGCCATCAGGATGTTCACAGGTGTGAGGCGCATCATCCAGGGCTCCAGCTCAGGAATGAGGAAACAGGTAAGGCCAACGGCGTAAATGATGATGGCCAGCCAGGTAGCGGTATTCAAGTGCTTCTGCATCTTCATGGCTGCGGAACTGCGGGTGTCAAAGATGCCGTAATTTTTGCACTGAGCAAACAAAGCGGAATTCCGCCTCCGGGATGAACACTGCCTCCGGCGAAATACAAGCCATGAATCTGCTTCGACTTATTCCTCTGGCGGAAGAAGGCTGCCATACGCTTATTGCTGCTGCTGCCGTATAGAGCACCCCGGAAGGATGCTGTTTTTGATTCAATCAATACCGGATCGAGGACATCTTCTGCCTCTATGAGTGAAGCCAAATCCACCTGCAACACTTTGGACAACTTTTCGATTACCGTCTGCCGGAGTTTGGTGCGCACCGCAGTCCAATCCTGACCTCTGTTCGCAGGTACATTTACCATCACAAACCAGTTTTCACCGTAATCCGGAGCATCTTCTGGATCATACTTTGAGGTAATGTTGACATAAACCGTCGGATCATCGGGCGCCTGTTGCTCCTCCCAGATTTGCGCAAACTCGCGTTGATAATCGGAAGAAAAGAAAATATTGTGCAGTCCTAATTGCGGAAATTTCTGCTTTACACCCCAATAAAAAATGAGCGCGGAACTGGAGCTGTCCACGTTGGCCACCCTTTGAGGCATAGGCACATCCAGCAAATGGCGATACGTATGATACACATCGGCATTGCTCAACACCATTCCGGCATCAATGAATTTTCCATCAGCGAGCATCAGCCCCTGAACCTTTCCCTGATGGATGCGGATGTGTTTCACCCGGGCATTGAAATGAAAAACCACACCAATACGTTCGGCCAGGGCATGCAGGCTGCGGGCAATCTGAACCATCCCGCCTTTGGGATGAAACGCGCCCATCACCGTTTCCAGATGTGGAATTACATTCAGCGTGGCCGGCGCTTGGTAGGGATTTGAACCGTTATAGGTGGCAAAACGGTTGAAAAACTGACGTACTTCGGCGGTTTTAAAAAACGACTCGTTGCGCCGAGCCATGCTGGGCAACATATCAATAAAAGGCAGGTTCAGAATGCCCCTCAGACCTGTAGGCCTGAGGTAGGTATCCAGCCGATGCAGGGAACGTTCCAGAAAAACCGGCGCCGTGACGCGGTATAAAAAGGAACTCTTGCGGAAGAATCGACGCACACGATCGGCAGGCTCGCCAAAAACCTGCTCCATGGCTTGTGCCAGAGCATCTGCCCCGGCAGGAGCCTGAAACTGCTTCCCATTGGGATAGAAATAATGACAAACCACCGGAAGCTGCTGATACTGGAACAAATCGCGGGGATTCACGTTACAGAGTTCAAACAGTTCATCCACCAAATCCGGACGAGTAAACAAGGAAGGACCGGTATCGAAACGGTAGGCACCAAGTTGCATGTTCCCCATTTTACCGCCCGGTACCGAAGCTGCTTCAAACACATGCACCTGATAACCTTTATGTTGCAATCGGATGGCAGCGGCCAATCCGGCAACGCCTGAGCCCACAATTGCAATTTTGTTTTTCGTCACCAAATCGAAACAATTAAGGAGGAAAGTTGCTTTTCAGAAGCATTCTTTTCTCGATATTTTTCATAACCCTTTGATTATCAATGCTTTGCAAAATTTCTCATCGAAAACAGGATTTTTTTTTGCAACTATTTGAAATATCCGTTCCGTTCGTAAATTTGCAGCACTCAAACAAGGAAAAACAAGATGAAAAAAGCTTATTTCACCCTGGCTGCCATCGCAGTATTTGCATTCGCAGCTTGCAACGGAAAATCTGGCGAAGCTAACGGCGACACTACCAAGAAGGACAGCGCTGCTGCACCTGCTGCTACTGCCGCTCCTGCTCAGGAAGACACTACCAAGAAGGACAGCACTGCTGCTCCAGCTCCTGCTGCCGCTCCAGCTGCTGCTCACTAAGAGTCAGTCAAAATCTAAATAAAAAAGGGCACTTGTACAGTGCCCTTTTTTATTTAGATTTGCAGTAAACGATGAACCGAATCGCGACATACCTTTTCGCATGCGCACTGATGCTCAGCTCGGCGTCTATGGCGTATGCCCAGGGTATGAGTTCTAAAGACAACGGTCCGCTTCATTTTTCCATTTCGCCCAATCCTGTTACCGGAACCTATGTTCTGGTAAGCTTTCAAGATGCTTCACTGAGCAGCGGACAAGTTCAGTTGAGCGTTACCAATGTTATAGGCCAATCCCTGTACACGCACCTCATCAATCAGTCAGACCTTGACCGAGGATCTATCCGCATTGAAATTGCTGATTTGAAATTATCTAAAGGCCTCTATTTCGTAAAAATGGCCTCCGGTGAACAGAGTTTCACCCAGAAGCTGGTGCTTCGCTAATTACCCATGAATCCGACTTCTTCTTTGGTCATTCGTCTGGCAAAGCCAGAGGATGTTGCATCCGTTTATCAACTCATCGTTGAGCTTGCAGCGTACGAACGTGCACCACAGGAAGTGATTAATACTCCAGAACGCATGCTGGCCGATGGATTTGGCCGCGATAGAAATTGGTTCGGCTGCGCCGTTGCTGAAGTTCATGGGCAAATCACAGGAATGGCCATTTGGTATTTTCGCTACAGCACCTGGAAAGGACGGTGTTTGTATTTGGAAGATTTCTATGTATCGCCGGAATACCGAAGATCAGGCATAGGTGCGTCTTTATTTGAGTATGTATTGAACTATGGAATAGCCCAACAATGTCAAAAATTGGTTTGGCAGGTCTTGGAATGGAATGAACCGGCAATCCAGTTCTACAAAAAATACGACAGCCACCTTGATCCGGAATGGCTGAATGGTTCCATCACGCTATGAGGTTCAAACCCGGCAAAGCCCTGCTCCACAGCATCCTGCTGTGCCTCATTATTCTGAACGGGGCCCTGGCACAAAGTCATTTTCAATTACAGGCTACAGATTACGGAATCCTGCCCAGATCGGCTGAGACCCTGAGCGGTGTGCTTACCATGCCCTTGTTCCACGCTTCTGCAGAACATCTCTGGGGCAATTTGCTTGCGTTGTTCAGCCTGAGTTTTTTACTGGGACTTTTTGCACCCGGTTTGTTGCCTCGGGCAATCCTGATCATGTGGCTGCTGAGCGGCAGTATTCTTTGGATGATTGGCCGGCCGCTCTGGCATATTGGCGCCAGCGGTTTGGTGTATGGCCTCATTGCATGGTTTCCTGCCTTGGCTTTATGGCGTCGGAATCAGGCATACAACGTGCTTACACTGCTGGTGCTGATTTATTACGGATCGGCAGTTTGGGGGCTGTTTCCAGCAAACCCGCAGGTTTCTTATGAAGGCCATATTTCTGGTTTGATTTCAGGCATCCTCACGGCTTTTTTCTTGAGAAAACATGTACCTCAGGACCCAAAAAAGGATTCAGATGCGGACCCTGCGGAAGTCGATGGCAATGAAGAAGACCGTTACATGCAGTTTGACTACCGGCGGGAATCTAACGCTACTCCAAGTGATAATTCCGAATGATGAATTCAATTTGGTAATCGCTAACCGGATCCCATTCATCTTTTAGGTTATGCCCCCAGAAGGCGCCAAAGGATTGCCAGAAAAACGCAGACGTTCCGCCTTTGTAGTATTTCAAAACTTCCCAGGTAGTCCGCCCGGTTTCACGGTGGATGAGCTTCATAAGGATTTTACCCTGGTTGATGGACAGGTCTTTAATACTGGCTTCAAACTGCTGTTTCAACACCTGTTCGGCGCGGCTGATGAAACGCTTTCTTTCCCTGCGGCCTTCCATGCGTGACAACTGATCTTCCAGCATCTGCATCTGATAAGCGACCATTTTGGCATACGGCATGGCTCTTTTTACGTTGCGCACCAGACGCATGTAATTTACACGGGCCATGGAATCGTAGCGTTCCCTGCGCAGTACTTCTTCCAATTCTACCACCTTTACGCTGTCGCCATTAACCAGTTCCCATGCCACTTTGGACCTCGAAGAATCCTGGCCCTGCGCCAAGAGCAAAGAAGGCGATAAAAAGAAGAAGCACCAGAAAAACCTCATCATTGCAACAGTTTCAAAGCCTATTCCTTCAAGCCTTTTCAGGCAAACGATTTCGAGACAGGTACCAAATTCCAAAACTGCCTGCGACAATCAGAATTACGGAAATCAGTTGTGCCTGAGAAAACTCCAATCCAGCGAAATGATATTGGGTATTGACGCGGATGGTTTCCACGAACCAGCGTTCTACGCCGGCCATGATGAGGTAGATACCGAACAAAACACCCGGCGCAAAAGGTTTCTTCCGCAGCATCCAAAGTGCGGCAAACAACAGCATGCCGGCAGCAAATTCGTAT
>JBDKIU010000103.1:0-4688 GCA_039796915.1 Bacteroidota bacterium | reverse complement strand
CATCGTCAAACTTCTGGAAAAACATGGATTTGAAGTACAGGAAACTGCTTATGTAACCGCGCCGTTGGATGTATTAAAAAACGGCCCTTTGAAAAGATTTTTGCAGCGCTATATTTTCCGTGGAGATACCACAAGCGTTCCTTTCCTGAGCACCAGCATCCTGGTTAAAGCCATAGGCCGAAGGATGCATAAAGTCGTACCCTTTCCGGCTTAGCCGATAACGGTACAGGCGCAAATCATCCACATCATAAAACACAGCGGTTTCTGTTTCCGCAGGTACGGCAACCACCAGCCGGTGGTGCAACAACTGGCGCAGGATGTCACCCAGGATATTTTCCGGCATCCGTGTTTCTTCCAGCAAAGATTCAAAGTGTTCCGGGAATATCAATCGCGACAGCACCTTGCGCTCCAGCTCGTCCGGCTCATACATGCTTCAAAGGTACAAACAATCGATACAGCCTCTGGAAGGATGGATCATCCATACACGCGTCCTTTCCAGTGGAAGCGCAGCCGCAGCATTCGGGCCAACGCAATCAGCACGGGATAGCCGGTTTGAAACAGCTGAAAAGAAAGCAATTCCCAACTTCGAAAATCCATTCCGAAAAACGGCGTGATTCTTTTGAAATAGTAGCACTCCGCAAGCAACTTAAGCAACCATGCGCCCAAGATCATCGCACACTCGGGCAGGTCTTCAAAAAACAACAAGGGCAAAACACCAAGCAGCGCAGCATACCACAACACCAAAGCGCTGCGGAACATGCGCACGGCCGGGCCTTGCATGCTGCCCTTGGAAGACCAGCGCAGTCTTTGCATTAAAAACGCCATCAAATCTGCTGCGGGAGCCGTGTGCACCAAAGCTTCGGGATGTCTGCAGAAACCAACCGATCCCGGATGTTTTGCAGCAACGGCGCGCATCAACAATTCATCATCGCCGCCGGGCAGATGACGATGCGCTTCATAAGCACCCAATGCTTCCCACACATCGCGGTAAAACATGAGCGAGGCCCCGTTGCACATGGTGGGCTTTCCCAGCCGAAGCGTTACCGCGCCAAACACCACGAGTCCGGCATGTTCCAGCGCCTGAAAGCGACGTAAAAACGAAGATCCCTGTTCCAGCGCTACCGGACCGCAAACCATTTTCCGTTGCTCCCGGAGCAGCGTGTCAGCCATCAGCTGAAGCCATGCGGAACCTCCATGGCTATCGGCATCCGTAAGCAGACATACATCGGCTTCACCAGCCCGGATGGCGGCTGTTAACGCTGCTTTTTTACCCTGCGCACCGGCATCAGGCACTACGAGGCTCAGTGGCATTTCGGGATGTTCCTGCTGAAATTGTCTGATGATCTGCGCGGAACGATCGTTGCTGTGATCGTCGGCAAGCACAAACCGAACCTCGTAACCCTGCGTATCCAGACCATGCCACCAGCGAAGCAGCGCGGGCAATCGGTCTTCTTCATTGCGGAAGGCCGCCACCACGGCGATGCTCAGCGGAGCCTGTGCATGGACTTTGGGCGGAAGCGGCTTCTTCCAACGCGACCAGATGCGGCCTGCGCTTGCAAAAAGCAACCCATAGCCCAGCGCGGGCAACAACAAACACCAAAACAGAAAAATCATCGCAAACGCTGCTGCAATATGGCAAAAAGTCCTGCAAGTGCGGGCAGCAACACATTGAAGAGGTAAATACAAAGTGCGGCAGCGGTAAGCGCCAGGTCGTTGCCAGCCTGAATCACCATCATGGGCACGGCCACACGCACACCCACATCAACCACTGCGATGGATGGGAAGAAACTTTGGATGAAGAAAATAAGCGCGACAGACTGCCATGCTGTTCCGAGGTCGGACAAAACGCCAAAATGCAGCAAGAGCAAAGCATAGGTGCTGCTGAATACCAGATAGCGTGCTGCCGAAATGCTGCAGATGAAGGCCATGCTGCCCCAGCTGAGCACACGCACACGCTCAAGCGCATCCTGGATTTTCCCTGAAGCGCGCGCCGGCATCCTTCCGGTTCGGTGCAGCCAAACCGCAATCACCACAAACAAGGTTATAAATGCCGGAGCCAGTGTTTTGGCTGCGGGCGGCAATAAATCCGGCAAGAACCAGCCTGCCACCAATCCGCAGATGATGGTTACCAGCATCTGGGTCATGCTTCCAAAAACCGACAGTGCGGCAGCGGCGATGCGTTGTTCCGGCTTCACCCACATCAGCCGACCGATGTATTCACCAATTCGGAAGGGAATGATGTTGCTCACTGCGGCTCCGGCTAGGGTTCCGCGGGCTGCCTCGCCAAGCGTGCATTTCTGGAGGTGTTGCAAAAGTTTGCGCCATTTGATGGATTCCAGGAGCCAGTTGAGTGCTGAGGCTACCAACAGCAACGGCCAAATCCAGGGACTTTGTACGGAAACCATCTGCAGCAGCTGCAGCGGATCGGGAAATCCTTTCAGTTCGCGCAGCATCAGCCAAGCGAAACACAACACAAACAGGAGGCGCAGGATTTGCCAGAAGCGCTTCCTGTTCATGCGTCTCCCCGGTGGGCCTGAAGGATTTTCTGCTCGATGGCGGTGGTTGAATAGCCGGGAAGAAATGGAATGGTGAGGATTTTTCCGCCACGGGCCGTTACCACGTCATAACCCACGATGGATTCCGGTTGATAGTCGGCACCTTTCACCAATACATCGGGACCAATTTCACGAATCAGCTCCAGCGGTGTTGGTTCTCCGAACAGCACCACGGCGCCAACCGATGCAAGCGCAGCAAGAACCTGCGCACGGGCCTGTTCGTTCTGGATGGGACGGGAAGGCGACTTTTCAAGGCCACGAACGCTTTGGTCGGTGTTGAGACCTACCACCAGCACATCGCCCAAAAGCGAAGCTTCTTCCAGGTAACGCACATGTCCGGGATGCAAAAGGTCGAAACAACCATTGGTAAACACGATGCGTTTACCTTCGGCATGCAGCTGTGCACCAAGCGCTGCTGCAGCTTCACGAGGAATGATTTTATCCAGGATGCGTTGTTTCATCGTTGTTTTTATTGAACTTCTGCATGATCATCCAGAAACAGAAATAGGCGATGCCGCCCGTGACGAGGATGAGTATATTGTTGAATGCGAGGTTGAGCAGTGCGTAGTTGGCCGCATCCTGAGCTGCAACGCCGTACACCTGTTCAATTCCGTGGGCGATGGGAAAAACGATGCCGAGTCCGGCGGGCGCGGGAATGCTGATGCCAATGGCCGAGAACAAAACGATGCTGAGTCCGGCGGTTGGCCACAGGTGGGAAGTTGCCGGCAAAGCCTGCATGAGCATCCAGGCAGAAAGCGCGTAGCACAACCAAATGCCTATGCTGCTGAGGATGAACTGAACAGGCTGTTGCAGCTGCAAAATGCTGCGCAAACCGCTGATCAGTTTCGGAATCAGGCCATCGCCATCTGCTTCAGTTTTTTGCTCTTTTTTTCGGGAAAGCAGATAAACAGCCAGGAACAATAGTGCCAATGCAGCTGCGGCGGCCACCAAAATACCGGAAACACCGAGCTTGTTATATACCGGCTGCCAGAGATGTTCCTGAACATACCCGAAGAGGTAGCTGAATTCAAAGAGCAATGCCGCGGCGAACATGAATCCGAGCAGAAATACATCTACGATGCGCTCGGTGATGACCGTTCCCAGCAAAGTGGCGACCGGAACACGTTCTGAGCGGGAAAGCATCGCGCAGCGGAGCAGTTCACCGCCACGTGAAGTGCCGGCATTGACCAGATAAGCACTGAGCACGGCCAAAAAGCTGCGCAGGTTGTTCATGCGGAAGCCGAGCGGCTGCAGGAGGTAATTCCAGCGATAAGCCCGCAGAAAATGGGCCAGCAAAGTGATACAGGAGGCGCCAAGCACCCAGCCGATGCGCGCACCGGTGAGGGCCTGCCACGAAGACCTCAAATCGACTTTTTGCAGGATAAGCCAGAGCAGCAGCAGCGCCAGCAGCAGAAAAACCAGGTTAAGCAGGATTTTCCTGTGTACCGGCTTCACAATAATTTATTTTGACGGTCAGGGAACAGGTTTTTCGGTTGATGCAGGTCTGCTTCATCGGGCGTCATCAAGCCGAAAGTCATGATGATGAGTTCATCACCTACCTGACCTTTTCTTGCTGCGGCGCCATTCAAACCAATGATGCCGGAACCGCGTTCACCCGGAATGATATAGGTTTCAAATCGTTCGCCATTGTTGTTGTTGACGATCAGCACCTTTTGGTTGGGCCGCATACCACAGGCATCCACCAGATCCATGTCGATGGTGATGCTCCCCGTGTAGTTTAGTTCTGTTTGCGTGAGACGTACGTTGTGGATTTTGGCCAGCAGGACTTCTATGAACATGATTTGGGCTTCAAAGATAACAAGAGCAGTCAGATGAATGCCTGATGATACTGCTTTTGCTTCAAACTAACAATACATTTCTATATTTGCTTTGTTTAACATTCCAATGAAAATCTTAAACCTCACCTTCATGTTGCCCATCCTTCTTTTGGCTGGATGCTCGGGCAAAAGCAAAACCCTGGAACACGAAATCAGCCTGCCTTTCACCTGTTCGGGCCCCATTTTTGAAGGCAGCAATACCGCAGCTCCTGAGTTCCAAAACTTCATGGATTCACTGTTGAAGGCCAATGGTCTGAAGGCTGAACAAGTTCAATCTGTAAAGTTGGTTTCGGCC